>CANCCJ010000146.1 GCA_947374535.1 Comamonadaceae bacterium | reverse complement strand
GTGATGATGGTGTTGTTGGTGATTTTCATCATCACTGCGCCGTTGATGGTCAGTTCCTTGAAGCTCGATTTGCCCAAAACCGAAGGGGCGCAGGCCAGCAGCGCGCCGCCGCGCTTTGTCAAACTCAGCATTGACGCGCAAGGCGCGGTATTTTTGGACGACAAAGCCATCAGCTTGAATGACCTTCAACGCAGTTTGAATGCGCAAGCGGCCCAGGCTTTGGCCATGGACCACGGCGAATTGCCCGAGGTGCAGTTGCGTGCGGACGCGCGCGTGCCCTATGGCCGCGTGGTCGAAGTCATGGGCTTGGCTCAACAGGCGGGCATGAACCGCATTGGCTTTGTGACCGAGCGTAAACAGCCCCCTGCCAACCCCTGAACCAAGGCCTAAAATCTAGGTCTTTCGTGCCTTGGCTTTTTGAGGCACTGCTCCCCGGAGATTTCGGGGTTCTCTGACTGATCCCATGCAAGACAAATACAACCACACCGAGGTCGAACGCGCTGTTCAGGCCGCTTGGACCCAAGCCGACGCCTACCGCGTGACTGAAGACGCGTCGAAGAAAAAGTTCTACGCCTGCTCCATGCTGCCTTACCCCAGCGGCAAGCTGCACATGGGCCATGTGCGCAACTACACCATCAACGACATGCTCACGCGCAACCTGCGCATGAAGGGCTACAACGTGTTGATGCCCATGGGCTGGGACGCCTTTGGTTTGCCCGCCGAAAACGCTGCGCTGAAAAACGGCGTGCCGCCCGCCAAGTGGACGTACGAAAACATTGCCTACATGAAGAAGCAAATGCAGGCGATGGGCTTGGCCATTGATTGGTCACGCGAACTGGCCACCTGCGATGCGACTTACTACAAGTGGAATCAATGGTTGTTCTTGAAGATGCTTGACAAAGGCATTGCCTACCGCAAGACCCAAGTGGTGAACTGGGACCCGGTAGACCAAACCGTGTTGGCCAACGAACAGGTGATTGACGGCAAAGGCTGGCGCACGGGCGCTCCTGTTGAGAAACGCGAGATCCCTGGTTACTACCTCGATATCACCCGCTATGCCCAAGAGCTGTTGGACCATGTCCAAATCGGCAACGAGAAGGCGACCTTGAACGGCTGGCCCGACAAAGTGCGCTTGATGCAAGAAAACTGGATTGGCAAGTCGGAAGGCGTACGCTTTGCGTTCACGCACGACATTGCTGGCGCTGATGGCGCGTTGATTGGCGACGGCAAGATGTATGTGTTCACCACACGCGCTGACACCATCATGGGCGTCACTTTCTGTGCGGTGGCCGCCGAACACCCGCTGGCGCTGCACGCGGCGGCGAGTAATCTGGCAATGGCGGCCTTCCTCGAAGAGTGCAAGAGCGGTGGCACCACCGAGGCCGAGTTGGCCACCCAAGAGAAAAAAGGCATGCCCACGGGCATGTTCGTCACGCACCCATTGACGGGCGCAAAAGTCGAAGTGTGGGTGGGCAACTACGTGCTCATGTCTTATGGCGACGGTGCGGTGATGGGCGTGCCCGCGCATGACGAGCGTGACTTTGCGTTTGCGTTGAAATACGACTTGCCCATCCAGCAAGTGGTGTCAGTCAAAGACCAGGCCTTCAACGACAAAGAATGGCAAGAGTGGTACGGCGACAAGCAAAGCTGCGTGTGCATCAACTCGGGCGAACTTGATGGTTTGAACCAAAAAGCTGCCGTCCATAAAGTGGCGGAGCTGCTCGCGGCCAAAGGCTTGGGCGAGAAAAAAACCACTTGGCGTTTACGCGACTGGGGTATCAGTCGTCAGCGCTATTGGGGCACGCCGATTCCGATCATCCATTGCGACGAACACGGCGCGGTGCCTGTGCCCGAAAAAGACTTACCCGTGGTGTTGCCGCAAGACTGTATCCCGGATGGTTCTGGCAACCCCTTGCACAAGCACGAAGGCTTCCACGCCGGGGTGACATGCCCCGTGTGCGGCAAACCTGCTCGTCGCGAGACAGACACCATGGACACCTTCGTGGATTCCTCGTGGTACTTCATGCGCTACTGCGACCCAACCAACACCGACGCCATGGTGGCAGACGGCGCGCAGTACTGGGCGCCGATGGACCAATACATTGGTGGCATTGAGCACGCTATTCTGCATTTGCTCTATGCGCGTTTCTGGACCAAGGTCATGCGCGATATGGGGCTGGTCAAAGTGGACGAACCTTTCACCCAGCTGCTCACGCAAGGCATGGTGCTCAACCACATCTACTCGCGTCGCACGGCCAAGGGTGGCAAAGATTATTTCTGGCCCCACGACGTCGAGCATGTGCTGGACGACGCAGGCAAAGTGGTGGGCGCCAAGCTCAAGAACGCCGCCGACAGCAGCGATGGCAAATTGCCCGTGGGTACTCCTATCGACTACGAAGGCGTGGGCACCATGTCCAAGTCCAAGAACAACGGTGTGGATCCGCAAGATTTGATTGAACGCTACGGCGCGGACACTGCACGCCTGTACACCATGTTCACCGCGCCACCCGAAGCCACGCTGGAGTGGAACGATGCGGCCGTTGAGGGTAGCTACCGTTTCTTGCGCCGCGTGTGGAACTTTGCGTTCAAACATGAAGCCACGCTCAAGGCCGCCACGGCGGGTGACTTGAGCGCTGCGAAGCCACGCAAAGAGGCTGCTGATTTGCGCCGTGAGATGCATGTGGTGTTGAAGCAAGTCAGCTACGACTACGACCGCATGCAATACAACACCGTGGTGTCGGGCTGTATGAAGTTGCTCAATGCCTTGGAAGACTTCAAGGCCGACGGCAGCGACGGCGACAACGCGGTGTTGTGTGAAGGCATGTCTGTTTTGCTGCGCATGCTCTATCCTGCTTGCCCGCACATCACGGCCAATTTGTGGGCCGAGTTGGGCTACTCGGCCAAGACGGGTGATTTGCTGGACACGGCTTGGCCCGAAGTTGATGAAAGCGCTTTACAACGCGATGAGTTGGAGTTGATGCTGCAAATCAACGGCAAGTTGCGTGGCTCGGTGGTGGTCAGTGCCACAGCATCGAAAGAGCAAATCGAGCATGCGGCTTTGGCGACAGAAACCTTTGTCAAGCAGGCCAATGGTGCGGTGCCGAAGAAGGTCATCGTTGTCCCTGGCCGCTTGGTCAACATCGTCGTTTAAGGCTGCTATGCGAACCACCCGTCGCGCATGGTTAATCTCCACGGCCTTCACGGCTGGGTTGGCGGGGTGTGGCTTTGAGTTGCGTAAGCCCCCCCGTTACGCGTTCGAGACCATGTTCAGCAGCATTCCGATCGTGTCGCCATTTGGGGTGAAGCTCAAACGCAGCTTGGAGTCTTCAGGGCAGGTCGAGGTCATCACCGACGGACGTCAAATCGAGCGTGCGCAAATTATTTTTGACCAACTGTTTGAGTTGCGCGAGAAGGTGGTTGTGGGGCGTACCTCGACCGGCGCCATTCGTGAATTTCAATTGCGTTTGCGCTATCGTTTCCGTGTCCGTTCGCGCAGTGGCATTGAGTTGATTCCAGATACAGAAATTTTGTTGACGCGCGACATCAACTTCAACGAAACCGGCGCACTCTCGAAAGAGTCAGAAGAGGCCTTGCTTTACAAAGACATGGAAAACGATTTGGTCTTGCAACTGCAACGGCGCTTGGCTGCAATTCGTCAAATTTAAACATGCAAATTGCTTTCACTCAATTTGTCAATCACTTGCAAGCGCAGGCGAGCAAGGGTTTGCGCAGCCTCTACACCTTCCATGGTGACGAGCCGCTGTTGCAGCAAGAGACGCTAGACGCTTTACGCACCACCGCACGCTTACAGGGCTACACCGAGAGCAGCGTCTACACCGTGGCAGGCGCGCACTTTGATTGGGGCGAGGTTTTGGCAGCAGGGGGCTCGATGAGCTTGTTTGCTGACAAGCAGTTGATCGAAATTCGCATTCCATCTGGCAAGCCCGGCAAAGAAGGTAGCGCGGCCTTGCAACACATTGCCGAGCTGGCTGTCGGCAATGACAGCACGTTGACCGTGGTGCTGTTGCCGCGTTTGGACAAAGCTACCAAAAGTTCGGCTTGGTTCAGTGCGTTAGAAAACAACGGCATCAGCGTGCAGATTGACCCGATTGAACGCCACGCGTTACCCACCTGGATTGCGCAACGTCTAGGCGCGCAACAACAACGTGTCGCCACAGGCGAGGCGGGTCAACACACCTTGCAATTTTTTGCCGAACGCGTGGAAGGCAACTTGCTGGCAGCGCACCAAGAAATTCAAAAACTTGGCCTTTTGTATCCCGCTGGTGAGTTGAGCTTTGAGCAGATTGAGCGTGCTGTGCTGAACGTGGCGCGTTATGACGTGTTCAAGTTGTCGGAGGCGGTGCTTAGTGGCCAGCCCCTGCGCGTGCAACGCATGCTGGATGGCTTGAAGGCAGAGGGCGAAGCCGAGGTGTTGGTGCACTACACACTGGCCGAAGAAATTCGTGCTTTGAAGCGCGTCAAAGACGCTGTCGCTTCAGGCAAAGCGTTCCCTATGGCCTTGCGTGAACAGCGCATTTGGGGCACGCGCGAACGTTTGTTTGAACGCGTGTTGCCACGCCTGAGTGTGGGCATGCTTGAAAAATTGTTGCAGTCAGCCCACCAAGTCGACGGCATTGTCAAAGGTCTCAAAACGCCAGAGTGGCCGACCGACAACTGGCAAGCTCTGCACCGTTTGGCCATGCGCTTGTGCCGCGCTTGCATGCCGCGCAACGTTTAATTAGGAAAATACACCATGACCACACACAACGTCGCCGACCACATGCACACACTCGGGCGCCAAGCCAAAGCCGCATCTGCCCAAATGGCCAAGGCCTCTGCCGCACTGAAAAGCACCGCTTTGCGAAAGCTGGCCGCTTTGCTGCGGGCCAACATCGACGCGCTGCAAATTGACAATGCCAAAGACATCGAGCACGCTGTCGCCGCAGGTCTAGATGCCCCGATGGTGGACCGCCTCAAGCTCACGCCCAAAGTGTTAGAAACCTGTGCCCAGGGCTGCGAGCAACTCGCCGCCATGCCTGATGTGATTGGTGAAATCATGGGCATGAAGCAACAACCCAGCGGCATTCGCGTAGGCCAAATGCGCGTGCCTTTGGGGGTGTTTGGCATGATTTTCGAAAGCCGTCCGAATGTGACGATTGAAGCGGCGTCGCTGTCCATCAAAAGCGGCAACGCCTGCATCTTGCGCGGTGGTTCGGAAGCCATCGAGTCCAACAAGGCCTTGGCCAAGTTGGTGCAACAAGCCCTGAGCGAAAGTGGCTTGCCCATCGACGCCGTGCAACTGGTGCAAACCACGGACCGTGAAGCGGTGGGCCATCTGATTGCCATGCCTGAGTTTGTGGATGTCATCATTCCGCGTGGTGGCAAGGGCTTGATTGAGCGCATCAGCCGTGACGCCAAAGTGCCAGTCATCAAACACTTAGATGGCAACTGCCACACCTATGTGGACGACCCTTGCGACATCGCCATGGCCGTGACGGTGGCTGACAACGCCAAGACCCAAAAGTACAGCCCTTGCAACGCCAGCGAAAGCTTGTTGGTGGCGCGTGGTGTGGCCTCTGAATTTTTGCCAAAAATCGGTGCCATCTACGCCGACAAAGGTGTGGAAATGCGTTGCTGCCCCGAAGCCAAAGCCATCCTTGTCCGTGTCAAGGGTGCCAACCTCAAAGATGCGACCGAGCAAGATTGGTTTGAGGAATACCTCGGCCCCATCATCAGCATCAAAGTCGTGGACGGTTTGGATGCTGCCATTGCGCACATCAACCATTATTCGAGCCACCACACCGAATCCATCCTCACCCGCGACCACATGCATGCCCAACGCTTTTTGCGCGAGGTGGACTCATCGAGCGTGATGGTGAATGCCAGCACGCGCTTTGCGGATGGTTTTGAATACGGCTTGGGCGCTGAAATAGGCATTTCAACCGACAAATTCCACGCCCGTGGTCCTGTTGGCATTGAAGGCCTCACATCGCTCAAGTACGTCGTATTGGGGCAAGGCGAAATTCGCGTTTAAACCACACTTTTTAGAGAGTAGTCCCTCTAAAGAGTACATGGACCAGAAGTCCTAAAATGGCCTTCTACTTTTTGAGACATCATGGTTCCACACCTCATCACGGCCCTCAACGGCCCCATCAACGAACTTGAACAACGCATCCTCGATTCCATGCCCGCTATCGAGCGCTGGTTTCGTTTGGAGTGGATGGAGCACACACCACCGTTCTACAGTTCGGTTGACATTCGCAATGCGGGTTTCAAGCTCGCACCTGTAGACACCAACCTTTACCCAGGCGGCTGGAACAACCTCACCCCTGAGATGCTCCCCTT
>CANCCJ010000145.1 GCA_947374535.1 Comamonadaceae bacterium | reverse complement strand
AATTCGGCACAACGTGCAGAGTCATAAATATGGATGGCTCGCTCACAGAGCAAAAAAGCGTGCACCACATAACTACCACGTAAAAGCGGAATACGTGGAAAACGCACACGAACATGCGCACCGCCTTGGGCATCACGCGCGATCTGAAGCCCATCGTAATGATTGCAACAACTGCTGAGGTTGCGTCCTGAACTGTCGGTAATGATCAAGGCCACGCTGGGACATGCCAGCTCTGAGCTAGAAGCAAAAGACACATCCACCACTAAAGTTGATTTTTGACTTTGCAAAATCAACTCGGACAAGTCAGTGTCCTCGGCACTCACATGAACTTTTGTCAGACGGGCAACACCTGCGCTCAAGTCGGGGGCTGCTGAAAAAGAAAGGTCTTCAGTTGCGCGCGGACCTTCAAGGAACTGGTTGTATTCTTGGCACACCGCCGCCGCTTGACCAAGCGCCCGTACGTTTCCGCGATCAAGCCACATGACACGTTGACACATGGCCTCAACTTGGTAGACGTTGTGTGAACAAAACAAAATGGTGGCCCCTTTTGCCTTTAACGCCATGATTCGATCAAAGGACTGGCGCGCAAAAGCGCCGTCGCCAACAGAAAGGGCTTCATCAATGATCAAGATATCCGGATCGACGCTTGTAGCAATTGAAAAAGCCAAGCGCACATACATACCACTGGAGTAGGTCTTTACAGGTTGATCAATAAACTCTGCAATTCCTGAAAAAGCCACAATCTCGTCAAAGCGCGCATGAATCTCTTGCTCACTGAGTCCGAGCAAAGTGGCATTAAGGTAGACGTTTTCACGCCCAGTGAACTCGGGATTAAAACCCGCGCCGAGCTCTAATAACGCAGCCACTCGGCCATTAACTTTGATGCCACCCGTGGTGGGCTGCAAGACGCCCGAAATGAGTTGCAGCAAGGTTGACTTACCTGCTCCATTGGCACCGACCACACCCAACACCTCGCCACGCGCCAAGCCAAAGGTGAGCGGTTGCAATGACCAGAACTCTTTGAAGTAGCGAGTGCGACCAATAAACGGCAACCAACGATGCAACCGCGGCAAGATAAATTGCTTCAGTCGATCTACCGGCCTAGCATAAACGTGGTAACACTTGCTGACATTTTGAACGTCGATTGCAAGCACGGTTGGGTCAGAGAACATCCGCGAACCCCTTGCTTGTTTTCACAAAGCACTGCCACCCCACCCATGCAACGACCAAAGAAATGCCACTGTAGATCGCCAAACCAGACCAATTAGGCCAATGGCCCCACAATAAAACCTCACGAAGTTGTTCAACAACAAAAGTCAGTGGATTGAGCAGCAACCAAGACTGGGTCCAGCCTGGCAAAGTGTCTCGGGGATAAAGAATGGGCGCCGTAAAGAGCAAAGCGCTGACAAGCCACGACATCAACTGCACCATGTCACGCAAATAAACGCCCAAGGCCGCCAAAGCCCACGACAGCCCTAAGCAGAACAAAGCAAACGGCAAAAACACCAAAGGCAATGCGATAACTGTGGCGGTCAGTTCAACTCCTTGCACAACAAGGATGAAACCCAAGACCAAAAGGCTCAAAATCGCATGAAACAACCCCGAAACCACCACAACTGTGGGCAAGACGGTCAAAGGGAACACCACTTTTTTAACCAAGCCAGACTGGGAAACAACGCACGATACCGCACGACCCATCACTTCCGATAAGAATCCGTGAGCGATGAGCCCAGAAAAAATCACAGTGCCATAAAACGCCGTAGAGTCATTACCCGACCAGCGCGACTTGAATACATAAACGAACAAAAAAGTATAGAGCGTCACTTGCAAAAGTGGTGTGATCACGGCCCAAGCAACACCCAAGCCCGCGCCTCGGTAGCGAGTGGCTACATCACGTTTGCTGAGTTGCCAAAGTAACTCTAAGTGTCTCATTGCGAGCAATTTGCTCATCACCAGCATTTGAACATCGTCACATGAAACAAAACACAAACCATGTCGCTACCTCTTAACAAACACCTACTCACGCAACAAAGCTCATGCCTTTGAAACAAAAACACAGAATTAAGCAACATAGGTTAATTTAACGTATCGATCATTATAGCCTCCCACCCTTTTAAGCCCCATCACCGCAGACTTGTAAAACGACGCTGCAGTTATTACTATCGAACATCTTCTATGGAATTATTTTTATGACTAAGCCACACACAAATCCTTTCGATCCCGCCGCCATGTCCGACAACGTCAAAGAACAAGCGCAGCAAATTTGGCTGGCTGGCTTGGGCGCATTTGCCAAAGCACAAGAAGACGGCACAAAGGCCTTTGAAAAACTAGTCAGCGACGGCATCACCATGCAACGTAAGGTGCACACCACCGCCGAAGCGAAGTTGGCTGAGGCCACGCAAAAAGCCACGCAAGCCGCTCACACCTTGAGCGAACGCGCAACAGGCCAATGGGGCAAGCTAGAAGGCATTTTTGAAGACCGTGTGGCCAAGGCGCTGCACAGCTTAGGACTGCCATCGGCCGCTGAGATGACGGCGCTGCACGCACGCGTGGCAGCACTTGAGGCGCAGCTGGGAACTAAGCCCAAAGCTGCGGCCAAGCCTGCAGCCAAAACCGCAGCAAAACCTGCGGCGAAGAAAGCGCCTGCTAAGAAAACGGCCAAGAAATAATTGGGCTCTGACCCCAATTAAGTACTATGGCAAAGAAAGCGCCACGCCGCACCGCTGAGCGAATTTTGGAGGTCACGCTGGACCTCTTTAATCGCTTTGGCGAGCCCAATGTGTCAACCACATTGATCTCTAGCGAGCTCAACATCAGCCCCGGCAATCTGTACTACCACTACCCCGCCAAGGAGGAGTTGGTCACCGCGCTTTACAACCGCTACGAAACCGCGCTGCACGAGCTACTAGAGGCAGCGCCTGGCGTACACGATGTGGAAGACGCTTGGTTCTTCATGCATACGCTGTTCGAGTTGGTGTGGCAATACCGCTTTTTGTACCGCGACTTGAATGACTTGCTCAGCAAAAACCGTCGGCTTGAAACACACATCAAAGACGCACTGCTGCACAAAACAACGGCGTTTCGCACCTTGCTGGACAGCCTTGCGCACGAAGGGGCTCTGGCTATGACCGTGAGCGAACGCGAAGCCACGGCCACGCACATGGTGGTGATGTTGACCTGGTGGCTGAGCTACGAATATGTGCGCAACCCCCGCCATGCCCTAGAGCCTGAAAGCGCGCAAACTTCGCTGCTACGTGGTGCGAAGCATGTGCTGAGTTTGTTGGTGCCTTACGCGGCGGCGCCTCACAAAGCGCACCTAGGCTCGCTGCTATCGGCTTACTGATATTTACCGCAGCGAAGCCTCAACGAGTTTGACCCAGTAAGTCGCCCCCAAAGGAATCAACCGGTCATTGAAGTCGTAGTTCGGGTTATGCAGCGTACACGGCCCTTCGCCATGCCCCATTTCCCGGTGCACACCATCGCCATTGCCAATGAAGCAATACGCGCCTGGCTTGGCTTGGAGCATGTATGAGAAGTCTTCAGCGCCCATAGTGGGCTCTTGCGCCACGACATTGTCGGCCCCAACGATGCTGGCCATGACTTCGCGAGCAAAGGCGCTTTCTGCGGGGTGGTTGATGGTGGGCGGATAGTTGCGCTCAAACTCAAACGTGCAAGTGGCACCAAAGGCTGCGCTGGTGTGCTGTGCAATGTCACGCATGCGTTGCTCGATCATATCGAGCACGTCGATGCTGAAGGTGCGGACGGTACCTTGCAACTCGCAGTGATCAGGCACCACGTTGGTCGCCTCACCCGCATGAATCATGGTGACAGACACCACCCCGGCATCGACCGGCTTTTTGTTGCGGCTGATGACGGTTTGAAAGGCTTGCACCATTTGGCAGGCAATCACAACAGGGTCGACGCCGTTGTGTGGCAATGCTGCATGGCAGCCTTTGCCGTGGATGGTGATTTTGAACTCGTTGCTCGACGCCATCACAGGCCCAGCGCTTAGTGCGAACTGACCTTCTTTGAGACCAGGCCAGTTGTGCATGCCATACAAGGCCTGCATGGGAAATTTTTCAAACAAACCATCACGCATCATTTCGCGAGCACCACCGCCCCCCTCTTCTGCCGGTTGGAAGATGAAGTACACCGTGCCATCAAAGTCTTGATGCTTCGACAAATATTGCGCCGCAGCCAAAAGCATCGCCACATGGCCGTCATGGCCGCAGGCGTGCATCTTGCCCGCGTGTTGGCTGGCGTGGGCAAACTGATTGAACTCTTGCATGGGCAAGGCGTCCATGTCCGCGCGCAAACCGATGGCACGTTCACTGGTGCCGCATTTCAAGATACCCACCACCCCGGTTTTGCCCATGCCGCGATGGATGGGAATGCTCCACTCGGTCAGCTTTTGCGCCACCAGATCGGCGGTGCGAATTTCTTCAAAGCACAGCTCTGGGTGAGCATGAATGTCGCGGCGAATGGCCGCGATGGAGGAAGCTTGCTTGGTGAGGGATTCAAGGACTTTCATGACTCTGAGTCTAGCCGTTGCTCCGCCCTTCTGTCATGAGGGGCTATCCCAGATCAGTACAAATTGCGCGAGGGCCACACGGGCGTGGGGTGGTCTAAGCGCTGCTTGGCAATTTCTAGCAAGCCATCAAAAATGAGCGAATCCACCAACTCAAACTGCACTGACATGCTGGGGGCCATCTTCCAGCCTGCACCGCCAGTCATATAGCAAGCAGGTTCGGCACTGCAGTGCTGGCGAACGTGCTGCACCATGCGTTCGACCGCACCCGCGATGGCATAGGTGCCACCACTGGTGAGTGCGTCGCTGGTGTTGGTGGGAAATTCGCACACCTCGCCGGTGGGCACACGCAAACCTGCCGTACCCGACTCCAACGCGCGAAGCATGATGCCGTGACCGGGCAAGATGAGACCGCCTAAAAACCTACCCCCTGCATCAATGGCTTCCACCGTGACTGCGGTGCCCACCATCACGACGACCATAGGCTTGGGGGCAGCACCTTGGGTCTGCGCGAGCATGCGGGCGTGGGCACCAATCATGGCGACCCAACGGTCTGCCCCTAGGCGCGTGGGGTGGTCGTAGCCGTTGGTCATGCCAGCTTCCGCAGCAGACGACACAGCCCAGTGTGGCGTGATGTCCCACAACTCCATTTGCTCTTCGACGCGACGGCGAATGGCTTCGCCCGCCACGATGCAGCCCAGCATGTGCGTGGGCTCAGGCAGCTCGCGCCAGTCTTCGTCGGCCAAGCGGTCAATATTTTCTAAAAATACCGCGCCATGGCCCAGCAGAGCGGCACCAGGTGCGGGGCTGTCGTACATCCCCCACTTGAGGCGTGTGTTGCCAACATCGAGTGCTAGAAATGTCATAAATGAATCAATTTTGGCGCCATGGCAAGCCGCGCATGCGCCAGCCACCTTGGGTGCCACGGTGGCCGGCTGCGTCAACATCGCCCTCGAAGCCTTCGAGGATGTTGTAGGCCTCCAAGCCCAGCTCTGTGGCACGTTTGGCCGCCGCGATGGAACGGACGCCACTGCGGCACAACAGCACAATTTTTTTACCGTTCGCAGCGGCGCGCACGGCTTCGTCAAACGCGGGATTCATGGTCATGTCTGGCCATTGCTTCCAAGCCACGCCGATTGCACCTGGGACAAAACCCACCCAAGCCAGCTCAGCATCGGTGCGCACATCCACCATCACAGCGGCGCCGGACTGCATCCAGTCATTCGCAGTTTCAGGTGAGATATCGCCTGCGTAACCCAGCTCGTTGTTGCTCATAGTCATAAAGCGAAAAAAGTTGGTACTCAGTATAGAAGCGGCTCGTCCCCAAGGAGACAAATTCGAAGCGATATGCCGGCGCTTCGGGGAAAACCCTTGTCAATAAAACGCCCGTGAGGATAAGAATCGCGACTCCCATTCATGTCTTTGACAAAAACTAGGAGACCTCCCCATGACAGATAGCAAAAAAACAACTGCTCGCCGTAACGTATTAAAGGGCGCAGCAGTTGCCGCGGGTGCGGTTGCCGCACCAATGGTTGCCAAAGCGCAAACTGGCCCGATCAACATGCGCTGGCAAAGTACTTGGCCTGCCAAAGACATCTTCCACGAGTACGCACTCGACTACGCCAAAAAAGTCAACGACATGACGGGCGGCGATTTGAAGATCGAAGTGCTGCCCGCCGGTTCTGTGGTGCCCGCTTTTGGTTTGTTGGAAGCCGTGTCTAAAGGCACGTTGGACGGCGGTCATGGTGTGTTGGGCTATCACTACGGCAAGCAAAACGCTTTGGCCTTGTGGAACTCAGGTCCTGCTTTCGGCATGGACGCCAACATGGTTTTGGCCTGGCACAAATAC
>CANCCJ010000144.1 GCA_947374535.1 Comamonadaceae bacterium | reverse complement strand
GGTGGCGATCCGTCTGGCGCTAACGTCTGCCCACCTGGGCCTTGCAAGGGGCGCAGCCGCAAGGTGCTGGTCACCGCATCCCAAAACGCCAAGGCTTCTTCGTCGCTTTTAAAAGGTGGCTCGGGGTATTCGACGGTCACGGGGAGTTTGACCGACATGCGCAATTCAATGTTCGGTTGATTGACGTTTTCTGCTTTACCGGGCATTTCCCACAAAAACTTGTAGACCGTCCATCGGTCGTCTTTGGTGCGCTCACGGTACAAGTACTCGTCACCCACCAAACCATTGATGGTGCGTTCACCTTTACGAACAACACGGGCTCCGCTAAACGCTGCTAATGCAGCTTGAACAGGTGAAAGCCGATCAAGCAGCTTCTTGCCATCCACGCCTTGAGCAATGCTTTCCAACCCAAAACTCACCAACGATGTGCTCGGGTCAATTGGGTTCTTAAAGAACGGCAAGCTAAAACCCAAGATCGCCCCCTCCGCCCGCCACTCCTGCGTTCGAACAATGCCCCCTTGCACTACAAAACCCGCTTCTGTAGGCACTTCTTTTTCTTGTAGCGGGCGTAGCTCATTGGCGAGTTTTAATTGATATTGTTTATGACCTGCTTGCGCCAAATGACTGAACGAATAAGTCATTTGCCAAACACGAAATGGTTTTTGGCTATAGAAATAGTTGTGCGATTGAATGAAGTGAGATTTCCCATCAAGACCTATTTCATCAAATTCATACCCCCAAACACTAAGCCCCTTGCTATTGAGGTCATACGTTGCGATGAAGCGATTTCCGAAGTCTTGGTGTTTTTGATTTTTGAACTCTTGCGCTTTAACTTGCACCTCGGCTTGCAAGTGTTGCAAAGTGGTGAGGTCTTCGCGCAACTTCATTTCTTGAGTTTTGAAGGTGGAGCGCAAGCCCGTTTTGCTGTCGGGCGGCAGCAGCACCATCAGGCGTCCAAAACAAAACGGCGTCCAAGTGCTGGTGTTGAGGCTGAGGTTCATGGCAGAAATCTTTGTAAGAGGTGGTGCGGACAGAGCAAAGGGCGAGACAGATGCCAAGCCCATGCCTAGCGTGTGTTGGATGAATGAACGGCGTTGCATGCTGAACCTCTTACTCTTTGAACTCTTTACGCCGCCCGCACCCAAGTCCACACCAGTGCCGCATTCAGCGCATCTGTTTTGGCTTGCTCACTCGGGTGCATGGCTGAGTAAAACTCGGGCATGGGTCGTCCTTCTTGCACTTGTTTAAACCGTCCGTAGTAAGTCGCCAAAAGCTGTGCAGAAGGATGCCCGGAGGGCAAACTAGGCATCCACACACCTGTGCGCGGGCATGCTTCACCCACCTTGACCTCTGGGGGCAGTTGGCCTGTTTGCGCATCTACGGCATGGCCTCCGTTGGCGGGTGACAGGCGGATGCTGTTGATCATGTCATCCCACAGTTTGATGGCTTGGTCTTGGGTCACAGGCGAAGGCTTGTCGTCGCTGCCAAAATTCAAAGACACAGTAAAACCAGGGCGCTGCAGGCTGCGCTGCGCTTTGGGTATAGCGTTTTCTGAATTGAATTGAAAAGTTGCTTTCTTCTTGTTCTTGAAATAAAGCGATTCAGCAACCTCATAGCTGTCCATGCCGTTGATTTTTCTTTGGCCAAACCGAATGGTGTTAACGCTGACCCCATCTCGCGCAAAAAAAAGGCGCAAATCTTTGTTGGAGCTTTCAATGCGCTGGAGCAAGTTAGGCTCATCTGTGGAAGGGTATTGCCCCTCCATGTCAATGTCCCAGTCAATATCGGGTACACGCTTTTCTTTATCGAGATTGGTGAACAGGGCTGTCTCGATGTCGTAGCCCATCGTCTTGTTGTTCATTACCACGCCGGCCAAGCAAAACCCTTCGGGGGCTTTGTTGGCATCGCTGTAGCCCTTGATGTTTTTTGCAATGTTGAGCAGTCGCGCCTCCATTGGTTTGGGGTCGATGAATTTGTAAGAGTGGCGACCTTTATCGTTTTTGTGCGGGTCGTTTCGGCTCTCATAGGATTCGCCTGTCGCAATGGCATATCGGTTGCCCAACAGCATGTGGACTTCGCTTTTTACAGCACTTATTGCATAAAACTCATCTTCCAAATAGCGCAACATCAGCACCTTGCCATTTGGGGTGTCCCACACCTCTTGCTTCAATAACAAGGGAATGTGCATGTCTAGATTTTTCTCATCCATCAACGCCTTGGCCCGTTTTTTCGCAGTTTCTGCGAACTGCTGCGGTGTGTAATCGTCGTACTTCACCGCGATCTCGACTGAATCGAAATCAGCCGTCAGACCGTAAATGAAGCTGGAGGAATGAATCAAAAACCGTCCAAGCTCTACAGGTGCATCCACCAAATAGCGCCCCACGCATTGGGTTTGAGTTTGTCCAGAGAAATTTGCCATGATTTTTGGGGTGTAAAAAGAAGCGGCCAATTGACCATAGGTATAAAACGACAACAGACTGGTGAACATCAGCACCACCACCAAGCGCCCTACGGTGCCCAGCGTGTCGCCCAAGGTGTCGAAGCGAATCAACCAGTGCCAGAGTTTTTTCATACAGAGGCCTTGACTGTGAGGATGGGTAAGGGGGCTGCAATTTTGTTGATGGCGTACACCGCCGCGTGGCGAGCGTCCATGCTGTCGCGGTAGCAACCCTCATGTGAAATGCCGCGAATGCAAAACAGTTGCTTTACTTTGTCGGACGATGCAGGCGCTTGCCCACTGACGGTGCTGACCGTGCCATCTCCCGTGCCTGTGTGGCTGACATGGGCTGCAGGCAGGCGCAGGTAGTAGTAGTCGCCGCCATGCACCACAAGCATGGACCCGTCAATTTGCCAGTCGCTTTGGTCGGGTGCGGCCACGCCAATGGTGCTGGTGCCTTCCTCGTGCATCGCGCTGTGGGGCAGGCGGTTGATGTCTTCTTTGGCGGGGGCGTCTTGGCCCAGTGGCACATTGCCCTTGCTCAGGGTCCACACGGCACGTTCGTAGCTGCCAATGCCTTGCCCGTAAAACCCCCAAGTGTTGGGGTGGTAGTAGTCTTGGATGCCATCGTGAAATACGGATGCCTTCTGTATGTTTTTTTCAAATATTTCCCATCTAAGCTCTTGCCCCCCCGGCGGCGACAACCACTCTTCTTTAATCAAGCCCCACCATTTCTTGCGCTCCTTGTAGATGAATTCATAAGGGTCACTGGTGTCTGGCTGCTCAGGCAGCAAGCTGCCTTCGCTGTCGCGCACTTGCAGCCAGTCTTTGGGGTATTGCTTGTTGGGCAGCAGTTGCAATGGCCCAGGAGACTGTGCAAAAACAGCCGTGACTTCTTTGCCCGTTTTACCAATCACGCGCACCGCACCCCAGTCTTGGATGCTGCCGTCAATCAGGCCAGATGTTGTGTCATCTTGTGTGCCTGCCTTGCAGCGGGTGTAGGCAGCAGCAGCGCCAATGGCGGGCATCACCCCGTGTACCACGCCCGCTATCTTGCTCTCCATCGTCTTGGGGCCGCCTTCTTTGACGGGCAATTGGCAGCATGCCCGCGCCACCAAGCCGCCCATGCTGTGGGTGAGCACGATAACTTTTTCGCAGACGGATGTGCCTCGGTTGTTTTCTTGGATGATCTCGTCGATGCGGTCGCGTAACCGCTTTGCCGATATGGCATTGCTTTCTAGCCAGTTGTAGCCACAGGCATACACAGGGTAGAGCCATTGCTCTGCCGATTTACCCTCTTGGGCGTTCAGTGATGCAAAGCTTTTTTCGGGTCGCCATGCTGCGCCGTCGCTCAATTGCTGTAACTGGGCGTTGAGGATGCTGTGCTTTTTGTTGCCCCCGTTGAGGTGATCCTCCAGCCAGCTTAAAAAAACTTGGTAACTTTCTTTGCTTACCTCACCCCAGCCTCGTGCAAAAAAATCTTGCTCACGAATCAAGCCCGCCACTTTGCCATCGGGCAATGCGCCACGGGGGTCAACCTCTGTGCGACTGGGGTGGAGTGCTTTTTGACGCTTTCCAGCATTCATGCCATTCATTCTTGTCAAAGTATCCGAGCCAGAGTCCACGCGCCAAACTTGTTTGTCATTGCCGTCATTGGATTTCAAGTTCGTGCCCATGACCCCTGGCACAAACACAATGGGCAGCACCGACATGCGCCGCATGACGAGTTTGACGGTGTCGCTTTGTTCGCTCAGCGTCATCGTGTGAACAAACCTAGCGCGACCATGCTGGGTATTGATAGCAGATGAACTTTTTCGTTCGCCATTTGTGCTGTCTGACATGTGTATTTCCTTTTGAGCTGTTAGCCCATTGGTTTAAGCGGGTTCAATCGCGTCAATCACCAGCTCTTCGGGGTGGTCGTTGCGTGCCAAGGGTATTTCTCCGTTGGCATTGGTCACACCGCTGACAACAGAGCCATCGGCGCGCACCATTTCGTATTTCCAATTCGCATATGGCTTACCCTCGGCGTCCGTGAATGCAAACGTCTCATTGAACTTGCTACTGGGGCTGTTTTGAATCACCTCAGTCATGCTCTTAGGCGTACCCAAATTCACCGCTGCCGTATGAAACTGCGGGGCCAGTGGCGACAAAAACTCTATCCCCGCACCCGGTGTGATTTGCACCGCATGCGCCCCTACTGATAAGCGTATGAGCGTGTCTGACTTGACCACCACCCCTTGCTTGCCGATGAGCGCCAACACCTGTTGGGCCAGCAGCTCCATGTCGTTGCTTTGCGCTTGGATTTGCACTTTGCCTGTGGCCGCAATCAAGCGCATGGCTTTGTTAGCCAACAGGCCCACGTTCTTGCCCACCGAGGCTAAGAAGCTGCCCGCACCCGCTAGGCTGATGTGTTTGCCCGCCGTGATGGCGTGGTGGTGTTCGCTGTGGCTGTGGGTGCTGCCTTGGGTGGTGCTTTGTATGCCCGCTGGGCTCGATAGCGTGAGGTGCGCGGCTTGCAGCTCTGGGTAGCTGCCTTCTTGGCGGGTGTGTTCGTTGCCCGATAGGTCGTTGGCTTGTTGTTGCAAGCTCGCTTGCACCGCATCAGCTTCGTCTTCGTCGTGCGCCAGGTGGTGCACGGCCAAGCTGCCCATGTTTTTGTGTTGCTCGTGGGCGCCGCTCAGTGGCTGTGTGGTTTGGGCCATGCTGAGCACGTGCTCAGCTGCGGCGGGTTTGCCGTGGGTGGTGAGTAGCAAGCCGTTTTGGGCGCGTAGTGCACCGTGCCCATCGCTGCGCAGCTCAAAGCCTTCGCCTCTGAATTCTTTGCGGCCTTGGTTGTTTTCGATGCGGCTGATGTGGCCCAAGGACAGCTGGCTGTGCAAGTGGTCGCTTTTGATTTGGGCTTGGATCTTGCCTTCGGTATCGTCAAGCAGCACATGGTTGCTGCGCCCGGCTGCTGCGTTGCCGCCGCTGGGCACCAGCTCGCGGCTTCTAAACCCCGAGAGGGCTTGGTTGGTGGGTAAGGCCCAAGGGGGTTGGTTGAGTTCGTTATGCACGCTGCCTATGACGATGGGCAGGTCTGGGTCGCCTTCATAAAAACTCACCAGCACCTCTTGGCCCACACGGGGCAGGTGCATGGCACCTAGCTGGTTGCCCGCCCAGGGTGAGGCGACGCGCACCCAGCATGAGCTGTTGTTGTTTTGGGTGCCGTAGCGGTCCCAAGGAAATTGAATTTTGATGCGCCCTAGGGTTTCTGTAAAAAGGTTGCTCTCAGCAGTCTGTGCATCGGGGCCGCAAACGATGGCGGGTTGTGGCCCGTACACATAGGGCTTGGGCTGGGTCATGAGAGGGCGCAGCATTTCTTTGCTGGACTGCGCCTCAAATTTCACCTCCACACGCCACTGCCCGCTCAGGCGTTGGGGGTCACTGAGTGTGGCGAGCGCATTTGCAACAGCGTTTCTTTGGGTTTCTTCGTTGACGTTCTCTATGACAAACTGCGTGTGCAAGACGATGTATTCAGCGTTGGCTTGGCGTTGGGGGTGTTCGCTGAGTGTGAATGTGTGCCCGGGCTCGATGCCACGCACATGGCCCACGCCTTTGGCGCGTTGTGCGTTTTGACGCAGGTGCTGCAAACGCAGCACGGCCAGTTGTTTGCCTTGTTCTTCGGTTTGGTTGCTTTGTTTGTTGTTGCCGGCATTGGGTTGGCTGTAGTCTGAGCCACCCATGCCATGCTTGGCGCTGCGCCACAGGTACACCTCTTGTTTGGTTTGTGCTTGTGCACGGGCGTCGCTTGCGCTGGCATCTAGCTGGGTGCGAGGGCGGGTGTAGTCGTAGTCTCGGCTGGCGTAGCTGCTGCTGGTGAGCTGGGCACTGCTGGTGAAGGCGTGGATGTATTCACGGTCTATCTTGTGGCCCAAGGGGTAGTAAGCAATAGCTGCGTAGGCGCTGGCTTGGAACGCACCGTTGTGGTCG
>CANCCJ010000143.1 GCA_947374535.1 Comamonadaceae bacterium | reverse complement strand
GCCACCCTGCCCGGCTTGCTGCGTCAAGGTTTGCTCCGGGGCTTAGCGGATGCACCCGTACCCTTTGACACGCCAGACATGCCCATGTACGCCATCTGGCATGTACGACACCAGCAAGACCCTGTGCATATTTGGCTGCGTGAGCAGTTATTTGTGCATTCGGTGTCTTGAACCAGCTCGTAAGATTTTTTAAATATCAGTTTTGTACGATTTAAGTTGTTTTTACATCTTCTTATGCCCGTGCTTGAACGTCTGCTTTACCGCTCAAAAGCTACCAATACCCTAGGTAGCTTGCACCTCTTCAACATGCTCAGTGAGGCACGCGCCAAGAATGCCATGCTAGGTATTACTGGTCACTTGCTGTACACAGAAGAGGTGTTTGTGCAATGCATCGAAGGTAAGCCTGAAGCCATTGAGTCTTTATGGCACAGTCTCCAGCGCGATGCGCGTCATTACGACATTGAGCTCTTGGCACGCGGTCCTTTGGAGAAACGTCGATTCAGCGACTGGTCGATGGCTTTCTCTAGCTACCCTAGCCTGAACCGATTTAACATGCCTGGATTCTTTGCGGTAGACAAAGAAGGCATGAGCGCCGAAGCCGAGCGTTGCGCGAAGGCTTGAATCCGCCCACCCCAAATCAAACAAATTCTTCGGTATCGACCTCAGAGGCATTGAGCGAGTTGTAACGCGGCCCTTTGACCGTCTGCTGATTGATGAGCGCTTCTAAGCGCTGCATCTGGTCTGCCGACAGCACCACATCCGCAGCAGCGATGTTGTCTTCGAGATGGCGAATGTTTTGCGTGCCAGGAATCGGGATGAGCTTGCTGTCTTTGTGCAACAACCAAGCCAAGGCCAGTTGTGCCGGCGTGCAACCCACTTCGCGGGCAATGGATTGGTAGGCATCAAGCAAAGGTAAATTGGCCACATAGGTATCAGCATTGAAACGCGGCATGGCACGGCGAATATCGTTGGCAGCCAAAGTCCCCACGTCACGCAATTCACCGCACAAGAAACCACGCGCCACGGGACTGAAGGCCACAAAGGTCGTACCTAACTCTTCACAGGCTTTGAGCACGGCAATTTCAGGGTTACGTGTCCACAGCGAGTATTCGGTTTGCACCGCCGCTATGGGGTGCACGGCATGCGCTTTGCGCAAGGTGGTGGCAGAGACTTCGCTCAAGCCAATTTCACGAACCTTGCCGGCACGCACGAGGTCGCTCAGGGCTCCCACGCTGTCTTCGATGGGCACTTGTTTATCCCAACGGTGCAGGTAATACAGGTCAATCACATCGGTACCCAAACGGGCCAAGCTGTCTTCGCAGTTTTTGCGCAGCGTCTCTGGGCGACCATCAATCACACGCTTCACACCATCGGGGAATGACACACCGGCCATGCCACCCTTGCTGCACAAGGTAATTTCGTTGCGATGCGCTTTGAGCGCCTTGCCCACTAACGACTCGTTGGTGCCAAAACCATACAAAGCAGCGGTATCAAACATCGTCACGCCCAGGTCTAAGGCGCGGTGAATCAAGGCCTCACCCACTTCAGGTGCAGGCGGTGCACCGTAAGCGTGACTGAGGTTCATGCAGCCTAGGCCAATGGCTGACACTTGATAGGGACCGAGTTGACGTTGTTTCATGGGTGTGTGTGGGTGGGTGTGCGGGTCCAAGCAGGCAACGGCGCTGAGCGGTGCAGCACGTTGTCGTGCAACCATGTGGCGCTCTTGCGGGCGCGCTCGGCGACGGTGGCAAGTGGCAATTGTTGGTAATCGTCATTGAAGACTTCGAAACTGTAGTCGCCGCGATAGCCAATACGGTCTAGGCGCAACACCAAGTCAGCCAAAGCTTCGCTGTGCACGCCCTCGCCTGGAAACACGCGGAAAGTGCGTGCAGTGGTCATGCGGTCTTCAAAGGTGGGGGTTTCGTGCCACATAAAGTCCGACAGTTGCACCAAAAAAATCTTTTCAGGGTCGAGGTCTTCAATGGCGTCCAACGAGGTGTTGGCGGCAAAAATATGGAACGAGTCCAAACCAATGCCAAGGTTGGGGCAATCGGCGCGGCACACCACATCCCACGAGGTAGTGAACTCATTGACCGTGCGGCCCCATGACAAACCTTCATAAGCCACCTTGATCCCCAAGGGCAAGGCCATCATGGCGAGCTTCTTTAAATCGCGGGCGATGTGATCGAGATCATCCGTGGCGTGGCGTGAGGTGGACGAACAGGCCAACAACACTTTGCTGCCTGTGGCGGCGCACATTTCGAGCATGGACTTGGCGATGTCCACTTTGTAGCCGTGCAAGTGACCTGACAAACCTTCGAAGTCGCGCAACACCTGAAAACCTGTAGGGCGCAAACCGCTGGCCTGCACGGCTGCCACCGCCGCAGGCACGCCGCCGGGGTGGGTGACCAAGTCACGCGCCATGAGCATGACTTGCGAGAAGCCTGCGTCTTTCATCGCCGACAGTTTGGCCTCTAACGAGCCCGCCATCGTGATGGTGTCCATACCGAAACCGTCGAGTAGGTTCATAAAGTGGCCTTGATTCAGTTGTCTTTGTGAACCAGCTCAAACGACACCGAGCCCAAGGCACTGCGTGTGAGCGCACCACGGTCTTCTGGGTGTAGCTGGGTGGACTCGACAAACTCAACGCCACGCGCTTTGAGTGCAGTCACTGCGGCGCCCACATCGGCGGCACCCAAGCCAATGCGTTGCAAACACTCGGGCGAGTCGTCTGTGTCCATCCAAGGATCGGGCTCGATGAGTTGCCACAAGAAGTTGCCGCACGGGCTCTTCATCAACTTGCCCTTGGGCAAGATGCCAAAGCGCTGCTCGTCGGGCACAAAGCTGAAATCAAACATGTGTTCAAAGTACGCCAACCAATCCGCACTGCGACCTGCACCGATGTACTGCACCACACCAAAGTAGCTCATACCCGCGGTGGCTTGTGGGTGCTGGTCCACGGTAGGAATGGGTTTGAAATCGATGTCGTAAATTGAGAACTCTTGCCAACGGTCCACAAAGTAAAAGCGACTGCCGCCCGGGCCGTGAATGGCGGGGATGTGCAACTCCATCGCTTGTGCTTGGCTGCTCACATTCCATGCGCCCAGCTCCATGCAACGGGTGTGGGCTTGCAAGGCGTCGCGCACGCGAAAGGCCACCGCAGAAATGACAGGCTGCCCATCGGTTGTGGCACTCACACGGGCGTCATCAGGGCTGGCGTTGACCACCAAGTTCATACCGCCTTGGCGATACAAGGTCACCTCACGCGAACGGTGACGGGCCACGGGACGAAAACCCATGTTCTCTAACACTTGGCCCAGCGCCTGTGGGCGGCTGGTGGCGTACTCGATGAACTCAATCCCCTCTAGTCCTAAGCGGTTGGGCATGTCGGGCACGGACTCGCGGTGTATGGATTGCAAGGTCATCTGAAACTCCAAGAAAAATCTATCTAACGTCAGTAGCTTAACTGCGCCACATCGCGCAGCACTTCTGCGGTGGTAGTGGGCAAGCCAAAGTACTCGAGGTAAGCAGGGATTTGTTCGAACAACATGTCCGAGCCCACCTGCACGCGGCAGCCACGGTTTTTAGCAGCTTGCAAGAAGGCAGTCATTTCGGTTTTCATCACGACTTCGCCCACAAATGCGTCGGGCGAAATGCGCGACACATCCATCGGCAAGGCATCGCCTTCGTTCATCCCCATGGGCGTGGCGTTGACCACCAAGTCGTGTTCAGCGGGGTCGTTCGAGCCCGTGCGCACATCGATCTGAGGATAGTTTTGTTTCAAGCGTTGGCCCAAAGCTTCGGCAGAGGCAGTGTTTACATCAAACAAGCTGATGGCGGCAATGCCTGTGCCAGCCAGCGATGCTGCAATCGCGCAACCCACACCGCCCGAGCCGACCACCAGCACACGTTTACCGTTGAGGTCAACACCTTTGCGCTGCACACCGCGCACAAAGCCCGCACCGTCAAACATGTCGCCGACCAAACGGCCATCCGCCAGCTTTTTCACGGCGTTACATGCACCGGCGACGCGCACGGTGGGCGTGACTTCGTCGAGCAAACCCACCGTCACCACCTTGTGCGGCATAGTGATGAGCGCGCCGCAAATATTGGTGAGGTTGAACACCGATTTCAAAAACACAGGATAGTCTGGCGTTTGACAACCCATCGGCACTACCACCGCATTGATGCCCGCACTGGCGAAGTACGGGTTGTAAATCATGGGCGACTTAAAGGTGTGCGTGGGAAAGCCAATATGGGCAATCAACTGCGTGTTGCCATTGATGACCAGACTCGGTGTACTCATGATTTATTTAGAGGAATGAGCGGCAGACACAGCAGCACGCAAAGCCAACGCATAGCTGTCAGCACCAAAGCCACAAATTTGGCCTTTCACAATTTCGGCAAACACCGACTTGTGACGAAATTCTTCACGGGCATGAATGTTAGACATGTGCAGCTCGACCACTGGGCAAGTCAACACAGCCAAGGCATCGCGAATGGCATAGCTGTAATGGGTCCAAGCGCCAGCGTTGATCAGCACAGCGTCGACGTTATCAAAGTAGCCTTGATGAATGCGCTCACACATGTCGCTTTCACTGTTGGTCTGATAGCACGTCACCTCAACACCTAATTCTTTGCCAAGCGTGTGCAAATTGGCATTGATCTCATCGAGTGTGATGGTGCCATATTGCTTGGGATCGCGTTTACCAAACATGTTGTGGTTCACGCCGTGCAGCATCAAGACTTTCATACGCAACTTCCCTTAAGAATTTTTAGATTCATTCAACAAAAAAAGCTTCGCCGCATTCAAGCGGCGAAGCATCACGAAGCCAATTACTTGGACTTCTTAGCAGGTGCAGCTGAACGCGCCTTATCGATTTCAGCTTGCAACTCTTTGACCAAGTCTTGACCAACAGTCACGCCATGCTTGGCGGTCACAGGACGCATCTTGTCGCGCAAGATAGTCATTTCGGACTCGGGCAACTGAGTCACTTGCATGCCGTTCTTCTTCAAGTTAGCCAACAAGCTGGCTTCCAAGTTACGAGCAGTGTCGCGTTGGAACTTGGCAGACTCAATGGCGGCATCAGAGACCACCTTTTTCTCAGCCGCGCTCAAGGTGTCCCAGAACTTCTTGCTGATCACCACGGACTGTGGGTTGTATTGGTGAGCGGTCAGCACCATGTGCTTTTGCACTTCGTACAACTTAGCGCTGTTGATGGTGGGAATGGGGTTTTCTTGACCATCCACAGCACCTTGTTCCAAAGCGGCATACAACTCAGGGAATGGCAGTGGTGTGGGGTTGGCACCCAAAGCTTTCACCCAGTCCACGTTGATGGGGTTAGGAATCACGCGCAACTTCAGGCCTTCGAGGTCAGACACTTTGTTGATGGCACGCTTGCCATTGGTGATGTGACGGAAGCCCAGTTCGTAGTAAGCCAAACCGATCAAACCTTTTTCTTCCAACTTGGCATGCATCTTCTTACCGAAGGCGCCGTCAACCACTGCGTCGGCTTCTTTGGTGGTAGCAAACATGAATGGGAAATCGAACACGCCAAATTCTTTGACTTGGCTCGCGAAGATGCCAGAGTTCATGGAAGCCATTTCGAGGGAACCACCTTGGATGGCAGACACGTTGGCTTGGTCGCTACCCAAAGTGCCACCTGGGAAGATGTTGACTTTGAGCTTGCCGCCGGAGTTCTTCTCGACGATCTCTTTGAATTTTTCCATACCTTGCACGATGGGGTGACCCGCACTGTTCTGGTTGGCAAACTTGATGGTTTTCACTTGTGCCGAGGCGATGCCCATAGCGGCCATGGCCACGGCTGCGATCACGGTCTTGATAAATACACGTTTCATGTCAGTGTCTCCTGATGAACTTTGCGGTCGTACGCCAAAGAAAAGTCCCCCTGTCTGGCGTACCCGGACAGACTGGAGGAAAGAAACTTAATATAACCAGCGCGCAGGTACCATCACGATGGATGGGAACAGCACCATCAAGAACATGACGATGAACTGCACGGCCATGAAAGGCATGACACCGCGTGTCACATCATCCATGCGCATACGCCCCACACCCGCCACGACGTTCAGCACAGTGCCCACTGGCGGTGTGACCAAGCCAATCGAGTTGTTGATGATGAACAACACACCAAAATACACAGGGTCAATGCCAGCCGCTTTGACGATGGGCATCAACACAGGTGTCAAGATCAAAATGGTAGGCGTCATGTCCATCGCCGTACCGACGACCATGCACAACACCATGATGGCTGCCATCAGCATTGTGGGGTTACCCAGCAAAGGCTCAAGCAAACTCACCACTTGTGCTGGCAAGTTGGCCACGGTGATCAACCAAGCCGACACCATCGCAGCAGCCACCAAGAACATGATCACCGACGTTGTTTTAGCCGCCAT
>CANCCJ010000142.1 GCA_947374535.1 Comamonadaceae bacterium | reverse complement strand
CACCACCTTGAAAAGTGTTTCCATGGCGGAGGTGTAGCGCGTGAGCTTGAGCATTCGCATCAGACGGAACACTCGCAAGAAGCGCAAGTCAAGGTGTTGACTGAATAAACTCTCTAACACGAATGGCAAAATCGCCAGCAAATCGATGATGGCTTGTCCTGTACGCACATGCGCCCAGTGCGGCATCCGCAGATGTTTGTATTTTGGATTTTCTGGCGCGGTGTAAACACGCGCGATGTATTCGATGGTGAAGATGGTGAAGGCCATCACGTCGATGACTTCAAACTCAATGGCAAACATCGTACGTACCGAGGCGACAGTTTCAAAAATCACGCAGGTGATGGACAAGGCGATCCAAAACACGATGAAGTTGTCGATGTAGGCGTGCAAGCGGCCCGAGTGACCTGTGGGTTCCAGCAATGCAAAGATTTTCGCGCGCAAGCTACGCCCCTCATTGAGTGTTTGAAACTCATGCCATGCAGGAATGAGTTGACGCGAGAGCTTGAACATTCGTGCCAACCGCATCACCCGCAATACGCGCAGCATTTCCACATCTACGTCGACAAAGCGTGCGAAATAAAATGGTGCAATGGCGATCAAATCAACCAATGCATAAAAGCTCAAGGCATAGCGAAGGCGAGGAAAGCTTTTGCCTGCATAGTCAGGACTCAAGTGTGCGGTTGCAACCCGCATCACATATTCGACGGTAAAAATCCCCACGGTTATGAGATCAAACCAATGAAACCAACTCGCGTGCTTGTTGTATATCTCTGGCGTGTTTTCAATCAAAACCGCAAGCACACTGGCCACGATCAAGAACGCAATCGTTCGTTCTACGATGTGCTGAAAGCCATGTTTGAACGATGGATCAAACACCCATTTGTAAAACCTCGCTAGCGGTGAATTGTGGGTGTGCTGCGTGGTCATGGGTTTGGTTTGTCAATCAGTAGTTGGCGTAGCTCCGCTAGTTCTTTGCGTAGCAGTTGCAGTTCTTCTTGCATCGTGAGTTGATGATGGTGATCGCGGCTGTCTTTGTCATGATCTGCGGTAATGGAATCCACGATCACAGCGATGAACAAGTTAAAGATGATGAACGTGGCTATCAAGATGAACAGGATAAAGAAAATCCACGCGTAAGGGAAAACTTCCATGATGGGCCGTGCAATGCCGTCGGACCAACTTTCCAGCGTCATCACTTGAAATAAGGTGAAGGCGCTCATGCCTAAGTCGCCAAACCATTCGGGGAAATCTTTGTGAAAGATATTCGTAGCGATCACTGAGGCGACATAAAAAATAATCAAAATCAGGCCGAATACAGACCCTAACCCTGGCAGAGAACTGAGCAAGCCACCTACCACTTTGCGCATGCTTTCGACTTTGTTGATGAGGCGAAGCACTCGCAAGACTCGCAGCGCGCGAAGTACAGACAAAGAGCCTGAGGCAGGTACCAATGCTATGCCCACTACGATGAAGTCGAACACGCACCAAGCATCCTTGAAGAACGAGAAGCCGCGCGCAGCAATGAGCAACACAATCTCGGTGATGAAGATACCCAAGATGAGGTGATCTAGCAAGAACAGCTCATGGCCCCATGATGCCATCACGCTGTGATTGGTCTCTATCCCCAAAATGGCTGCGTTAACAACGATTAGGACAACTAAAAAATGCTGAATAGCAGGGTGCGTGATAAATTTTTCAATTTGATCACGCCAAGTCTGGCTTTCGTAGGCGTTTGGCATGACTATGTGGAAGTAGTTATATCAGGGTGTGACAAAAAAGCCCCTCGCGGGGCCTAGTGCTTATAGGTTTTGCAATCAGATGAATAGCAAAAAACCATTGACAGTCGAGAAAATGCCCAATAGTCCAAGTGCGCACGGCACCCAGAACAACACATGCGCGCCCGTCAAGATGGCCACCGAGGTCAGCACGATGGCAATTTGCAGCAATGCTTCAGCGTAGTCAAACCATGGGTCTTGGCGTAGCGCGATGTCGCGCTCGTGTTCGTGCTCCTTGGCCTTCTCCATCAACTCTTTTTTGCCGTCGCCTGTTTCTGGTTCTGACTCATAGCGCGCGATATTTTTTTCGTAGCCTTCGAGCTTTTTCTCTGCCAAAGTTTTGGCAGCAGGGGAGAATTTATCGTTAGCCAATTGAATGCGCAACTCGTCAGCTGCGATTTTGTAGTCTGTCTGGCGAATGTTCTTGGCTTGGTAGAACGCATAAGCATTGGAGGCCAAGATGTTGTTGCTCATACTTTCTTTGGAGGCGTTGTTGCCGCCCAAGCTGGCAATGGCCAAGCACATGGCCAACAGGGATACCAACATCGCACAACGGGTGCGAAACGGATCATTGCCGTGGTCTGGCAATTCGGTTTCTGGTAATTCACTCATCGGTCTTCCTTTATTCGCTGTGATCTTTTGATTTTTTATCTTTTCGCTTGGCAAAAATTTTATAGAGGGCAAATACGGCTAACACCACTGCTACTCCACACACCACGATCTCAGCCATCGTCAATTTGTGAACAAACTGATCTACGTAGTCGTAAGTCGAGAGTGGCGTGTAGACGTCTGGGTTCTCTTGCTTGTATTTTTCGTAGGCGCCGTTGTCCATGATTGCTTTCTGTTGAATTTACGATTGCTTATTGGCCGCCGAGATGTACTTTTCTTCTTCCATCTGATTGACGATGGATTGCACTTGGTCGTCCGACATGCCCAGCTTGGCCTGCATCATTTTAAGTTTGGCTTTTTCTTCTTCTGTCACCACACCATCGGCGAGCACAGAACGAACTTCCATCTCGTACAAAGCTTGGCGACGCTCCACTTGCGCGGTATAGGCCGTGGCCACCACACCCGTCAAGATCGCGGCCAGAGCGATGGATAAGATTTGCGTGAGGATCACCAGCAAAGAACCCAAGAAAGTCACAGGGTCCACATTGCCCCAGCCAGAGATGATGGTGATGACAAACCAATGCATGGCCGCAGGGATTGAGGGGAACACCTCGGGCTGCTCGTGGCCTTCGATGATGTAAATCAATGAAGAAAACAACAAGCAACTGATGAACAGCAAAAACACGGCAGATGAAAAAGAGTCTTTTTCTGCTTTGACAGCGGCCACCATGTCTTCAAACGCGCTGTTGTAGCGAGAGAGTTTGAAAATTCGCATCAAGCGGAACATGCGCAGCACACGCAAGTCAGCACCTGGAAAGAGCAGTTGCAAGTAAAAAGGCACTGTGCTCACAAAGTCAATGATGCCGTAGAAGCTGAACACATACTCTTTGCGACCTTGCCAAGAGGTGCCACCGTTGTGAATGTATTTCTCGCTGTATGACCAAACGCGCAAGACGAATTCCACCGAAAACACGGCCACGCTGAACACGTCAAAGGCGTGAAACTCGGCCATAAAGGCTTCGTGAATTTCAGGTACTGACTCCAAGATGATGCCAATCACGTTGGCCACCACCAGCAAGGCGATGAATATTTCGACGAAGTGGCTGTATTTGTCTGGCACTTCGCCTTCCATGATTTCGAAAGTGCGACGCTTGATGCGCTGGAGCGAGGTAAGGTTAGGAGCTGCTGTGGTCATGGTGCGCTCATTCATTAGACGACGATTTATTTTTGGCGCGGAGCATCATGGCTTCGACTTGTTCATCTGACAAACGGTAATGAGCTTGCAGTCGTTTCAACGTGGCTTGCTCTTCGTCAGACATATTGCCATCAGAGAAAACCTCACGCAGTTGCGCCTCAAACGCAGCTTTCTTACGTGCCACTTGGTTAGAGAATGCCGAAGCCACGATACCGGTCATGATGGCAGCCATACAGACGCCCAAGAAACCCGTGATGAGCGCAATAGCTTCGCCATATTTGGTCATGGGTTCGACGTTGCCGTAGCCTGAGGTGATGGTGACGATAGCCCAATAGATGGAGTGCGGAATCGTGCCAAAGAACTCGGGCTGGTGATGCCCCTCAGCGAAATGCATCAACGAGGCCGACACGATGGTGGCAATGGTCAACAAAAACACTGCAGAGCCAAACGCTTGACGTTCGGAGTACACCGCATGAAACAGATCTTGCAGTGCCGTGTTGTATTTGGAGAGCTTCAAGATTCGCAACAATCGCAACACGCGCAAGATGCGCAGGTCGAGTGCAGGGAAGAACATATGCATGTAGTGCGGCATGGTGGCAAAGAAGTCCACCAAACCAAACGGGCTGAACATGTATTCAAAGCGACCTTTCCATGAACCACCGCGGTCACGGTTGTATTTGGCGCCGAGTGACCAAACGCGAGCGATATATTCGACCGTGAAGAACATCACACTCCAAAACTCTAACTCGTGGAAGAAATCTTTGAATTCAGCGTGAATTTCGGGGACGGAATCAAGAATCACCGCAGAACAATTGATCAACACCACCAGGGTGATCAGCCATTCGACGTAGCGGCTCGCCGTGTGTTTGGGCGAACCGTCCAAGATTTCCATCAGGGTGTTCTTAAAACCTGTAGTCATTACCTAGCTCTAACGAAGTTGTATGTGGTGTCTGAACAGACAAACGGCCACACGGGAAGGCGTGACTGTTTGTCTCAATGCTGCTAAGTTAAACCAAGCCTTTATGCGTTGCCTTGGATTTTGTGCCACAAAGCCAACTCGCTTGATGACAATCGCGCACCTTGTTGTGCAGCCGCCTCAAACTTGACTTCGTCGGTTTGCACGCCGAGTTGTCGGATTTGACCCAACAACACTTTGTAGTGTTCCACCGCCAAGGCTGGATTTTCTGCAATTTTGTGGATAGGCAGTGGGTTGCGTTCTTCGAGCTCATGCTCTTTAATCACCACTTCAATCAACTTGTTCACTTCTTCCACAGTCAAGTGCAGGCGTTTGGCTTCAGATCTGATGATTTCAGCCTCTGCCTCGCTGATGTGGCCGTCTTTGAGGATGGCGAACAAGTTGGCTTTCAACTGGTCACGCTCTTTCACCAGCTCATCGCTGAAAGCCGAGGCCAACAACGCCGCAGGAATGGCGAAGATGCCAATGCCCATCAAAGCCAAGATGCTGGTCATCGCGCGGCCCATGGGGGTCACGGGTGAAATGTCGCCGTAGCCCACAGAAGCCAAAGTAATCACCGCCCAATAAATAGAGGTGGGGATGTTTTCGAACTTTTCAGGTTGCGCATCGTATTCAAATAAATAGCCCAGGCTGGCGGTCAAGACCAACAGCAGCATCATGATGAAGGTGGCGGCACCCATCACAGGCCACTCGCGCACCACCACTTTCACCAATACCGCTGTGGCATCGCTGCCGCGTGTGAGCTTGAGCAATCGTGCCAAACGGAACACTCGCAAGAAGCGCAAGTCCATCAGGTGGTGCAAGAACACTTCTAAGAAGAAGGGCAGCACTGCCAAGAAGTCGATGAAGGTCGAAGGCGATTTGGCTTGCTTGAAGCGGCCCAATAATGCGCCTTTGTAGCCAGGTTCTTCCACGCATGAGTAAATACGCATGCAGTACTCCACAGTGAAGATGGCTACAGCCACAGCATCCAGAATGACGAATTGCAAATGCAAAATATAGTGAATGCCTTTGACAGATTCCAAGATCACGGCCATCACAGACAACAACACCCATACCGCAATGAACACCTCGAAAATGTTCTGCATAGTGCCACCGTAGGGGCTAGGAAATACAAGGGCGTGAACCTTTTGGCGGAAAGTGCGATCTTTGTTGAGTTCTTTGAATTCAGCGATGGCTGGGATCAGGACACGGAACAACTTCAAGATTCGCAACAGACGCAGGAATCGCAATACGCGCAAATCGATTGGGATGAAGGCCTTCAAGTAGAAAGGCGCTACCGCCAAAAAGTCGATGATGGCAAAAGGGCTAGAAACAAAGCCCCAGCGAGCACTCTTGCGATTTTTAAATTCTTCGTCTTCTGGCGCTAAGTATAGGCGTAAGGCGTATTCAACGGTGAACACGGCCACAGAGAAGATGTCGAAAAGCTCAAACCAGGTGCGATACGGCTCGTACACAGCTGGTACATGTTCAAACATCAAGCTGAACAAGTTACCAATGATGAGGTAGCTGATCCACTTGTCTAAGTCTTTTTGGAAGTTGCCAGGAATGTTGGGATCTAGCAGCCAAGAATAGAGCCACTTGCGCATGGGCAAGTCGCGTGCAATGTCAGCCTCTTGGTCCTGACCCAGAATGGTCTCTACGTTGAGGTCTTGCAGAAATTTGTCTTGTTTCGTCATTTCCATGGTGCACCTCAGAATTCAAATTCAGCAACTTTGATGGCGTAGCCACCCTTGTCGCAAACAGATAAGCGCAACTGCATCTTGTAGTCAATCGCGTCGGTTTCTAACAGCTGCGAGGCCACGAACGGCGTAGCCGATCCAGGTGGCGTGGGCATCAAGTCCTCCAACAAAATCGCACCCATCAAG
>CANCCJ010000141.1 GCA_947374535.1 Comamonadaceae bacterium | reverse complement strand
CCAACGCAGTGCGATCGCCTTAGCGCTTGCGCCGTGGACCACCGCCATTGCGCTACCGACAGAAGAGGCCCGTGTGTGGCTGACAAACCCCTTCGCCTTGGGCGTGGCCAGTGGCCGTCCGCGTGCGGATTCGGTGGTGCTGTGGACGCGGTTGTTGTTCACCGAGGAAGACCGTGCAATGGCCGGGGGCGGCGCCTTACGCGTGCAAGTGGAGGTGTTTGCAGATGCAGCACTCCAACAGCGCGTACAAAAAAAGGAAATCATCACCGACGACACCCGTGGCCACAGCGTGCATGTGCATGTGCAGCACTTGCAGCCCAGCACCGACTACTGGTATCGCTTTCGCCAAGGGCACGCGCTCAGCGCAGTGGGCCATACGCGAACCGCGCCTGCGCTGAATGCCGACGTGCCTCAGCTGCGCATGGCCTTGGCGTCGTGCCAGCACTACGAGCAAGGTCAATATCTGGCGCACCAAGAAATTGCGCAGCAGAAGCTCGACTTTGTGCTGTTCGTGGGCGACTACATCTACGAAAGCAGCAACCCGCAATATGCCGTGCGACAGCACAATGGCGAAGAGCCTAAAACCTTGTCGCAATACCGTGAGCGCTACGAGCAATACAAGCGTGACCCCTTTTTGCAAGCCGCGCATGCCGCGCACCCCTGGGTGCTGATGTGGGACGACCACGAAGTCGTCAATGACTACGCCAACGACCAAGACCGCAAGTACACCGAACCACAACAACTGCTAAAGCGTCGAGCGGCCGCCTACCAAGCGTACTTTGAGCATCAGCCTTTGCTGCTGGGGCCTGACGCCAACAACCCAGCCAACATGCGGCTCTATGACCAATTGAGTTGGGGCAAGCTCGCCGACGTGTGGACACTGGATTGCCGTCAATACCGCAGTCCCCAAGCCTGCCGCGATCCCGTGCGCGGCGGTGGCCGCATGGTGGTGCAGTGCGACGAGCTGAGTGATGCCAGCCGCAGCATGCTCGGCCAAGAGCAAGAGCGTTGGCTGAGCGCGACATTGAGTGCATCCAAGCGCACCTGGAAGTTGGTGGCGCAAGCCACCCAAATCAGCTCGACCAGCGTGCCCACACCGATCGGTCGCAGCTACTGGAACGACGCGTGGGACGGCTACCCAGAAGCGCGCAAGCGCCTGCTGCAAACCGTGGTGGATGCCAAGTTACAAAACGTGGTCACCTTAGGTGGCGATGTGCATTGCAATGTAGCTGCGCCTCTGCGTCTAGAGCCCAATAACCCGCAGTCACCCATCGTGGCCAGCGAGTTTGTGACCACCTCCATCACCTCACGCGGCTTAGGCGACAAACCGGCGGCTGTGATTCGTGAAAGTAACGCAGACTTGTTGCACTACCGCTCGGATGAGCGGGGCTATAGCTTGATCACGGTCACGCCCACCCAAGTGCGCTGTGATTTCCGCACCACCAAGTTTCCCGCAGGCAGTGAGCCCGGTTTGAAAACGCAAGCCAGCTACGTGGTGAAAAGTGGCAAGGCCGGACCGCAAGTGATCTGACGCTTAGGCGGTGGTGAGTACGCCACGGTCGAGTGCGTAGCTGCGGTCGCTGACCCATTGCGCAAAGTGCGTGTTTTGCTCGGACAGCAGCACGCTCACGCCTTGGCGCTTGAGCGCCAAAATCATTTCGCCCATTTGCTCCACGATGATGGGGGCAACACCTTCAGACGGCTCGTCGAGCAGCACCATGCAAGGGTTGCCCATTAACGTGCGCGCCACCGTCAGCATTTGCTGTTCGCCACCACTCATATGGTTAGCCGAACGGTGCTGCATGTCGGCCAAATTAGGAAACAGCGCAAATATTTTTTCGAGCGACCATTGCGGTGTAAAACGACCCTGTTGGCCCTCTGTCAATGCACGCGCAGGCTGAACACCGAGTTGCAAGTTCTCCAACACGGTGAGGTTGGTGAAGATGCGACGGTCTTCTGGCACATAGCCCAGCCCCAAGCGTGCGGCTTGGTAGGGCTCGGCCTGCGATAGGTTGTGCCCTGCAAACAGCACGCGGCCTGTGCGACGGGGCATGAGTCCCATGATGGCTTTGAGCGTGCTCGACTTGCCCGCTCCATTGCGCCCGACGAGCGCTACCACCTCGCCACGCTGCACCTGCAATTGCACGTCGAACACGACCTGTGCTGCGCCATACCAAGCATTGAGGTGTTGCACCTCCAGCAGGGGTGTGGCATCTGTCATGACGTGGCTCCTGTGGGGGTGGTCGATGAAAAAGTTTTGCCACTGCCAAAGTACACCGCTTGCACTTGCGGGTCAGCTTGCACTTGCGCTGGCGTACCTTGTGCGATGAGTGTGCCACGCGCCATCACCAGCACGCGGTCGGCGTGTTCAAACACCACATCCATACTGTGCTCGGTGAACAGCACAGCGAGATGGCGTTCGTTTACCAAGCGGCGTGTGAGCGCCATCAGCGCTTGGCGTTCGTCAGGGGCCATGCCTGCGGTGGGCTCGTCCATCAACAGCAAGCGCGGTTTGTTCGCCAACGCCATGGCCAGCTCCAGTCGCTTCACATCGCCATAGGCTAGCTCGCTGCAGGGGCGGTAGGCCTGTGTGTCTAGCTGCACCTGTTGCAACAGTTGCAATGCATCGGCGCGGCGGTAGTGGGTGGCGCGCTGCCAAGGTGAGAGTGACAAACCGTCGGCAGACAGCAAAGCCATTTGCACGTTTTCGGCCACCGTGAGCGAGCCAAAGGTTTGCGCCATTTGAAACGTGCGACTCACGCCCATGCGCCAAAGTTCGTAAGGTTTGCAACCCAGCAGCGACACGCCATCTAAGGTGATGCTGCCACGGTCGGGCGTGAGTTGACCATTGACCAAGTTGAACGTGGTTGACTTGCCAGCGCCGTTCGGGCCGATGAGGGCTAACAACTCGCCCGCTTGCAAATTGAATGACACATCGTGGACGGCTTGGTTGCCACCAAACGCTTTGTCCAAATGTTGCACGCTAAGAAGCGCACGGCTGTGCTGCGTGCTCATGCATCACCTCGCGTCGTCGATGGGCGCACACGCTGCCACAACGTCTGCACCGAGCCGGCAATGCCTTGTGGAAACACCAGCACCAGCAGCAACATGCTGGTGCCCAACACGGCGCGCCAATAGTCGGTGCTGCGCGCCAAACTGTCTTGCAACGCGGTGAATGTCACCGCGCCCACCAGTGGACCCACCATGGTGTGCACGCCCCCCAGCAGCACCATCACCAAGCCATCGACCGACTTGCTCACACCCAACACATCGGGCGAGATGCTGCCTTTCGAGAACGCAAACAGCGCGCCTGCTAAACCGGCAAAACTTGCCGCCACCACAAAGCCCAGCCATTGCACTTGCGGCACGTTCAGGCCCATGGCCTCGGCACGGCCCACGGAATCGCGGCTCGCACGCAGCGCGTAACCCAAGGGTGACATCAACACACGGCGCAAGGTATAGACGCTGAGGGCCACCAGCACGAGGGTGAGCCAGTAATAAGACGCTTTGTCTTGCAACCACGCGCTAGGCCACACACCGGTGAGACCGTTGCTGCCGCCCGTGAAATCGTCCCACTGAAAACAGATAGACCAGACAATTTGTGCAAACGCCAAAGTGAGCATGGCCAAGTACACGCCCGACAAACGCACCGCAAACCACGCCATGGGTGCGGCCACCAAGGCGCTGACGAGCGGGGCCAACAACAAGGCCGCTTCGCTAGACACACCCGCACGCAACACCAGCAGCGCCGCCGCATACGCACCCACACCAAAGTAAGCCGCATGACCAAACGAGTGCATGCCCGCAGGACCCATGATGAAGTGCAAGCTCGCGGCAAACAAAGCAGCAATGAGCAGGTCAATGCCCAGCACCAAGGTGTAGGGCGAGTCAGCGGTGAACAGCGGCAGCGCCAACAACACAGCGCCAACGCACACCCACATCCACTGCGAACGAACACTGCCCAAAGCAAACGGTGCTTCTTGCTCGGTGCTGACGCGTGGCGTACTTTGTGGTTTGCCCAACAAGCCCCAAGGACGCACCATCAACACCGCAGCCATCACCAAAAACTCGGCCACGAGTGTGAGTTTGGAAAACGCAAACGACACACCCAAAATGTCGACTGTGCCCACTGCGATGCACAGCGCTTTGATTTCGGCAATCAGCAAAGCTGCCACAAACGCGCCGGGGATCGACCCCATGCCACCGACCACAACCACTACAAACGCGTCGCCAATCGTGGCCATGTCCAGCCCCAAGTGCGCTGGCTCGCGTGGCAGTTGCAACGCACCACCCAAACCCGCCAATGCGCAGCCCAGTGCAAATACAGCGGTGAACAAGTGGCGCGGGTTCACACCCAAAGCGCCCAGCATCTCGCGGTCTTGCGTGGCGGCGCGCACCAGCACGCCAAAACGTGTGCTTTGTAAACACCACCACAACACGGCCAACACCAGTGGGCCTATGGCGATTAAAAACAAGTCATACGTAGGAAAGCGGCGGCCCAAAATATCGACCGCCCCAATCAGGCCCGGTGCGCGTGGCCCCAGCAAATCTTCCGCGCCCCACAGCCACAGTGTGCCGTCTTGCATGACCAGCACCAAGGCAAAGGTGGCGAGCAATTGAAACAACTCAGGCGCTTTGTAAATGCGCCGCAGCAACAGCACTTCCACCAACGCACCCAACATGCCGGTGACGAGCGCCGCGCAGAGCAACATTAAAAAGTAGGTGGTGGTTTGGCTGGCCGCCTCACCCAACACGTCGCTCAAAACTGCTGACACAGCAGGCGCCGCATGTGACACGAGCGAATAAGCCACATACACACCGAGCATGAAAAACGAGCCATGCGCAAAGTTGACGATGCGCGTCACCCCAAAAATGAGCGACAAACCCGCTGCCACCAAAAACAAAGACGAGGCAGCGGCCAGCCCGTTGAGGGCTTGCACAAAAAAGCTGGCGATGTCCATGGTGGTTGAGGCTTGAAATTAAAACGCCCGCTAGAGGCGGGCGTTGTGGATTGGTTTATTGAACGGCGCTTAATTGCTCGGTCTGAGTTTTTTCACAACGTCATCGCTGGGTTGCACGCTGGCACCGTCGATGTAGCGGTAGTCTACCAATACACCCTTGCCGCCTTCATTCTTGGTGCGACCCAAAAATGCGCCCATGGTGGACTGGTTGTCTTGCTTGCGGAACATCACGGGGCCATACGGCGTGCTGAATTTCAATCCGCTGAAAGCCGTCACCAGCTTCTCGCTGTCGGTGCTTTTGGCGCGTGCGATGCCTGCGGCCAAGGCTTGAATCATGCTGTAGCCCACGACCGAGCCCAAGCGCGGGTGGTCGTTGTATTTGCGGTGGTAGGCCAAGTAAAAGGCTTTGTGTTCAGGCGTTTGCACGCCGTACCAGGGGTAGCCGGTAACGATCCAGCCATTCGGTGTTTCGTCTTTCAGCGGTTCCAAATACTCAGGTTCACCGGTCAAGAGGCTCACCACTTCGCGGCCTTGAAACACACCGCGTGTGTTGCCTTCGCGCACAAACTTGGCGAGGTCGGTGGCAAACAACACGTTGAAGATGGCGTCGGGCTTGGCGTCTGTAATGGCTTGCGTGACAGAGCCCGCATCAATCTTGCCGAGGGCGGGGGCTTGTTCAGCCACAAATTCCACATCGGGCTGCGCTGCCTTCAGCAGTTGTTTGAAGGTGGCGGCCGCCGACTGGCCGTACTCGTAGTTGGGGTACACCACGGCCCAGCGTTTTTTCTTGAGCTTGGCGGCTTCGGGCACGAGCATGGCCACTTGCATGTAGGTGCTGGCGCGAAGGCGGTAGGTGTACCGGTTGCCGTTTTGCCAGACCATTTTGTCGGTCAGCGGTTCGCCTGCGAGGAAGAACACCTTGCGCTGCTTGGCAAAGTCGCCCAGCGCCAAACCAATGTGCGAGAGGAACGCGCCTGAGAGCACGTCCACTTTTTCGCGGCTCAGCAGCTCTTCGGCAGCACGCACGGCGTCGCCGGGCGAAGCGTTGTCATCGCGCGTGATGAGCTGAAGTTGCTTGCCGTTCACGCCACCGGTGGCGTTGATTTCTTCCACGGCCAACTCCATGCCTTTTTTATAGGGGTCAAGAAATGCAGGCTGTGCTTTGTAGCTGTTGATCTCACCAATTTTGATGACGTTTTGTGCCATGGCGGGTAAGACGGGCAGGGAAGCCACGCTTAAAAGCAGGGCGGCGGTGCGCAGAGTGTGGCGAAGTGTGGTGTTCACGAAAGTGGCCTTTGAAAGCGTGCGTTGGTTGTCGCAACCCGCGCTAAAAATGTCTGAAGTACTGATTGTCTTGCAAACCTGAAGCCCAGTTGCATACGTTTCTTGAAAGTCCACAGAAAGACCTGTGCTAGCCTTTGTGCATGCCGTCCTCACGCCGTTTATTTGCTCCCAAGTTTGAAGCTCGCTGGCCCGCCGTGGTGATT
>CANCCJ010000140.1 GCA_947374535.1 Comamonadaceae bacterium | reverse complement strand
ACCTGTGACTGAGAAAAACACCGCAATTAGCAAGACGACTGGCGTGTTCATACGGCACTCCTTAAATGCGAATATTCACAATTCGGAAAAGCAACAAAACACCCATGGCCATCATCACCAAAGCCCCCAACACCAACTTGATGCCCATAGGTTCCGTGAAAAGAACATGCATATAGGTGGGGTTCAAAATGTTGAGCAAAAAAGCCAATCCAAACGGCAGCGCCGTCAAGATATAGCCCGACAGCTTGCCCTCAGCCGCCAGCGTTTGGATCTTGCCAAACAGCTTGAATCGCTCGCGCATTAGGTTGGCCAACATGCTCAACAGTTCGGTCAAATTGCCGCCTGTCTCTAATTGAATGATGACCGCCATCACAAGATAACGCATGTCGTTATTCGGTACCCGCTCGGCCAGATTAAGCATGGCGTTTTTAATGGACACGCCAAATGTAATTTCATCGAAAACGGTTCTGAATTCGCTTGCGATGGGCTCTTGCACCTCGTCGCCCACCATCGACAGTGCTGCAGAAAATGCATGGCCCGCTTTCAAGGCGCGGCAAATAAAGTCCAGCGCATCAGGCAGTTGGCTACTGATAAGCGTCATGCGGTTTGACTTCTGCCATTTCACCCGCAGCAAAGGAAACACCATCAGCGCCAACGTGGTCACGGCCAAAGTCACCCATGATCCCCGCAAGAAAAATCCCAACCCCACACCGACCAAGCCACTCACCACACAAGTCGCCAACAGCTGCGCCACCGTGCTCTTGGACCCCGCCTGCAGCAGCAGTTGGTCCAGCGCTTGGGCCCCCGAGTACTGAGACAGCAGCGCGTGCACTTGGGGCGCGTTCGCGAGCAGCCGTTTTTTTTCAAACCCATCGTGCATGCGGCCTGTTTCGCCTTTCACCAAGCCCTCTAGCCGTTGCCTGACGCGCTTGAACTCTGGGCTGCTGGTGTCACTCCACAGCCAATACATCCCCTCCATCAACAACACAACGGCTAAAAATCCAAAGATCAGCAAGAGCGTGGAATAGGTGTTCATGGTGTCACTCGTAAATTCTGGATTGATCGAAAGTCCCATCTGGCAAGGACAGCCCAAAAGATTTGAGCCTTTGCATGAAATGAGGACGCACCCCCGTGGCGCTGAAGTAGCCCTGCACCATGCCGTCTGATGCCACGCCCGTCTGCGAGAAGCTGTAAATTTCTTGCATGGTGATGATGTCGCCCTCGGTGCCCACCACCTCTTGCACACTCACCAACTTGCGGCGGCCATCGGTCAATCGCGAAATCTGTATCACCACCGAAATGGCCGAGCTGATTTGCTGTCGCATGATCTTGGGTGGAATGCTCGTGCCCCCCATACCCGCCATGTTTTCCAATCGCGTCAAAGCATCCCGGGGTGTGTTGGCGTGGACCGTGGTCATCGAGCCTTCATGTCCGGTATTCATGGCTTGCAGCATGTCCAGCACCTCTAGCCCGCGCACCTCGCCCAAAATGATTCGGTCGGGACGCATGCGCAAGCTGTTGCGCACCAGCGCACGTTGCGTCACCTCCCCTCGGCCTTCTAAATTGGCGGGGCGTGTTTCTAAGCGCACCACATGGGGCTGCTGCAAGCGCAACTCGGCAGCATCTTCAATCGTGACAATCCGCTCGTTGTGGGGAATGGCGGCTGACATGACATTCAAGGTGGTCGTCTTACCCGTGCCCGTACCACCCGAGATCAAAATGTTCAGCTTGGCCTTGACCATCACCATCAGCAGCTCGCCCAACTCCGGCGTCACGGTTTTGCTGCGAATCAAATCGTCTAGCGTCAAGGGCACCACCGAAAATCGGCGAATCGAGAGAATGGGGCCATCCAGAGCGAGCGGTGGGATGATGGCATTCACCCGCGAACCATCGGGCAAACGCGCGTCCACCATGGGGCTGGATTCATCCACACGCCGGCCCACGCGCGACACGATCTTGTCGATGATTTTCATCAGGTGCGCTGTGTCAGCGAACACAATGTCCGTCAACTCCAGCCGCCCTTTGCGCTCCACGTACACCTGTTTAGACCCGTTGACCAAAATGTCAGACACCGTCGGGTCATTGAGCAAAGGCTCTAGCGGACCCAAGCCCGTCACTTCGTTCTGAATGTCTTGCGTGATTTTTTTTCGGTCCTCTGAATTCAGCGCCACGCCAGACTCGACCAACATGTTTTCAATCAGCAGTCCCAATTGATCGCGCAACTGCTCAGGTGGCAAAGCGTTGAGAACTTTCAAATCCACACGGCCTATTAAATCTTTGTGGAGTTTGGCTTTGAGCTTGTAGTAATCCGAGTCGACGTTGACGGAGTGCTCATGAGCGTCGGCTGTCTCGCTGGTCATTGGGATGTCTGTGGTGTGGCTTCTTAAACTCATGATGATTTACCCCTCAATCCACTGAACCATCCCCCTGCTTTTGGCTGTGGCATTGGGTCTAAGGTTTCGGCCCAAGCGTTGAGCGCTACAGCCACAGGGTCTCGCGGCGCTAGCTCAACCAAAGGTTTGCCTTGGTTGATGGACGCGCTCACAGGTGCATGGCTATTGGGAATGGTTTGTGCGATCTTCAGTGCGCAGGTTTTTTCTACGTCTGCCAAGCTGATGTCGCCACCTTTTTCATTGCGGTTGACCACCAAGTGCAGTTTGTTGTCGGCGTAACCTAAATCGCGAAACACGTTCACCATGCGTCTGGCCGCACGAACAAATGGCAGGTTCAGTTGCATCACCAAGTCAATGCGGTCGGCGATGTCCAGCGCCTTGATGGTCAAAGGGTCTAGCGCATTGCCGATGTCTAGCACCACAAAGTCGTAGTTGGCGCGAGCCAATTCGATGATTTTTTCAATGTCCGCCACGCTCACATCGCGCACATGCTCGGGGGACTCGGGTGCTGCCAAAACAAACAAGGATTCGCTGACTTTGAGCATGCTCGACGCCAGCAAGGTGGCATCCATCTGACGTGTCTTGCTGGCCAGCTCCACCACGTTGGACACCGCCACGCCATCGCTCAAATAAATGGCCGCATCGCCAAAGTACAAATTTAAATCCAGCACGGCCACGCGTTTGCCATGCTTGGACAAGGCATAGGCCAGATTGGTTGCCAAAAACGTGGCCCCTGCCCCACCCTTAGATGGAATCATCGCCAACACACGCCCAGCCCGTGAACGCTCGCGACTGCTGTTGGTTTGGTGGACTTGCATCCTTTGGAGGGCTTGAAGCACCTGTGCCGCATTCAGTGGCAGGGCCAAGACTTCGCGCACGCCTGCACGCATGGCGTGCATCAAAAAATCAGACGATTGGTCAGGGCTCAACAGAACCAGCCAAGTCGACGGGTTGCCCAGCAACACCTCTTCGAGTTCTTGCATGTCTGGGTCGCCATGTTCTGGAAAATCCAGGAACAGCAGGTCGGGCTGTTCAGCTTGCAACACAGCGTGCAGCAAGCCCACGCCTCCTGAATGGGCGGTGAATCGCATATCTGGCAGTGACGAAACTATCACCTTCAAATCGTCAAGTGTTTTTGCGACGAGCGACAGGGCCGAAACTTTGCGTGTCATGGTGTGAACCCCAGACTTTCTGCGGGCATGCGCACGGTGGAGACAGGTATCGTCAACGCACCCAAGTAGGAAAAAAGCCCCACCATGGGTTGAAAAGTCACAGGCCCGCATGGGCTACCCGTGCAAACTTGGACCTGAACAAATTTGATGCAACTGCTGGCACGAGTCACATCCAAGCAAGCAGAGATGTTGTCACCAGGGTCCGTGGGCATGGGTGCGACCGCTGTCGCACCATCGGACTGGAGGTAGGTGATATTGACCATCACATCGCTCACCTCGGTTGCCGCAGGCAGCGTGCCAGCATTTGACCTAAAGACGGCCACTTGCTTGAGTTGGGCGATGGCCGACGTGTTGGTGAAATCAGTCACCACAGCTTGCCGAGCTGCACTGCGCGTGACTTCTTGCACGGTATTCCACAAGTACATCAGACGACCAAACTCAATCACCCCCAATAGCAATAAAAAGAATGGAACAACAACCAGCGCAAACTCCAGCGCCGCGACGCCGCGTTGATTGACTTGGGTGTGAGTCAGAGAAGGGTTGTGGCGCTTCATCATGTCCCTCAGTTCATGTAGCGCATCGTGGTGTGCGGTGATAAGTTGATGGTGGTTGTGTTGTTGACACCGCTGGTGTCTACAAATGGAAACCACTCGGCCAACTGAACAGAAAAGCCGTTGATGCTCACACTGACGTTGCTGGGTGCCACCCCGTCTGTGCACACGTCTGGCGTGAAGTCACTTTTTAAGCAGGCCACCTTCACGTACACACCCGTAGAAGCAAGCGGATCCAATTGAGGACTGATGTTGGCTGCGTTGGCACTGCGCGCGGCCAATGACTTCGCCGCGACGACCCCTGCGCTAGAGAGGGTGGCTTTGGGCCAAGTGGCAATTAAACGCGCACCATCACGCGTGGCTTTGGTCAAGGCATCGGCATACCAAAATGCTCGACCGAATGAAAAAATGCCTGCGGCCATCGACAAAAGCAACACCATGACAATGGCAAATTCAATCACCACGCCCCCCGTTTGTCGTTTGATTTGGGCAGACGTCGTGTTCATTTGTACAACCTGATGTCTGAGGGGGGAACGGGGTCAAGCAAGCCATCGAATTCACCATAGATGACCGATGGAAGATTGGCTTTTGTGGTCATGAAAAAACGTCCCACACCCACAATTTTTATTTTGGCTGCGCAGTTATTGCCCGTGGAGTTTGCGCAATCCACGATCGCGATTTGTAAGACGCGACGATTGATTTTTCCCGTATGGCTTGGGGCGGTGAAATACTTACTCCCGGTGGTGGTGTTGTAAGGGGATGTGGACGGCGCTGATGGGTACCCGGTTGCCGTCGTGTCAGCGGTGTTTCCCGCATACAAATTCGACCAATCTGTTAAGCCGAAATTGGCATTGGCCGTGTCATCTGCAGTGGCATTGGGGGCCGAGCCAGAGGCTTTCACCGCTCGGCTATATGACCACAAAGCACCGTAGTCGGCCGTTGCCAAGGTGGTTTGGGGTTTGTGCGTTGCGGGATCAATGCTGATGGATTGTTGCGAGGGCAATGTGTTGGCACCCGGTTGCATCCAGTCTCGTGGATTGCCAGCTGGGCCTGCCCCTGCGCCCGAAGGGACCGTGTATTCACTGATGTTGATATCTGGCGGCGCACTGACCGGATCACAGGTATTGCCCGTGTAGACGTCGAATCGCGAGTTCAACGCTTTTTCGACCGGACCCGCGCTCACGCCCGTGCTGCCGTAAACATAGCCGGGAACATTCACAATGACAGAAGCCGATCCCGTGCAAATATAAGGTGCCACGACGTTGGCGCTTGAATTGTTGTTGTTGCAAGGCCCAGGATAAACATCCACAGGGTTAATCAAATACGGTGTGCTCACGCCAGCAACGTCTCCGAGATTCATGAGGTTGTAGGACACGCCACGTCTAAATCCATATTCCGTCAATTCATCTGCAAGCCCCGGCACAACACGTCGGCCACCCGGTGTTGACGAATCGATTGCGCAAACGCCAACAGGTGACACATCGACCACAAAATACCCTGCCACCGCCGTGCCAAACGCACTGGTGGACGTGATGCCCATCACCTGCGCGAAAAATGCGTTCAGCGTCACGGCAGGAATGTCGACTTTGAGAAAAGTTTTCCCCGCAGCCTGCGCGTCGGTGGTCACCGAACTGGCCGAAGCCATGGTGCAGGAACCATCATCAGGGCAACTGCCCACACTGATATTGGCGGCAGTAATGGACACAGGGGTCGCAAAATTAAAATTATTTTGCGATGCCATGGTGATGGCCGTATTGATGGCAGCGCTGACGCCAGTGGCTTTTTGATTCAAGTCTTTAGCCCCCGCCAGCGCTGCGGCATCCGCTGCGTTTTGCAACTCGGTGCGGACCACATAGGTGCGTCCCAGGTCAATCGCCAAGGCCATGAAGCCAAACAGAACAACCAACAAAAGACCGAACATGATCATCACTGCCCCACCTTGGCGGTGCCGCATGGCGTGTGATCTGTCAATCAACATGTGTTATTGCCCTGTTCCCGTTGAACCATTCGAGCCGCCAATGCCAAACACTTCAAAGGTTTTAGGGGGTGATTTGAACGATTCTTGGTAGCGCCCTTGTGCGCTGGCAGCCGCTTGGCCATCGATGCCCAGCACAGGGTTATCGCCGGTGGGGGCTGATGGATCAAGCGTTTGCTGCTGTTGCGCTGCACGCACGGCGTCGCCAAACTTGGCATCCAAATTTGGCGTGGTGCTGCCGCAGCCTGTGAGTTGATACATCAGCCCCACGATCGTGACAATCCCCAAGGCCCGGAGTAAGAGTTTGATGGTCATGGCGATGCTCCTTTATTTCAGTTCAAAGCCACCGCTTGGCGTTGGGGTTTTCGCTTCGGGGGGTTGGGGT
>CANCCJ010000139.1 GCA_947374535.1 Comamonadaceae bacterium | reverse complement strand
TCAAATTGCGCATGAACATCTTGTCACTCATTGTGTGCTCGCGAGAACCGATAGTTAGATGAACCTTCCCTATCGAAAGCTTGTATGTCATCGCCACTCTCTCTGCCACCGATTGCCCCTGTGCATCATGATGATGCAGTGAACAGCTTCGCGCATAGCCAACTCAAAACGATGCAACCCCGCTTGGAGGCCAACGAGCCGATCTATATCGGCAGCGACGTAGCGTTGTCTTTTGCGTTTGACAGCGTCACCAAATCATTGAATGTGGTGATGACCGACAAAACCTCTGGCGAAGTAGTCAGAAAGGTTACGTACGAATATTTACCCCACGATGTACACCAGCCCAACAAACTTCACGGGCTGTTGTTGGACCAATTCGCATGAACTATTGGAACGACAGCCCATGTAACTAGCCATATAGCCATAAGTTATCTAGTCTGCGAGACAATCGCAGCATGAGCATCAGCCATTACATCAAAGACATCGGACGCGGGCGCGACGGCGCGCGGGCGCTTGACCGCGCACAGGCCGCAGACCTGATGGGGCAAATCTTGGATGGCCATGTCACAGACTTAGAGCTCGGAGCCTTTTGCATCGCCATGCGCATCAAGGGTGAAACCGACCAAGAAATGGCTGGCTTTTTAGATGCCACGCATGCTCGTCTGCAACACATCGGCGCCTCCAGCCCTGTCGTGGTGCTGCCCAGCTACAACGGCGCACGCAAGCTGCCCGTGCTCACCCCCTTACTGGCACACCTGCTGGCCCGCGAAGGCTTGGCTGTCGTCATGCATGGCACGGCTACAGAATCCACCCGTATCAGCAGCCAAGAAGTGCTCAGCGCCATGGGCGTGCAGGCCTTGACCCAAGCGCGCGCGGTGCAGGTTGGCGAGGTGGTGTTTGCCCCCACCGAAGTGCTCTGCCCCGGCCTGAAACGTTTGCTAGACGTGCGCCGCGTGGTCGGCCTGCGCAATCCCGCCCACAGCTTAGTGAAGCTGATGAACCCCACCACGACAGCAGATGCCCTGCTGGTGAGCAGCTACACACACCCCGAATACGCCCTATCGATGGCCGCCACGTTAGAGCTGACCGGCGCACGCGCCCTGCTCTTGCGCGGCACCGAAGGCGAAGTGGTGGCCGATGCTCGCCGCACACCGCAAATGGACGCTTTTGCGCATGGCACGCGCACGCTCTTGGTAGAAACCCAAGCGGGCTCGCTCGTGAAACTGCCAGAGCTACCCACCAACATAGACGCAGCTACCACCGCACGCTACACACAAGCTGTGCTCAGCGGCGAACTGACCGTGCCAGAACCTCTGGCTGCACAAGTGCAAGCCGTACTGAACGCCTTGAGCCTTTGACCATGACACACCCATTCCAACCCCATGTCACCTTGGTCGGCGCAGGCCCTGGCGCCCCTGAACTGTTGACACTCAAAGCGGTCAAAGCCATTGCCTCGGCCACCGTTTTGTTGGTTGACGATTTGGTGAGCGACGCCATCACTGCCCATGCTTCGCCCACGGCACGCATCATCTATGTGGGTAAGCGCGGTGGCTGCAAATCGACCCCGCAAGCCTTCATTGAAAAGCTCATGGCGCAAGAAGCACTGGCGGGCGAAACCGTAGTGCGCCTCAAAGGCGGGGACCCCTTCATCTTTGGCCGTGGGGGTGAAGAAGTGGAGCACTTGCACGGACAAGGCATCACGGTCACAGTCATCAACGGCATCACCTCCGGCTTGGCGGGCGTGACTTCGCTGGGGATTCCTCTCACCCATCGCGAACACGCGCATGGCGTGGTGTTCATCACCGGCCACGCCAAGCGAGGTGCGGCTGACAGCGTGGACTGGGTGGCATTGGGCAAGACCGCACGACAAGCCAAACTCACGCTGGTGATTTACATGGGCGTGAGTGGCGCAGCGCAGCTGCAAGAAGCGCTGCTACAAAGCATGCGCGCCGATACGCCCGTGGCCGTGATTCACCAAGTGAGCCTGCCTACGCAGCGCCATGTGGTGTGCGAGCTGCAGCAGTTGCATGACACCATCATTCGCGAGCAGCTGGCTAGCCCATCGGTCATCGTCGTTGGAGATGTATTTAACGGGGTGTTGGCCATGCAAAACGGTGCCACACAGAAAGCCATTGGCGCGTCTTAGTGTCAAGGTTTAGGGGTTGCAATAGTTGCATCGCGCAGGGTCTGCAAATTCAGGCGTATTAGCTAATATTTGTTCTTGAAAAGTGCAAGACACACACTGCCAAACCTCACCGATAGGAAGCTGAGTTGGTTGAGTACAGAGTCGACATGGCAAACCCGACAATTTCTTTTTCAGGCTAAAGCCTGGCATGGCACATTGAGGGCAAGCTGACCGCAATTTTTGAATCAAATCCTCTGTGGCTTGACAGATCAAAGCTTGTCGCGTTGGGTTTGAAAATGCCCTGAGATCGTTCTCAATCAGCACCCCACCCCCTGCTGTCTGCGACTGGGCCAAATGAAATGCGTGGATGAGTTCCTGCAAATCACAGATGCCTTTTTGCCATTGCGCACCGAGGGCATGCTCGGGGCGCAGATTCAAGTGGTGGCTCGGAAAATTAGCCTCAGTCACGAAACTGTGCAGTTCATCCAAGGTTTGGATGGTTCTTTGCAGGCTCTGAGCGGGACCATGTGCAAAACCTTGCACTTCAATGCCAAGTGTTTGATCAATCCACAATAAAACTTCAGAGTTCCAAGGGGTGAAGCCCACAAAGGGATCTGGGCCAAACGAACCCTCACTGGCAATGCCAATATGTATACCCGTCAGCCGCATGCCAATTTCTGCTTTGATTCTGGCCGCATCGAGTTGCGAACCTTGCCGAACCACCTCGTTTGTGAAAGTGCCTAACAGATCCGTGTCATAGGACGACGTGTGCACCAGTTGGCAACCTAAGGCATCTTCTAGGCGATCACGGACCAACTGCTCTTTGCCGTGTTGCGTGAGAAATGCGACTTGACTGCCTTGGTAAACGAGCGTTGCACACTTTGCCATGCCAACCTCAACTTAAAAAGGCTTGCGCCAAGAACACATAAACCGGAATACCGAATAGAATGTTCAAGGGAAAGGTCACGCCCAGACTCAAGCCAAAGTACAGGGACGGATTCGACTCTGGCAGCGCATACCGCAGAACGGCAGGCACAGCAATATAAGAGGCACTCGCCGCCAAGACCATCAACAAGGCGCCGTCACCCACAGGCAGGCTCAACAAGACAGCCAGCGCCAGGGCTAGGCTGGCATGTGTCACAGGCCCCAAGACGGCGTAGGCCATCAACACAGGCGAATGACCGTGGGATTTGGGTAAGTTACGAGCGGCCATCAAGCCCATGTCGAGCAAAAAGAACGACAGCATGCCCTTGAACAGATCGCCAGAAAAAGGCTGCATGGCAGCCTTGCCCGCGTCACCCGTTAGCAAGCCGACCAACATCGCTCCCAAAAGCAACAACTGTGCACCGTCAGTGAAGGACTCATGCAAAATCTTGCCGACCTTCATACTCGGCGCCGCTGATTGCCCCTGAAGCACAGCATCACTACTGGATTGCCGCAGCACGTTGGCAAACACGACAGCCATGATGATGGCCGGAGACTCCATCAAGGCCATCGCCGCCGCCATATGCCCGCCATAGGTAACACCTGAGTTTTCCAAATATTGAACCGCTGTGACAAAGGTCACAGCACTGACGGAACCGTATGTGGCAGCAACCGCAGCAGCGTCAAATCCTGAAACAAACCGACTCAAAATTAAATACCCCATGAGGGGAATGCAGATGGCCAGAGCGATGGCTGCCGACAAACTGATGCCGACTTGGGCCGTCAACCCTGAATGCGAGAGCGCAAAACCGCCCTTCAAACCCAGAGCCATGAGTAGATACAAAGACAGAAATCGGGATATAGAGGGCGGAATTTCCAGATTGGAACGGACAGCGCCAGCCAGAACGCCCACAATAAAAAACAAGATGGCAGGGTCGAGAAGGTTGCGCATGGATGGATTCCTTTACAGAAATCTTAAATTTCACGAATCATTTTGTAAAATTGATTTTTAAACATCCAACTATAGATAAAAGTCTATGCATTTAACTTTTCGCCAACTGCGACTCTTCCAAGCCTTGGCGGAAAAAGGAAGTGTCAGCGCAGCTGCAAAAGTCATGCATGTCACACAACCGACGGCATCCATGCAACTCAAAGAAATGAGCATGGCAATAGGTCTTCCGCTGTACGAGGTGATTGGGAAAAAGATTTTTCTGACCGAGACAGGCCAAGCGCTCGCGTCCACCGCCCGCGAGATGTGTCAAAGCTGGGAATCATTTGAACAACTGGTGGACGCCACCAAGGGCATCTCGCGTGGTCGACTGAAAATTTCTGTGGTGAGCACTGCCAAGTATTTCATGCCAAAACTAATTGGCTCTTTTTGCAAACGCCATCCTTCCATCGATGTCTCGCTAGAAATCTTGAACCGAGATGGCGTGCTGGAACGACTGCGCGACAACAGAGATGACCTCTACATCATGTCGATGCCGCCTCCAGACCTCGCGCTGATAGATGAGATCGTGCTGCCCAACCCGATCGTGATGATTGCCGCCTCCAACAATCCATTGGTCAAGCAAGCCAAAGTTTCACTCGCAGAATTATCAAAACACAGATTCATCCTGCGTGAAAAAGGATCTGGCACTCGAATGGCTGGAGATGCTCACTTCGCCACCTCAAAATTTCGTCCCAACATTCGATTGGAGCTGGGAAGCAACGAAGCCATCAAAGAAGCCGTGGCTGGCGACCTCGGGATTGGCGTGATTTCTCAACATGCCTTGCATGGACATCAAAAGGAACATGGCGCTAGCGTCATTCACGTGCCAGGATTTCCACTGCGGTCGTCATGGCACTTGGTGCACCTCGCTGCAAAAAATCTTTCACCTGTTGCCGAGGCATTCAAACAGCACCTCCTGAATGACAAGAAACTAGATCACTAAACTCAACGCATGAAAATTTTTGATGTTGTGATCGTGGGCGCCGGTGCTGCCGGTTTGTTTTGTGCAGGCGTGGCCGCGCAACAAGGCTTACAAGTACTGGTGCTCGACCACAGCGAGAAAGTGGCTGAAAAAATCCGTATATCAGGCGGCGGCCGCAGCAACTTCACCAACCGCGAGCTCGATGTGCGCGCACCGCACAAACACTTTTTGGGTGAGAACCCGCAGTTTTGCCGCAGTGCCCTATCGCGCTACACGCCGCAAGACTTTATGGCGCTGATGCAAAAACACGGCATCCCATTTCACGAAAAGCACAAAGGCCAGCTGTTTTGCGACCGCTCCGCCGAAGACCTGATTCAAATGCTGCTGGCCGAATGCAATGGGTCAGCCAGTGGCGGCAGCGTCACGCGCTGGCAGCCCTGCAGCCTCAAAGCTATTCGCTATTCAGACGCCGCGGCCGAGGCACAGCGCTACGAAGTCGACACGGGTCAAGGCACCGTGCACGCAGCGGCTGTGGTGGTGGCCACAGGCGGTTTGTCCATCCCTAAAATTGGGGCGACTGATATTGGCTACCGACTGGCCAAGCAATTCAACTTACGCTTGGTCGAGCCCCGCCCTGGCCTCGTGCCGCTCACGTTTGACGACAAAGCTTGGGCACCCTATGCGCAGCTGTCGGGCCTCTCGCTGCCTGTGCGCATTGAGACAGGCACCAAGAAAACCCTGCAAAGTTTTGACGAAGATTTGCTGTTCACCCACCGCGGCTTGTCGGGTCCGGGGGTGTTGCAAATTTCCAGCTATTGGCAAGCAGGCACAGACCTGCGCATCAACCTCGCGCCCGAGATGGACCTACAAGAAGCGTTGATGGCTGCCAAACAACACTCTAAAAAACTGATCGCAAACGAACTGAACGCATGGGTACCGTCGCGTTTGGCCGACACCTGGATCAGTCAAGACCCGGCGTGGCAGCGCCCCGTGATTGAAGCCAGCGACAAAGCCCTGAGCCTCTTGGCCCAGCGCCTTAGCGCTTGGCCTCTCGCCCCCACGGGCACCGAGGGCTACAAAAAAGCCGAAGTCACCGTGGGCGGCGTGGACACGCGTGATTTGTCGCAGCAAACCATGGAATCCAAGCAACCAGGCCTCTATTTCATTGGCGAAGTGGTGGACATCACGGGCTGGTTGGGCGGCTACAACTTCCAATGGGCTTGGGCCAGCGGGCATGCGTGCGCAAAAGCCTTGGGAGCAGCTTTAAAACCGGCGGTTTAGTCGCTATAATTTATGTCTTTGCTGGCAAACCCCCAACGGCCTGATCAACTTAATGTTGGGGAACACCGCAGGCATGGCGCTCAGGCACGATCTTCCTAGGCACCCTCTGACTGCAAATATTTGGAAATTTTGGTAATGACCACCATCCGTGTAAAAGAAAACGAACCGTTTGACGTCGCTCTGCGTCGCTTCAAGCGCACCATTGAAAAATTGGGTCTGTTGACCGACTTGCGCGCTCGCGAGTTCTACGA
>CANCCJ010000138.1 GCA_947374535.1 Comamonadaceae bacterium | reverse complement strand
TGCCCTTCTTGCGTCACCTTGAGCAACACCACGTCGTTGTCGCAGTCAATGCGAATGTCGTGCACCGTTTGCACATGGCCCGACTCCTCGCCCTTGAACCACAGCTTGTTGCGTGAGCGGCTGAAATACACCGCACGCTTGAGCTCAGCCGTTTTTTGCAGCGCCTCGCGGTTCATCCACGCAAACATCAGCACGTCGCCGCTGTCTTTTTCTTGGGCAATAACGGGCACCAGCCCCTTGTCGTCCCATTTGATGTTGTCTAGCCAATTCATAGGGGGGTGATCTTACTCAGTAGTGAAACCTCAATTGGGCAATTTCCAACTGGTCGCCTGTGACGCGGTACACCATGCGGTGTTCGTCATTGATTCGGCGGGACCAAAAGCCTGCGAACGCATGCTTTAAAGGCTCGGGCTTACCTATGCCCGTAAAAGGGTCACGCGCTGCAGCCTCGATCAGCTTGTTGATGCGCTCCACCATCTTGCGGTCTTGCTTTTGCCAGTAGAGGTAATCCTCCCAAGCCAACTCAGCAAAAACCAGCTTCACTTGACCAACTCGCGCTCAACAGCCTGCCCCGCATTGAGCTGGGCGATAGACGCCAGCAAGCGGCGAGCATTGGCGGGCGTGCGCAGCAAATAGGCGGTTTCCTCCAAAGCTTTGTAATCGTCGAGCGAGAGCATCACCACCGATTGATCACCATTGCGCGTGATGATCAAAGGCTCGTGGTTTTCGCAAACTCGGTTCATCACGCCAGCCAAATTGGCGCGAGCGGTGCTGTAAGTCATGGCATCCATTTCAACCTCTTTGTACAATTAATAGTACAACTATAACAGCTCAAGTACCGTGTTAGCACACTATCAATCCACCCTACTCATCTTGATGACAACAGAGGGTTTTGCTCGAAAACTCGGGTTCAATTGATCTGCCTCGACCATGTGAGGAGCTTGATCGTGCGCATCCAATGCATCCTGTGAAGCCCAATGCTCAACCAACACAAACTTGTTCTCATCGCTTGCGTCGGCAAACATGTCATATTGCAAGCAACCCAACTCCGCCAATACCAGCGGCTTGAGTTTTTCATAAGCTTGTATTTGCTGTTGTCGCTTACCGGGTTGAACCTCGATTAGGACAAGAAGATTAATGGCTGACATACTGGGCTTCCTTTCTTAGAGAGGAGAAAAGAATAACCCAATAGTTTTAATTAAAAATTCTTTAAATGTGCTTTAAATGCGCATCAAAGTCGCACCGGAATCCCACGCTCGCGCATCCGCTCTTTGGCCTGCTGCACGGTGTACTCGCCGTAGTGAAAGATGCTTGCAGCCAGCACGGCGTCAGCGCCGCCTTGTTGCACGCCGTCGGCCAAGTGGTCGAGGTTACCCACGCCACCTGAGGCAATCACAGGCACGGGCACGATGTCAGACACCGCGCGGGTGAGTTGCAAGTCAAAACCACTCTTGGTGCCGTCACGGTCCATGCTGGTAAGCAAAATTTCGCCTGCGCCGTAGTCGGCCATTTGCTTGGCCCATGCCACGGCGTCTAGCCCGACGTTTTTGCGGCCACCGTGGCTGAACACATCCCAACCGGGGCCGACGGGCAAGCCGTTTGCACCTGCGCGTTGCTCGTCTTCTGCGGTGCGGCGTTTGGCGTCGATGGCCACCACGATGCACTGCGCGCCGTATTTGGCTGAGGCATCACGAATGACTTGTGGGTTGGCAATGGCCGCAGAGTTAAAGCTCACTTTGTCAGCGCCAGCGTTGAGCATGCGGCGTACGTCGTCGACGGTGCGCACACCACCGCCCACGGTGAGGGGGATGAACACTTGGCTGGCCACGGCTTCGATGATGTGAAGAATCACATCGCGCGCGTCGCTGGTGGCGGTGATGTCTAGGAAGGTGAGCTCGTCAGCGCCTTGGTCGTTGTAGCGTGCCGCGATTTCCACAGGGTCGCCTGCATCGCGCAGCTCGACAAAGTTGACACCTTTGACGACGCGACCGCCGGTCACGTCGAGGCAAGGAATGATGCGCTTAGCAAGCATAGAGATCCAAAAGAGTTCTTTAAGAAACAGTCAAACGCTGCCAGCCAACCCATTGGCCACCAGCGGAGATTGAGATGGGTTCAAACACCTGTGCGGCTTCCACGCACAACATGTGCGCAAAACCTTGGGCGGGCATGTCGGCCAGTGCGGCGCATTTGCCCTCGCCTGGGTTCCACACCACCGAGTTGGCCCATGAGGGGCTTTGTTCAATTTGCAGGGTGCTTGTGCCGTCTTGCAGGTGCATTGGGTTTGCTGACGCGTCATACACGCGGTCAAACCCGCCATCAAAGTACAGCGCCTCGTCGGCCAAGCCATGCACATCGGCCACAGCGTCCCACTCGGGGCGGCCGCCTAGGCCACGCAGTTCGGTGAGGTCGATGTCATCCACAGCAAGGTAGGTGTGCAGTGCGCCGGTGAAATGCAGTTCGCTGTTTGATGCGTTGTTCGCTTCGGTGTTGTTGACGGTCAGCGTGATGGTGAGTTGACCCGGTGTCATCGCGACGCGCAGCACGGCTACGAAGGCTTGTTGCCAAATAGCAAGTGTGTCGGGGTTGGTGCTGAGGGTGAAGTCGATGTGGGCGGCGTCGCCGTTGGCCACTGCCTCGCCCGAAGTCCAGTTCATGTTGCGCGCAAAGCCATGCTTGGGCAATGTGCCGCGTTGGTTGAACTGGGGGAAGCACACCGGCACGCCGCCACGGATGGCGGACTTGCCATCCCACAGGTTACCTGGGCTGAGATACAAACGCTCGCGGCCTTGGCTCACCCATGACAACACATGCGCACCTTGCAAGGCCACCAGCACGGTGTCGCCGCAAGGCAAGGTCAAGCGCTGGCAAGCAAGGCCTTGGTGAAGCTCACCGCAGGCCGCGCTGCCGGCGGCTGTGGCTTTAGCCATTGAGTTCGTCAGCGCGGGCTTGGGCTTTTTCGAAGTCCAAATCGCCGCTGTAAATGGCACGGCCACAAATCACACCTTCCACGCCTTCGTCTTCCACGGCGCAGAGCTGTTCAATGTCAGCCATGTTTGACAAACCGCCAGAGGCAATGATCGGGATAGACACGGCTTGGGCTAGCTTGACCGTGGCTTCGATGTTGATGCCGCTGAGCATGCCATCACGACCGATGTCGGTGTAGATGATGGACTCCACGCCATAGTCTTCAAACTTTTTGCCGAGGTCCGCCACTTCGTGGCCAGTGAGCTTGCTCCAACCGTCGGTGGCCACTTTGCCATCTTTGGCATCGAGCCCGACGATGATGTGGCCGCCAAAGGCGCTACACGCATCGCGCAAAAAGCCGGGGTTCTTCACGGCGGCTGTGCCGATGATGACGTAGCGCAAGCCAGCATCGATGTATTTTTCAATCGTGTCGAGGTCGCGAATGCCGCCACCCAACTGCACAGGGATGTCGTGGCCCACGGCTTTCAAAATGGCTTTGATGGCCGCTTTGTTTTGTGGTGTACCGGCGAAAGCGCCGTTCAAGTCGACCAAGTGCAGGCGACGTGCGCCTTTGGCCACCCAGTTGAGCGCCATTTGCGCTGGGTCTTCACCGAAGGTGGTGGATTGATCCATGTCGCCTTGTTTGAGGCGCACGCAATGTCCGTCTTTGAGATCGATGGCGGGAATTAAATACATGATGGCGTTAAATGTTCAAGGGTTCCAGTGCAGAAAATTGCGGTACAAGGCCAAACCATGCGTCGCGCTTTTTTCTGGGTGAAATTGTGTCGCAAAAATGTTGTCACGGGCCACAGCGCATGTAAAAAGGCCGCCGTAGTCGGTTTGGGCCGCGCTGTGCTCTGCATTGAGGGGGCGTGCATAAAAGCTGTGCACGAAATAAAAGTAGCTGCCGTCAGGCACACCGTCCCACATGAAGTGCGGGCGTGTGGGCTGCACTTGGTTCCAGCCCATTTGCGGCACTTTGAAGCGGCTGCCGTCGGGTTGTGTGCGACCCGCCAAATCAAACTTCACCACCTCGCCAGGAATCAGGCCCAAGCCGGGTGTGTCACCCTCGGCGCTGTGGTCAAGCATCATTTGCATGCCCACGCACACGCCAAACAAAGGCTTTTTGTGGGCGGCGTCCATGACGGCTTCAAACATGCCGGACTCGCGCAACTCGCGCATGCAGTCAGGCATTGCCCCTTGGCCTGGCAAGACCACGCGGTGTGCGTCACGCACAATCTGCGGGTCAGAGGTGACCACCACTTCAGCGTGGTCAACCAAGGAAGCAGCGTGGATGACCGCCTGCGCCACCGAGCGCAGATTGCCCATGCCGTAATCAACGACTGCAACTTTGTTGGTCACAGGCTTCCCTTGGTGGATGGAATCATGCCGGCGGAGCGGGGGTCAAGTTCGAGTGCCGCACGCAAGGCCCGAGCAAAGGCTTTGAAAACGGTCTCGGCTTGGTGGTGTGCGTTTTCGCCACGCAGGTTGTCGATGTGCAAGGTCACGAAGGCATGGTTCACAAAGCCTTGGAAAAACTCAAACGCCAATTGGCTGTCGAACTCGCCAATCATGCCGCTCTTGAACGGCACATGCATGATGAGGCCGGGGCGACCCGAGAAGTCCACCACCACGCGGCTGAGGGCTTCGTCCAGCGGCACATAGGCATGACCATAACGGCGAATGCCTTTTTTGTCGCCCACGGCTTTGGCAAAGGCTTGGCCTAAGGTGATGCCCACGTCTTCCACGGTGTGGTGGCCGTCGATGTGCAGGTCGCCCTTGGCTTGGATGTCGAGGTCAATCAACCCATGACGCGCGATTTGATCGAGCATGTGGTCAAAGAAACCAATGCCTGTTGAGAGCTTGGATTGGCCCGTGCCATCGAGGTTGATCTTGACGGTGATTTGGGTCTCGGCCGTGTTGCGGCTGACTTCAGCAGTACGTGGTGCTGTTTGGGATGTCATGTCGTGACTTTCGATGAAGAGAGAGCGGCTTGCAAGGCAGCCAAAAGTTGTTTATTTTCGTCGGGCGTGCCGATGGTCAAACGCAAGCAGTTGGCCAGCAATGGGTGCATTTTAGAAACGTTCTTCACCAGCACTTTGTGCGCTTTGAGTGTTTCAAATGCGCGCTGGGCCGCATCGGCGTCACCGCTCAAGCGCAGCACCATCATGTTGGCTTGGCTGGCATAGGGCGTGACGCCCGGCATCTGCTGCAAGGCGTTGAACAAAGCCTCGCGCTCTGCGCGAATGACCGCCGCTTGCTGTGCAAACACCTCGCTGTGCTCTAGCGCAAACAAAGCGCATTCAGCGTTGAGCACGCTCACGTTGTACGGCGGGCGCAATTTGTCGATCTCGTTGATCAGCGCGGCAGGCGCAATCATGTAGCCCAAGCGAATGCCGGCCAAACCGAACTTAGACAGCGTGCGCATCAACAACACATGGGCGTTGGCCGCAGGGTGTTGGCGAATTTCGTCGAGCCAGCTTTTGCTGGAGAACGGTTGATATGCCTCGTCCATCACCACCAAACCGCCGTAGGCACTGACCTGCGTGATGAGACGGCGAATGGTGTCGGCGTCCCACAAATTGGCGGTGGGGTTGTTGGGGTACGCGATGTAAACAATGGCGGGCTCGTGCTGCGCGATGGCTGCAGACATGGCGGCCTCGTCCAGCTCAAAGTCAGCCTTCAAGGGCACGCCGATGTATTGCAAACCTTGCAACTGGGCGCTCATGCCATACATCACAAAGCCGGGCTCTGGAGCGACGACTTTGGCGCGCTCTTGAGCGCCAGGCACGGCGCAAGCTTGTGACAACAAAGAGATGAGTTCGTCAGAGCCATTGCCTAACATCAGACCCAAGCCCGCGGGCAAATCGACGTATTTCGCCAGTGCATTTTTTAGGTCGTCGATGCGAGCGCCGGGGTAACGGTTGACCTCGACCGCGCCCAAACGCGCGCCGAGTTTGGCTTGCAACTCGGGCGAGAGGGTGAATGGGTTTTCCATCGCATCAAGCTTGACCATGCCCACCGAGTGCTGCACGGCATAGGCGTGCATGGCTTGGACGTCGGGGCGAATGAAACGCAGAGCCTGATTCGTTTGAGTCGTCATATCTGATCAGTCTTTCTTCAAACGGAACTCAGCCGCCATGGCATGGGCTTGCAAGCCTTCGCCATAGGCCAACACCGCGGCAATCTTGCCCAGCGTTTGTGCGCCCTGCTCGCTCACCTCGATCAAGCTGCTGCGCTTTTGGAAGTCGTACACGCCCAAGGGCGAGCTGAAACGCGCCGTGCCGCTGGTGGGCAACACGTGATTGGGGCCTGCGCAGTAGTCGCCCAAGCTTTCGCTGGTGAACGCACCCAAGAAGATCGCGCCTGCGTGCTTGAGCAGTGGCTCCCACTTGTGTGGCTCGTTGCTCGACACCTCTAAGTGTTCGGGCGCAATGCGGTTGCTGATGGCGCAGGCTTCTTCCATGCTGCGGGTGTGGATGAGCACACCACGGCCATTGAGGGACTTTTCGATGATGTCTTTGCGCGGCATTTGCGGCAGCAAGCGTTCAATCTCGGCTTGCACGCGGTCGATGTACGCGGCATCGGGGCAGAGCAACACGCTTTG
>CANCCJ010000137.1 GCA_947374535.1 Comamonadaceae bacterium | reverse complement strand
GCTTTTCGTACACAAAGTCGGCAATGCGGTGGGAAGCCAAGCGCAAATCGCCCGTCACCACGGTGTAGCTCATGGCCCCTAAATCTTGGCCGCGCACCACGTCCCACAAGCGCACACGCACGTCATAGCGGCCATCGTTCATGCGGCTGATACTGCCCGTCAGCAAGGCGTCGGCGCCCTTTTGGCGCATGGCACTCACATCTGGGCGCTGGGTTTCGTCGGTCACGACCCCCGCCGTGACGCCACGGAATTGGCCACTGCGCTCTAAGTCAGCTTGGACAATGGCAGAAATTTTCTGGGGTGATGTTTCTTCACCGCGCAAAGGAGCAAAGGCAATTGGCACTTGAGTTAAGCCCACGCCAGACACTTCGACACGGAACTGCGCCCAAGTTGGCAAGGCCAACAAAGAGGCTGTCAAAAGCCCAAGTGCGAAGCGAAAAAATGGACGGGTCATAGTGTGAGTGGTTGCCAAATGAATCCCATGATTTTAGTAGTGAACGAGTGGCGATAATGCCTTGTATTGCGTTTCTTGCCACTCTAAACATATATGACCACCACCCAACCATCGACCCCGTCTGATTCCTTGTACCAAAGGCTCAAACGCGTGGCCCCTTGGTTCTCGGGACATCCGGGGGCGCTGGTGTTGGGTATTGTTGGCATTTTTGTAGGCGCGGCGACCGAACCTGCCATTCCCGCCCTGATGAAGCCCTTGCTCGACAGCGGGTTTGACCAAGGCACCTTGGCCTTGTGGAAGATTCCGGTCGTCTTGCTGCTGCTCTTTGGTGTGCGTGGTTTTGCCGGCTTTGTGGCCGCTTATTGCTTGGCCCGTGTGACGAACTACTCAATGGAGCGCTTGCGCCAGCGTTTGTTTGAAAAGCTTTTGCGCGCCGACCCGCAGCTGTTTGCCACCCAGCACACCAGTGGTTTGACCAACACCATGGTCTATGAGGTCAACAACGGCGCCTCGTTGCTGGTCACCACCATGTTGGCGTTTGCCAAAGATTTGGTCACCCTGCTCGCCCTGCTCGGCTATTTGTTGGTACTCAACTGGAAACTCACCCTGATTGTGTTTGCCATCTTCCCCCCCATCGCATGGGTGGTCAAAACCCTGTCGCGCCGCCTCGACAACGTGACCCGCGCCAGCCAAGACGCCACCGACGAGCTGGCCTATGTGGTGGAAGAAAACGTGCTGGCCTACCGCATGGTGCGTTTGCACAATGCGCAAAGCAGCCAAACACAAAAGTTCGGCACCTCCAACCAAAAACTGCGCCAGTTGGCACTCAAAGCCGTCATCGCCAACTCGGTGATGACCCCGCTCATCCAAATGCTTGCGGCCCTGGCCTTGTCGGCCGTCATCATGGTGGCGCTGTACCAAAGTACCGGCGATGGCGCCGTGCAAAACGTGACCGTGGGCAGCTTTGCCGCCTTCATCACTGCCATGCTGATGTTGATTTCGCCCATCAAACACTTGTCTGAAGTGGCGGGCACACTCACCCGCGGCGTGACCTCCTTAGAGCGCGGACTGAATTTGCTCGACCTCGCCCCTGACGAAACCCAAGGCACTCACACCCGCGCGCACGCCCAAGGCGAAATTTGCTTTGACCGGGTCACCCTGCAATACCCTTCTGCCACCACACCCGCCCTCCATGGCGTGCGGCTGACCATTCAGCCGGGCCAAACCGTGGCGCTGGTAGGGCCATCCGGCTCTGGCAAAACCACCTTGGCCAACCTGTTGCCACGCTTCCTAGACCCCACCTCGGGCCAAGTGCGTTTGGACGGTGTACCGCTCAAAGACTGGTCGCTGGCCAGCTTGCGCAGCCAAGTGGCCTACGTGAGCCAAGACGTGGTCATGTTCAACGACACCGTGGCCCAAAACATCGCCTTGGGCGAAACCGTGGACACCGCCCGTGTGTGGAACGCCTTGGAGGCCGCCAACCTAGGCGACTTTGTACGCAGCCTGCCAAACCAAGAAAACACGCGGGTTGGCCATAACGCCACCCAGCTCTCAGGCGGCCAACGCCAGCGCTTGGCCATTGCCCGCGCCATTTACAAAGACGCCCCCATCCTCATCTTGGACGAAGCCACGTCGGCTTTGGATACCGCGTCTGAGCAAGCCGTCAAAGACGCGCTGCATGTGCTCATGCAAGGCCGCACCTCGCTGGTCATTGCCCACCGTCTGTCCACCATTGAGCATGCCGACCTGATTGTGGTCATGCAAGCGGGCAGCATTGTGGAAACCGGCACGCACAGCCAGCTCATGGCCCAAGGCGGCGCCTATGCCGCGCTGTACAAAGTGGCCGCACAAAGCACCGACAACCATTTTGCTGACACCTCCACCATCTAACGCATTCCCTCTATGAGCCAAGCATCCATCAGCGGTTTCACCTTCATTCGCAACGGCGTGGAGCTAGGCTTCCCCTTTGAAGCCTCCATTCGTTCGCTCTTACCCTTGGTCGATGAGTTTGTGGTGGTGGTCGGCAAAAGCAACGACGACACCTTGGCCCGCATCCACGCCATGGACTCTCCCAAAATTCGTGTGATCGAAACCATCTGGAACGAACGCATGGCCGACCGTGGTTTTGTGTACGCCCAGCAAAAAATGATCGCGCAATTCGCCTGCACAGGCGACTGGGCGTTTTACCTCGAAGGCGACGAAGTGGTGCACGAGGCTGAGCTGGCCAACATCCGCGCCAGTGTGGACAAACACCACAGCAACCCTGCCGTCGAGGCTTTTGTGTTTGACTACTTCCACTTCTACGGCACCCCAGACTTTGTAGCCAACAGCCCCGCCTGGTACCGCCGCGAATGCCGCCTGATTCGCAACACCATCCGCTCCTACGCACCTGACGGTCAGTATTGGCTCATCACGTCTGACCACAAAAAGGGCCGCAACCCACAAGCGGCCTTGGCCAATGCACACATCTACCACTACGGCTGGGTGCGCAGCAACGAGGCGATGCAAAAGAAGCTGGACCAAGTGAGCAAGTTTTGGTCACACGGCGCGCCCACCATTCGCTACAGCCAGTTTGATGCACAGGTGTTGCAGCCGTTCACGGGCACGCACCCTGAGTTGGTGAAGCCGTGGTTGGAAAGTTCAGCGGAAAAGAGCTTCACGATTGACCCCGATTACAAGCTGACCAAGCGTGAGAAGCGCCACCGTTGGTTGATGAAGCTTGAGAAGGCGTTTGGGTTGGACTTCAGCCGCAAGCATTTCAAGCTGGTTGTTTGACGGTTTCGCTATTGTTCCTGCGGTCAACTTTGGTACGCCTATTGTTCGTTCGCACGCCCACGCCACGGCCAGTGCCCGACACGGCTTAACGTCCCTGCGGGCCGTGATGGCGCCGTATCAGGCACTGACCGTGACGTGAGCTGAAGTTCAGGTTCGTGTTGCGCCAGCTCTCTCGCGATGCGCAGCAAGCTCTGGGCGGTCTCAGCCAACAAAGAGAAGTTCAAACCTCAGAGCAACACAATGTCGTACTGCTCCTGCGACATAGCGCCCTCAGCCTGCAAAGAAATGGGCTTGCCAATGAAGTCGCTCAACCCCGCCAAGTGCTGACTTTCTTCATCCAGCAACACATCAATCACATCAGGCGACGCAATCACACGAAACTCGCGTGGGTTGAACTGCCGGGCCTCGCGCAAGATCTCGCGCAAGATGTCGTAGGTCACAGTACGGGCAGTTTTCACGCTGCCTTTGCCATCGCACACGGGGCAAGGCTCGCAGAGCATGTGGGCCAGCGATTCACGGGTGCGCTTGCGGGTCATCTCCACCAAGCCCAACGCTGAATAGCCACTGACCATGGTTTTCACGCGGTCACGCGCCAACTGTTTGCGGAACTCGGCCAACACCGCCTCGCGGTGATCTTCACGCGTCATGTCGATGAAGTCGGCAATGACGATGCCGCCTAAGTTGCGCAAACGCAGCTGGCGAGCAATGGCGCCAGCGGCTTCTAGGTTGGTTTTGAAAATAGTTTCGTCAAAGTTGCGTGCACCCACAAAGCCGCCCGTGTTCACGTCTACGGTGGTGAGGGCCTCGGTTTGGTCCACGATGAGGTAGCCGCCAGACTTCAAGTCCACACGGCGGCCCAAGGCCTTGGCCACTTCTTCGTCGATGCTGAAGAGGTCAAAAATGGGGCGCTCGCCTTTGTACAACTGCAGCTTGTCGACCGCGCTGGGCATGAACTCTTGGCCGAAGGTTTGCAGCTTTTTGAACTGCTCGGCCGAATCGATGCGGATAGTTTGCGTGGTCTCGCTCACCAAGTCACGCAGCACGCGTTGCAGCAGGCTCAGGTCTTGGTGCAACAGCGATTTAGGGGGCAAACGCGTAGAGGCTTCTTTGATACGCGCCCATGTTTTGCGCAAGTAGGCAATGTCTTCACCCAGCTCGGCATCGCTGGCGTCTTCGCCGTTCGTGCGCAGGATGAACCCACCGGTTTTGCCATCTTGAGCAGCGGCTTCGGCCAAGGCTTGCAGGCGTTGGCGCAAAGCCTCACGCTGTTCAAATGGGATTTTTTGTGACACGCCAATGTGCTGGTCTTGCGGCAAGAACACCAGCAAGCGGCCCGCTATGCTGATTTGTGACGACAAACGCGCGCCTTTGGTGCCAATGGGGTCTTTGATGACTTGCACCAAGAGGGCTTGGCCTTCAAACACCTGCTTCTCAATCGGTACCACGGGGGCTGGCTCGCCCTTGTCGGCATCGGCATGACGGGCGGCGACGCTGCTCATCAAATCGGCCACATGCAAAAACGCAGCGCGCTCTAGGCCAATATCGATGAAGGCCGACTGCATGCCCGGCAGCACACGCGCCACTTTGCCCAAATACACATTTCCGACCAAACCACGTTCGAGCGTTCGCTCGACGTGCAGCTCTTGCACGGCCCCCGTTTCCACCACGGCCACGCGGGTTTCTTGGGGCGACCAGTTGATGAGGATGTCTTGTTGCATGTGAACGCCTGTGCGCATGAACGCTTTAAACCTTGAATCCAAACTCGCGCAACAGTTGCGCGGTTTCAAACATCGGTAACCCCATGATGCCAGAGTAGCTGCCGCTGATGTGCTCAATGTAGGCCGCCGCCCTGCCCTGCACCGCATAGGCACCCGCTTTGCCCATAGGCTCGCCGCTGGCCACATAGTTTTGGATTTGTGTGCGGGTCAACGGGGCAAAACGCACGTTGGACACGCTCAAAGCTTGCTTGATTTTCAGGGGTTTGCCCGTTTTGGAAACGGTGCCCATGGCGACCGAGGTCAAGACGCGGTGGGTTTGCCCGCTCAGGGTGCCGAGAATTTGCGCCGCATGTTTGGCGTCATCGGGTTTGCCCAAAATGGTTCGCCCCAAAGCCACGGTGGTGTCGCTGCACAGCACGGGCGCAGCGGGGAGGCCACGGCGCTGCATGCGCGCCAAGGCCGCCTCCAACTTGAGCAAGGTCACGCGCTGCACATAGGTGCGTGGGGCTTCGTTAGGTAGCACCACCTCTAGGGCTTCGGCATCTTCGTGCTCGTCGGCCAACAGCAGCTCGTAGCGCACGCCCAATTGTTCTAGCAACTGGCGGCGGCGTGGGCTTTGAGAGGCGAGATAGACGAATTGAGATGCAGACATGGTTCACTCGCGGTGATAGGGGTGGTTGGCGTTGATCGACCAGGCACGGTAGAGCTGCTCCACCAGCAGCACACGCACCATGGCGTGCGGCAGCGTCAGATCTGAAATGCGAATGCGCTCGTGCGCTTGCTTTTTGAACTCGGGGTCGAGTCCATCGGGACCGCCGATGACCAAAGCCACATCGTCGGCCTCGAGCTGCCAATGTTTGAGCTTGGCGGCCAGGGCCACGGTGGTGAGGTGGGTGCCACGCTCGTCCAAGGCCACGATGCGGCAGCCACGCGGAATCGCGGCTTCGATGCGCTCGCGTTCGGCGGCGTAGATGGTTTCTAGGGTTTTCGAGCTGCGCGGCTCGGTTTTGACCGCCTTGAGCTCAACTTTCAGCTCAGACGGAAACCGCTTGGCGTAATCGTCCCAAGCGGTTTGCGCCCAGTCGGGCACACGTTGGCCGACTGCGACGACCCACAGCTTCATGCTTTGCGGGCGGTGGTCTTTTTAGCGGCAGGTGGACGCTTGCCCGCTGGCTTACCTGCCGTGGTCGAAGCGCTACGTGCTGCGGCTTTGGCGGTTGACTTGGCACCTTTGAGGCCTACGGTCTTAACGGGCAACTTGGCTGGCGCTGCGGCTGGCTTTTTGGCAGCTGCAGTTTTGGTCGGTACTGTCTTGACTGGACCGCGAGTAGAGGTGCTGCGCGTGGCTGGCTTGGCTGCATCGCTGCGTGAAGAAGCGTTGCGTGCGCCGGAAGCTGCGCGCGCCGCAGGCTTCTTGTCACCGGCAGCCGCTTTCTTAGCAGCAGGCTTTTTGCCAGCCGATTTTTTAGCGGGGGCTTCTTCTGGCTCAACCGCTTTGACAGGCTTTGGTGCACCAAACTTCAAGCGCACAGGCTTCTCGCCCCAGATTTCTTCGAGGTTGTAATAACCACGGATCGTGGGTTGCATGACATGCACCACCACAGGGCCGCAGTCCACGATGATCCATTCGCCGTTGTCTTCGCCTTCGATGCGAGGCTTGCC
>CANCCJ010000136.1 GCA_947374535.1 Comamonadaceae bacterium | reverse complement strand
CCTGGTAGCTGTAACTTTTGCTCAGTTGCTTTCGCAACCAAAGCCAAGTGCTACAAAACTTGGCGACCCTACGGGGATTCGAACCCCGGTACTCACCGTGAAAGGGTGATGTCCTAGGCCTCTAGACGATAGGGTCATAACCTGGACTGATTCTTTCGAATCTTCTCAACACTCAGCTTGGTGGAGGTAAGCGGGATCGAACCGCTGACCTCTTGCATGCCATGCAAGCGCTCTCCCATCTGAGCTATACCCCCGTTGGGTGTCGAGAGCGATAGTATAGCTAATTTTTTAGCGTTTCGTCAAACGAGCCAAAACTTTTTCTTTTCCGCACAGCCAAAGCACAGCATCCACCGATGGTGTTTGGGGTGTTCCCATCACCAACACGCGCACAGGCATAGCGAGCTGCGGCATTTTCAAGCCTTGCTCGGTCAACACCTCTTTGAATGCGGCGCTGACGTTGGCAATGCTCCACTCAGCCACGGCACTCAGCTTAGTAGCCAACGCATCCAAAGCAGGCAAAACCGCTGGTGTGATGTGTTTGGCCACATCGTCCGCTTGCGGGGTCACGTCGTTGTAGAACGCAGTCGCCCAATCAGCCAACACCAACAAGGTGTCGCAACGGTCTTTGAACAAACCACAGATGGCAGGTAACCGACCGTCCGCAGTAATGCCGCGCTTGGCCAACTCGGCGCTGATCAAAGCAGCCAATGCATCGTCAGGCATGGCCTTCAAGTGCTGGGCGTTCACCCACTTGAGCTTGGCTTCGTCAAACTGCGCAGCGCTGCGGCCCAAATGGTCAAGGTTGAACCACGCTAAAAACTGAGCGCGACTGAAAATCTCATCATCGCCGTGGCTCCAGCCCAAGCGGGCGAGATAGTTCACCATCGCATCGGGCAAATAGCCTTCATCGCGGTATTGCGTGACGGCTTTGGCACCGTTGCGCTTGCTCATCTTCTCACCTTGCTCGTTGAGGACGGTTGGCAAGTGGGCGTAGACCGGTGGCTCTTTTCCCAACGCTTTGAAGATGTTGATTTGGCGAGGTGTGTTGTTCACATGGTCATCGCCACGAATGACGTGAGTGATGGCCATATCGAGATCGTCCACCACCACGCAGAAGTTATAGGTGGGTGTGCCGTCTGGGCGTGCAATCACCAAATCATCTAGCTCGTCGTTGCTGATTTCGATGCGGCCCTTGACCTTGTCTTCCCACACCACTGCGCCGCCTTGGGGGTTCTTAAAGCGCAGCACGGGCTTCACGCCCTCGGGAATGGGGGGCAAGGTTTTGCCAGGCTCTGGGCGCCATGTGCCGTTGTAGCGTGGCTTCTCTTTGTTGGCCATTTGCTGCTCGCGCAAGGCGTCCAGCTCTTCCATGCTCATGTAGCAAGGGTAGACATGACCAGCCGCCTTGAGTTCTTCCAGCACCGCTTTGTAGCGGTCCATGCGTTGCATTTGGTAGAACGGACCTTCATCGTGATCGAGACCCAACCACTTCATGCCTTCGATGATGACGTCAACCGACGCTTGGTTAGAGCGCTCCAGGTCGGTATCTTCAATGCGAAGAATAAAGTCACCCCCCGTGGCGCGTGCAAATGCCCACGGGTACAAAGCCGAACGGATGTTGCCAAGGTGGATAAAGCCAGTCGGTGACGGCGCGAAACGGGTACGAATTTTGGTCATGCAAAAATAAAAATCAAAGGGTATCGAGGCCGCGTAGCAGGTCAGCCTTCATGTCGTCTAAATGCTCGAGGCCCGCAGCAAAGCGAATCAAACCTTGGCCTATGCCTGCGGCTTGACGCTGGTCTTCCGACAGCTTGCCGTGCGAGGTGCTGGCGGGATGTGTGAGCAATGTTTTGGTGTCGCCCAAGTTGGTGCACAGCGAAAGCGTGCGCAAGCTATCGAGTACATGGAACGCACGGGTGCGAGCCATCTGTGGGTCGGGGGCTTTCACATCGAACGACAACACAGCGCCACCCAAGCCAGACATTTGCTTCATCGCCAAGTCGTGTTGCGGGTGGCTCGCCAAACCTGGGTAGTACACCCGTGACACGCTGGGGTGTTTTTCTAACCACAACGCCAACTCGTGGGCACGGGCACTTTGGGCGCGCATGCGGATATCGAGCGTCTCCAAGCCTTTGAGCACCACCCAAGCGTTGAACGGTGATAAGACCATGCCGCCGTTTTTCATGACGGGCAAGAACTTTTCTTTGACCATCTTTTCGCTGGCACACAAAGCGCCAGCCATCACACGTCCTTGGCCATCCAAATACTTGGTGCCCGAGTGCATTACTATGTCTGCGCCCATGCCCATGGGGCGTTGCAAAATAGGCGTCGCAAAACAGTTATCGACGGCCAACAAAGCACCCGCGTTGTGTGCCAAATCGGCCAAAGCAGCGATGTCGCACACCTCAGTCAAGGGGTTGGTTGGCGTTTCGGCAAACAAGATTTTGGTGTTGGGTCGAATCGCCGCCTTCCAAGCCGCCAAATCGGTTTGCGCCACCATGGTGGACTCCACGCCAAAGCGCGCGAACTCAGAGCCAATCAGCTTGATGGTTGAGCCAAACATGGACTGCGAATACACCACATGGTCGCCCGACTTGAGCAAGCTGAACAACATCAGCATCACGGCAGACATGCCAGACGATGTCGCCAAGGCAGCCTCGCTGCCCTCCAAGGCTGCCAAGCGCATTTCAAAGCTGGTCACCGTCGGGTTGCTCGATCGACCGTAGGTGTAGCCCTCTTCTTCACCCGCAAAGCGACGAGCCGAAATTTCAGCCGAAGGTTGCACATAACCGCTGGTCAAATACAAAGCTTCAGAGTTCTCGCCATACTGGCTGCGGTCAGCCGCCAAGCGCACAGCCAAAGTTTCTAGGTGCAAATCAGTGGGTAAAGGGTGTTGGCTCATACCAAGGTCACTCCGATTGGTTGGGCAGAGCGAGACGCGAGTTGTCTTCGGCGCCCTCCTCCGTGCCCACACGTTTTTCATTCAAACGCACGATGTCGCTCAAAGACACATCGCCAGTCACGTACACGCCGTCAAAGCATGAGGCATCAAAGCCATCCAGTTTGGGCGCATCACCCGCCGTGGCTGACAACACCGCCTGCTTCATGGCTTCCACGTCTTGGTAAATCAAAGCATCACAGCCGATGAGCACGCGAATTTCTTCGATGGTGCGGTCGTGCGCCACCAACTCTTCGGGCGTGGGCATGTCAATGCCATACACGTTAGGAAAACGCACAGGCGGCGCAGCGCTGGCCATGTAGACCTTGCGCGCACCGGCGTCACGGGCCATTTGCACAATTTCTTTGCTGGTCGTGCCGCGCACGATGGAGTCGTCCACCAGCAGCACGTTGCGACCTTTGAATTCGCTGGCAATCACGTTGAGTTTTTGGCGCACTGATTTTTTGCGCACGCCTTGACCAGGCATGATGAAGGTGCGTCCCACGTAACGGTTTTTCACAAACCCTTCGCGGTACGGCACACCCAACAAATGCGCCAGCTGCGTGGCGCTTGGTCGGCTGGACTCAGGAATCGGAATGATCACATCAATGTCTGTCGGCGGCACAACAGACACCACGCGCTTGGCCAAGGTCTCACCCAAGTTCAAACGGGCTTGGTAAACAGAAATGCCATCCATCGTCGAGTCAGGGCGGGCCAAGTACACGTATTCAAAAATACAAGGCTTGAGCTGTGGCGAATCTGCACATTGCATGAAATGTGCTTGCCCCGCGAGGTCTATGAACACGGCTTCGCCCGGTGCGATGTCGCGCTCAAACACATGGCCTGTACCTTCCAAAGCCACCGATTCGCTGGCCACCATGTAAGTGCCATCCGCGCCACGGCCAATGCACAAAGGGCGAATACCAAACGGATCGCGAAACGCCAGCAAGCCGTGGCCTGCAATCATCGAAATAACGGCGTACGAGCCTTTGATGCGGCGGTGCACACGACGTACAGCCTCAAACACGTCCGATGGTTTAAGGGGCAAGCCACGCGTGGCTTTGTCAATCTCGTGAGCCAACACGTTGAGCAAAACCTCAGAATCGCTCTCGGTGTTGATGTGGCGGTGGTCCTCTGAGAACAGCTCAGCTTTCAACGCATGCGCGTTGGTCAAGTTGCCGTTATGCACCAGCACCAAACCGAAAGGCGCGTTCACGTAAAAAGGCTGGGCCTCTTCTTCGCTGAACGCATTGCCCGCCGTGGGGTAACGCACTTGACCCAGGCCGTTGTTGCCAGGTAAGGCGCGCATGTTGCGGGTTCGGAACACGTCTCGCACCATGCCCTTGGCTTTGTGCATGAAGAATTTACGGTCCAGTTGGGTGACGATGCCAGCGGCATCTTGGCCTCGGTGCTGCAAGAGCAACAAGGCGTCATAAATCAACTGGTTCACTGGTGCGTTGCTTGCAACGCCGACGATGCCACACATTAGGGGAGGTACTTTCCAAAATCAGCCGGTAACACCGGCTTCAACACATGCAAAAACTGTTGCAACCATTGCGCGCCGTGGGCTTGCTTCCAAGCCTCGGTTTCACGCATGGGCGTCATGCCCACCAGCACAGTGACGGCCAACAAAATCACCACACCGCGCATTAACCCAAAGAAACTACCGAGCAATCGGTCCAAAGGGCCAAGGCCCACCGCCGACACCAGCTTTTTAACCACCCAGCTGGCCAACACCGTGGCCACCAGCACCGCAATGAAGACCACCACAAAACCCGCGGCATAACGCAACATCTGGCTGCTGCCCTCCATGGGGAGCCAAGCGGCAGCTTTGGGTGCGTACATCTGTGCGACATAAAACGCGGCAACCCATCCTGCGAGAGACAAAACTTCTTGCACGATGCCCCGCCACAGTCCCAACAGCAGCGAGAGGCCCAAAACGGCCAGCAGAATCCAATCCACGGCCGAAAAAATCTGCATCGTCGTCTTACAGCGTCAAGACTTGCGGTTGCAACTGCAACTGCTTGATCTTGCGAGCCACTTTGTCTGCCTCGTCACGACTGGTGAAAGGCCCCACGCGCACTCGGGTGCGGGCACCCTCTTTGGTTTGTGCCACGTTGGTGTAGGTTTTGATGCCGTCTTTCTCGACCTTGGCGCGCACTTCGCGGACCTTGGCTTCGTCGTTGAAAGCACCCACTTGCACCACAAAACGTGAGCCCGTGTCCTTGCTGTCTGTTGGCTTAGAAGCAGTTTTGGCTTCGGGCTTTGATTCGGCCTTGCCTGCTGGTTTGACCTCGGCCTTGGTTGGTTCAGGCTTCGACTCAGATTTGGGAACAACGGTTGCCACCAAGGCTTCGGCTTTGGGTTCAGGCTTCACGTCAGGCTTGGCATCTGTCACCACTTCTTCTTTGGCGTCCAACCCAGCGCCAGTCGACAAAGGCTTTTGCTTAGAGGTGTCCACCAAAGGCTTGGCTGTGGCGCGATCTGGAATATCCACCGCAATGTCCACCGACACAGGTCGCGGTTGGGTGTCAAATAACAAGGGGAAACCGACCACGCCCACGATGACCAACACCGACGCACCAATCAAGCGATGGCGAGCGCGGCGACGCATGGCGTCCACACTCTCGGCGGGGGTGTTGCTGTGGTTGCCTTGAGGCTCGCCAGCGGTTTGACCGGGCAATCGAAACTTGAAAAAAGCCATGTGAATGGGGTCTCAGGAGCTCAAATGTGGGGCGTCTAGACGGGGTATGCCATTGGCCAAAATCCCCCCGACCGTGAAAAACGAGCCGAAGACCACAATTCTATCAGCGGGGTCTGCTGCAGCCACGGCCGCGTCCAGCGCAGCTTGGGGGTTGGCGTGGGTGCTGGCTTGCACATCTTTGCGGGTGTTACTCATCTGCCAAACGTCTTGCAATTGCGTGGCCTTGGCCGCGCGCTCGGTCGGCAAATCACAAAAGTACCAGCGGTCCACCAAGGGGCCCACGCGCGCCAGCATCGGCGCCACGTCTTTGTCGGCCATGGCCCCAAACACCACATGGGTGGTCGGGTAAAAACCCATGGCATCGAGGTTTTCAGTGAGTGCCGCCACGGCATGGGCGTTGTGCGCCACGTCAAACACCAAGGCAGGCTGGCCCGGCACGATTTGAAAGCGCCCTGGCAGCTCCACCATCGCCAGCCCATTGCGAATGGCTTGGGCCGTCACGGGCATCTCGCTACGCAAAGCCTCCAGCGCGGCCAACACACCACTGGCATTGACCAACTGGTTAGCCCCGCGCAACGCGGGATACGCCAAGCCGCTGTAACGGCGGCCCCGCCCTGCCCAGCCCCACTGCTGTTTGTCGCCAGTGAAGTTGAAGTCACGGCCAAACAGCCACAGGTCTGCGCCAATTTCAGTGGCATGGTCAATCACGCTTTGTGGCGGCACAGGGTCGCTCACGATCACGGGTCGGCCCGTGCGCATGATGCCCGCCTTCTCGCGGCCAATGGTTTCGCGGTCGTGACCCAAAAAGTCCATGTGGTCCAAGTCCACGCTGGTGATGATCGAGCAAGTCGGCTCAATCACATTCACAGCGTCCAAACGCCCGCCCAAGCCCACTTCCAGAATGGCCACATCAATGGGGGACGAAGCCATCAAACTCAAAATAGCCAAGGTCGTGAACTCGAAGTAAGTGAGTGACACCTCACTACCTTGGGTGCGTG
>CANCCJ010000135.1 GCA_947374535.1 Comamonadaceae bacterium | reverse complement strand
TTGATTTTGGGTGGTTTGTTTGCCTTGTTAGGCACCACCGACAAAGCCGCCGAGCTGGTGCGTGAAATTCCTTTTGCCGAGCAAACGCCGATCCTGGTGTTTGAATTCAAGATCTTGGTGTTGGTGGTTATTTTTGTGTACTCGTTCTTTCGCTTCTCGTGGTCGATGCGTCAGTACACCTTTGTGGCGCTATTGATTGGGGCCATGCCACCCGCGACCAGTTTTGAAAGTGACACCGCTGAGAACCGCATGCATTACGCCGATCGTGCTGCGGCGATGACAGGCTTGGCCGCTGAAACTTTCAATGGTGGTTTGCGCGCCTACTACTTTTCGTTTGCTGCACTGGGGTGGTTTTTTTCACCCACCATGTTTGTGTTCAGCACCATCTTGGTTGCTGGTACGTTGTACACCCGAGAATTTAAGTCTGAGGTGTTGATGTTGTTACAGGAGTGAGCGGGAAGGTGCCCTCTGGCGTCAAGCCCGTGGCACTCAAGTCGGCGCCGACAGCACGGCGCTCGTCAAACACAAAGCAGCCGCCGTCATAGTGGTCGCTGCCCACTTCTTCAAAGTACTTGAGGATGCCGCCTTCGAGTTGGTACACATGCGGCAGGCCCGTGTTGCGCATGTAAATGGCGGCCTTCTCGCAGCGAATGCCGCCAGTGCAAAAGCTGATGACGGTTTTGTCTTTCAGCTCGTCCAAGTGCGCTTGCACCGCATCTGGAAACTCGGTGAACTTGGTGATGCCCCAGTTGATGGTGTTTTTAAAAGTACCCGCATCCACTTCAAACTGATTGCGCGTGTCTAAAGTGACCACAGGACGGCCTTCATCGTCATGACCTTGGTCTAGCCATCGCTTGGCAGTCTCGGGTGTGACAGCGGGTGCGCGACCTTCAGCAGGTCGAATGCTGGGGTGGTTCATGCGGATGATTTCGTTTTTCACCTTCACCAACATTTTGCGAAATGGCTGTGTGTCAGACCAGCTTTCTTTGGGAGCCACGTCGGTAAATCGCGCATCGGTGCGCAGCCAGTCGACATAGCTGCGCACATCCTCGGCACTGCCTGCCAAGAAAAAATTAATGCCTTCTTCTGCTATCAAGATGGTGCCCTTGAGCTGGCGCGACAAGGCGTTGTCCAAGCAAGGCTGGCGCAAGTCTTGAGCGTCGGGCAGGGCGACGAATTTGTAGCAAGAAATATTCAGGATTGGGTTCACCCTCCCATTCTAAGTAACGGGGTGTCCCTACAATCTGCAGCATGTTTGTTCATTTGCGCCTTCACTCCGAATTTTCTGTCGTTGACGGGACCAACCGCATCGATGAGGTGGTGAAAGCAGCGGCAGCCGACCAGCAACCCGCGCTGGCCATCACAGACATCAACAACCTGTATGGCGCCATCAAGTTCTATAAAGAAACACGTGGCAAGGGCGTCAAGCCCGTCATCGGTGCCGAGATTTACCTAGAGAGCCTCACGCAAGACGCCGCACTGACCTCACGCATGGTGTTGTTGGTGCAAAACCATCAGGGCTACTTGAACTTGTGCGAGCTGATCAGCCGTGGCTGGACGCAAAACGTGCACAAGGCCGTGGCCGTGATCAAGCTGCAATGGCTGCAAGAGTTGTCGCAAGGTCTGATCGCTCTGTCGGGTGCCCAAGCGGGCGCAGTGGGCCAGGCCTTGGTGCAAGGCGATACCACGCGTGCAGGCGAAGTGGCTTTGCAGTTAGCAGGTATCTTCCCGCATCGTTTTTATATTGAGCTGCAACGTGCTGGCCGTGCGGATGACGAAATCCATGTGTCTGCGGCGGTGCAACTGGCGGCGCGCCTGAGCTTGCCCGTGGTGGCCACGCACCCTGTGCAGTTCACCCAACCCGATGACTACGAAGCGCACGAAGCGCGTGTGTGTATTGCCGAAGGCGAAATTTTGGGCAACCAACGCCGTGTGCGCAAGTTCACGCGTGAGCAGTATTTCAAATCGTCCGCGCAAATGTGCGAGCTGTTTGCCGATGTGCCCAGTGCCCTTGCCAACACGGTTGAGATTGCCAAGCGTTGCAACTTGACCTTGGTGTTGGGCAAGCCGCAACTGCCCAACTTCCCCATCCCGCCGGTGAACGGCGTCGTGATGTCAGTGGAGGACTATTTCCGTCACGTCTCGCACGAGGGCTTGGAAGAGCGCTTGCGCCATCTGTACCCCGTCGAGGCCAAGCGCGATGAAGAGCGACCACGTTATGTGGAGCGCTTGGAGTTTGAGCTGACCACGATTTTGAACATGGGCTTTCCCGGTTACTTCTTGATCGTGGGCGACTTCATTCAATGGGCCAAAGCCAACGGTTGTCCTGTGGGGCCGGGGCGTGGTTCAGGTGCAGGCTCATTGGTGGCGTATGCCCTCAAGATTACCGACCTTGACCCGCTGCAATACAACTTGCTGTTTGAGCGTTTCTTGAACCCAGAACGGGTCTCCATGCCCGACTTTGACATTGACTTTTGCCAAACCAATCGCGACCGCGTGATTGACTATGTGAAAGACAAATACGGCCGCGATGCCGTGTCGCAAATTGCCACCTTCGGCACCATGGCGGCTCGTGCTGCCATTGGTGACGTGGGCCGTGTGCTCGACATGAGCTACACCTTCTGCAAGGGCATCAGCGGCTTGATTCCCAACAAGCCGGGACAGCACATCACCATCGCGGGCGCAATTGAGGTCGAGCCCATCTTGGCCGAGCGTTTGGCCAAAGAAGATGAAGTCAAAACCTTGTTGGAGTTGGCGCAAAAGCTCGAAGGCATGACGCGTAACGTGGGCATGCACGCCGGAGGCGTTTTGATTGCGCCGGGCAAGCTGACCGACTTCTGCCCGCTGTACCAACAGCCCGGCAGCGAATCGGCGGTGAGCCAGTTTGACAAAGATGATGTGGAAGCCGCAGGCTTGGTGAAGTTCGACTTTTTGGGTTTGGCCACGCTGACCATTTTGGAAATCGCGCGTGAGTTCATCATGCAGCGCCACAAGGGTCAAGAAAACTTCGCGTTTGAAAATATTCCACTCGACGACAAACGCACTTACGAACTGTTTCAAGACGGCAAGACCGAGGCTGTGTTCCAGTTTGAAAGTCGCGGCATGCAGGGCATGTTGCGCGACGCGCGGCCTACGCGTTTGGAAGACTTAATTGCGCTGAACGCTTTGTATCGCCCAGGCCCGATGGATTTGATTCCAAGCTTCGTGGCGCGTAAGCACGGACGTGAGGAAATTGAGTACCCGCACCCGATGGTGGCACAGATGCTGTCCGAGACCTACGGCATCATGGTGTACCAAGAACAGGTGATGCAGACCGCGCAGATTTTGGGCGGCTACTCGCTCGGTGGTGCGGACATGTTGCGCCGTGCGATGGGTAAGAAAAAGCCCGAGGAGATGGCAGAGCACCGCGAGATCTTCCGTGCAGGGGCGGCCAAGAACAACATCACCCAAGACAAAGCGGACGAGATTTTTGACTTGATGGAGAAGTTTGCGGGTTACGGCTTTAACAAGTCGCACGCAGCTGCCTATTCGCTGCTGGCCTATCACACGGGCTGGTTGAAGGTGCATTACACGGCTGAGTTCTTCTGCGCCAACATGACGGTGGAGATGGACAACACCGACAAGCTCAAGGTCTTGTTTGAAGATGCGCACAAGATGGGCCTGACGTTTGAAGCGCCCGATGTGAACCGTGGCCGCTACCGTTTTGAACCCATCTCAGACAAAGTGATTCGCTACGGCTTGGGTGCCATCAAAGGTTCGGGCCAACAAGCGATTGAAGCTATCGTGGCTGCGCGTGAAGACGGGCCATTCACCAGTTTGTTTGATTTCTGCCGCCGCGTCGACCGCAGCCGTTTGAACAAGCGCACGGTAGAGGCGTTGATCAAAGCTGGTGCGTTTGACAACTTACATCTCAATCGTGCCGAGCTCTTGGCAAGTGTGGAGCGCGCTTTTGACTTTGCATCTGCCAGCGAAGCCAACGCCAACCAAGGCGGCTTGTTTGACATGATGGGTGACGACGCCCACGGCTCGAGTACGCAAGAGCCTGCGTATGTCGAGGCCATGCCTTGGGGTGTCAAGGAGCGCCTCACGCATGAGAAGGTGGCTTTGGGCTTTTATTTGTCTGGCCACTTGTTTGACGAAGTGGAGCGTGAGGTGCGCCGTTTTGCCCGCACCCGCATTGAAGATTTGATGGACTCGCGCGAACCGCAGCTGTTGGCAGGCATCGTGAGCGATATGCGTGTGATCAACGGGCAGCGCGGCAAGTTGGCCATTTTCAAGCTCGATGACAAATCATCGGTGATCGAAGCCACGGCGGATGAGGCCACCATCAACACCTACCGCAACACCTTGAAGGATGACGAGCTGGTCATCATCATGGGCAAGGCGCAGCCCGATCGCTTTTCTGGCGGTTTGCGCTTGTCCATTCAGCAAGTGTGGAGCCTAGAACAAGCGCGTTGCCGTTTTGGCAAATACCTCAGCGTCACAGTCAACGGCACATCGCCCGACATTGCACGCCTATTGCGCGACCACCCTGCCAAAGTGGAGTCTTCCGAGGAGGGCGAATTGGTGCGTGGCATGAGCGTACGATTGAAACTGCTGCGCGATGGTGCAACAGCCGACGTACAGTTGGGCGACAACGCCAAGTTTTTCCCCAGCGATGCCGCCTTGGCCAGTTGGATGGCGCAAGCCCACGACGGACAATCACAAATTATTTACGAGTAACCATTTATGTGGACCATTCCTACGCTCATGACACTGGCGCGCATTGCGGCCATTCCTTTGATCGTGGGGCTGTTTTATTTGCCCATTGAAACTGCTGAGCGCAATCTGTGGGCCACAGTGATGTTTGTGGTGTTTGCCTTGACTGATTGGTTGGACGGCTACTTGGCCCGCAAGTTGAACCAATCGTCGGCTTTTGGTGCATTTCTAGACCCAGTAGCTGATAAATTTTTGGTGTGTGCTAGTTTGCTGATCTTGGTGCATTTGGGGCGCGCGGATGTGTTGGTGGCGCTGATCATCATCGGGCGTGAAATTGCTATCTCGGCTTTGCGCGAGTGGATGGCGCAAATAGGCGCCTCGCGCAGCGTGGCTGTGCATGTGCTGGGCAAGCTGAAAACCACCGTGCAAATGGTGGCCATTCCCTTCTTGCTGTTTGATGGCCAATTGTTTGGTGTGATTGACACCGCTTTGTGGGGCACGGGGCTGATTTGGATTGCAGGCGTGTTGACTGTGTGGTCAATGGTGTACTACCTGCAAAAGGCTTGGCCCGACATCGTGGACCACGCCAAGTAATGCCTGAACAGCGCAGGCTTGCATGGCTCAATGCCATGCCTTGGCTCTTTGTCTTGATCTGGAGCACCGGCTTCATCGTTGCGCGCTATGGCATGCCTAACTCGCCGCCCTTCACCTTCTTGTTGTGGCGTTACGTTTTTTCTATTGTGTGTTTTGTGGTCTGGGTCAAATGGGCGCGTGTGCCTTGGCCGCAGGGTAGGGCGCAATGGTGGCACTTGGCTGTCACCGGCGTGTTGATGCACGCTGGCTACTTGGGCGGCGTGTGGGCTGCTGTGAAAGTAGGCATGGGCGCTGGCCTGACTGCTTTGATCGTCGGTTTGCAGCCTGTCATCACCGCCATTTGGTTGTCAGCCCGAGGTGGCCATGTGACGCGTCGTCAATGGCAGGGTTTGGCTTTGGGCTTTGTGGGCTTGGCCATGGTGGTGTCGCGCAAACTCGAAGGCGGCATTGAAGTTACGCCGTGGAGCTTGACCATGATCACCATGGCCTTGGTGTCCATTACCACGGGCACGCTGTATCAAAAACGATTTGTACAACCCTGTGATGTTCGCAGCGCCAATGCCGTTCAGCTGATGGCTGCTTATGTGATGACGTTGCCGCTCGCTCTGATGGAGGCTGAGCCCGCCTTGTGGAACGCCGAGATGATTTGGGCGATGGCGTGGGCCGTGTTGGTATTGACTTTGGGTGGTAGCTCCTTGTTTTACATTCTCATTCAACGCGGCGCAGCTGCAGCGGTCACCAGTTTGTTGTATTTGGTGCCACCTACAACCGCTGTGATGGCTTGGGTGTTGTTCAACGAACCCATCACCTGGGTGACACTGGTAGGCATTTTGGTGACAGCCATAGGGGTGAGTTTGGTGGTGCGTCCTCCTAAAATCGGCACCTGATTTTTTCGAATATTTAGTTTCAAAGGTTGATGATGAGTCAAAAACGCATTGCAGTGATCGCTGGTGACGGCATTGGCAAAGAAGTCATGCCCGAGGGCATTCGCGTCATGGACGCAGCGGCCCGAAAATTCGGCATCGACTTGAAGTTTGACCACTTCGACTTTTCAAGCTGGGATTACTTTGAGAAGCACGGCAAGATGCTGCCCGACGATTGGAAAGACCAAATCGGCGGTCACGATGCGCTTTACTTTGGCGCCGTGGGTTGGCCTGACAAGATTCCAGACCATATTTCGCTGTGGGGCTCGCTGTTGTTGTTCCGTCGCGAGTTTGACCAGTACATCAACTTGCGTCCCGCGCGTCTGATGCCCGGCATCATCGCGCCCGTGGTGCGTCGCGATGGCTCACCACGTCAGCCCGGCGAGATTGACATGTACATCGTGCGTGAAAACACCGAAGGCGAGTACTCCAGCATTGGCGGCCGTATGTACCCCGGTACCGAGCGCG
>CANCCJ010000134.1 GCA_947374535.1 Comamonadaceae bacterium | reverse complement strand
GTGCAGCACTACATCCACGAAAACATGTTGCCTGGCCAAAAGCTGGGTTACTCAGGCCGTGCCGCTTCTGCGTCACCCGCCGTGGGTTACTCGCACTTGCACCAAGAGCAGCAAAAGTCGCTGGTCGAAGGCGCATTCGGCAAGCTCAAAGGCTTCGTGCTGACCAAATAAATCGTTGCATCGAAAACACCAATACAGAAAGAATTGATATGGCAATCATCGAAGTCAAAGTTCCCCAGTTGTCCGAATCCGTGGCCGAAGCCACCATGCTGCAATGGAAAAAGAAAGTGGGCGAGTCCGTCGCCGCTGACGAAATCTTGATTGACATCGAGACCGACAAAGTCGTGCTCGAAGTGCCCGCACCTGCTGCTGGCGTGTTGTGCGAAATCTTGGTTGCCGATGGCGGTACCGTGGCTGCAGAGCAGCTCATTGCGCGCATCGACACCGATGGCAAAGTGGGTGCTGCTGCTCCTGCCGCACCTGCCGCTGCTACACCTGTTGCCGCCGCACCTGCTGCTGCCGCAGCCGCTGTGTCCAATAGCAAAGCTGGCGTGGCCATGCCCGCTGCCGCTAAGCTGATGGCTGACAACAACTTGGCCTCTGGCTCTGTGTCTGGCACTGGCAAAGACGGCCGCGTCACCAAAGGTGATGTGTTGTCTGCTGTGGCCGGTGGCGTGCAGTCTACGGCCGCTGTGATTCCTACAGGTGCGCCCACCAAGTCGTTGCCCCAAGTGGCAGCGCCTGCTGTGGCTTTGGGCGAGCGCCCAGAGCAACGCGTGCCGATGACACGTCTGCGTGCGCGCGTGGCTGAGCGTCTGTTGCAATCGCAATCGACCAACGCCATCCTGACCACCTTCAACGAAATCAACATGGCGCCGGTCATGGACATGCGCAAGCGCATGCAAGAGCGTTTCGAGAAGGAACACGGCGTCAAGCTGGGCTTCATGAGCTTCTTCGTCAAAGCGGCCGTGCACGCATTGAAAAAGTTCCCTGTGTTGAACGCGTCGGTGGACGGCAACGACATCGTCTACCACGGCTACTTTGACATCGGTATCGCGGTGGGTTCCCCACGCGGTTTGGTAGTGCCAATTCTGCGCAATGCTGATCAGATGAGCTTTGCCGACATCGAGAAGAAGATCGCCGAATTTGGCGTGAAAGCCCGTGACGGCAAGCTCGGTCTAGAAGAAATGACCGGCGGTACTTTTTCCATCTCCAACGGTGGCACCTTCGGCTCCATGATGTCGACCCCGATCATCAACCCACCACAGTCTGCGATTTTGGGTGTGCACGCCACCAAAGACCGCGCCATGGTGGAAAACGGCCAAGTGGTGGTTCGCCCCATGAACTACTTTGCCATGTCGTATGACCACCGCATCATTGACGGCCGCGAAGCTGTCTTGGGTCTGGTGGCGATGAAAGAAGCGCTGGAAGATCCAGCGCGCTTGCTGTTCGACATCTAATTCACCCGTTTTCAATGCCCCCTCTTTGGGGGCGTTGTTCATTTAAGAGATATTTACCATGAGCAAACAATTCGACGTCGTCGTCATTGGTGGTGGCCCCGGTGGCTACATTGCAGCCATTCGCGCTGCACAACTCGGTTTCCAAGTCGCTTGTATCGACGAGTGGAAAAACGCAGCCGGTGGCCCAGCGCCCGGCGGCACGTGTACCAACGTGGGTTGCATCCCCTCTAAGGCTTTGCTGCAATCCAGCGAACACTTTGACCATGCCAACCACCACTTCGCAGAACACGGCATCACTGCCAAAGATGTGAAGATGGATGTGGCCAAGATGATTGCCCGCAAGGACAACGTTGTGAAGCAAAACAACGACGGCATCTTGTACCTGTTCAAGAAAAACAAGGTCACGTTCTTCCACGGTCGCGGCAGCTTTGCGGGCAAGGCCGAAGGCGGCTACACCATCAACGTGGCGGGCAAGACTGAAGAATCCATCACCGCCAAGCAAGTCATCATCGCCACGGGTTCTAACGCCCGTGCCTTGCCAGGCACACCGTTTGACGAAGTCAACGTGTTGTCCAACGACGGCGCTTTGCGCGTCGGTGCCGTGCCTAAGAAGCTGGCCTTGATTGGTTCAGGCGTGATCGGTTTGGAGATGGGGTCTGTGTGGCGTCGTCTGGGTGCGGACGTGACCATCCTCGAAGGTCTGCCTACATTCCTCGGTGCTGTGGACGAACAAATCGCCAAAGAAGCCAAGAAAGCTTTTGACAAGCAAGGCTTGAAGATCGAACTCGGCGTGAAAGTCGGTGAGATCGTCAACGGCAAAAAAGGCGTCACCGTCAACTACACCAACGCCAAAGGCGAAGCGGTGGTGTTGGACGCTGACAAGCTCATCATCTCGATCGGTCGCGTGGCCAACACGGTTGGTTTGAACCCAGAGGCCATCGGCCTGCAGCTCGACGAGCGTGGCGCCATTGTGGTGGACGGCGATTGCAAAACCAACGTCCCCGGCGTGTGGGCCGTGGGCGATGTGGTGCGTGGCCCCATGCTCGCGCACAAAGCCGAAGAGGAAGGCGTTGCCGTAGCTGAGCGTATGGCGGGCCAACACGGCCACGTCAACTTCAACACCATTCCTTGGGTCATTTACACCAGCCCCGAAATTGCTTGGGTGGGCCGCACAGAGCAGCAACTCAAGGCCGACGGCGTGGCGTACAAAGCTGGCACATTCCCGTTTCTCGCGAACGGCCGTGCACGCGCTTTGGGCGATACCACCGGTATGGTGAAGTTCTTGGCCGATGCCACGACCGACGAGATCTTGGGCGTGCACATGGTGGGCCCACAGGTGTCCGAGTTGATCTCTGAAGCTGTAGTGGCGATGGAATTCAAGGCTTCTGCCGAAGACATCGCACGCATTTGCCATGCGCACCCATCTTTGAGCGAAGCCACGAAAGAAGCCGCATTGGCCGTGGACAAACGCACCTTGAACTTCTAAGCCCTTGACGCGCTGCCGACTGCGGTTGGCGGCGAGTTGGGGTAAAGTTCTTGCATCCCACAAACCCGGGCTTTGCTCCGGGTTTTTTTCCGGGTTTTGTTTTTGAAGTCGATGATCGATCCGCCCATGTCCGTTCGTTCCGTTTACGAAGAAGAACTCCGCAAACGCGGCTTTCAGAGCGACCCTGCGCAGCTTCGCGCCATTGAGGCGCTCGAGGTGTGCGCCAACGAGTGGGCCGTCTACCGCGCCAAGCGCTCCAACGCCCTGAAAAAACTGATCCATCGCCCCGAGATCCCCAAGGGCGTGTACATGTTTGGCGGCGTAGGGCGCGGCAAGAGCTTTTTGATGGACTGCTTCTACGAGGCTGTGCCGATCAAACGAAAGACCCGCTTGCACTTTCACGAGTTCATGCGCGAGGTGCACCGCGAGCTGACCGCCATGCAAGGCACTGTCAATCCGCTGAATGTGTTGGGCAAAAAGATGGCCAAGCGTTACCGCTTGATCTGCTTTGATGAATTCCATGTGGCCGACATCACCGATGCGATGATCCTGCACCGCTTGTTGGTCGCGCTGTTTGAAAACGGTGTGGGTTTTGTGACCACGTCCAACTTCATGCCCGATGGTTTGTACCCCAACGGCCTGCACCGCGATCGCATCTTGCCCGCGATCGCCTTGCTCAACCAGCGCATGAATGTGTTGAATGTCGACAACGGCACCGATTACCGCCGACGCACTCTGGAGATGGTCAAGCTGTACCACTCGCCCTTGGGCGAGCAGGCTGACCGTGAAATGAACGATGCGTTCAACCGCCTGGCCACAGGCCCTGACGAGGACCCGGTGCTGCACATCGAGGCCCGCAAAATCCAGTCGCGCCGCCGCTCGGGTGATGTGGTCTGGTTCGACTTCATGGCCATTTGCGGTGGCCCGCGCTCGCAAAACGATTACCTCGAAATCGCCACGCAGTTCCATACGGTGCTTTTGAGCAATGTGCCTCAACTGCCCGTCAGCATGGCGTCCGAGGCTAGGCGTTTCACTTGGCTGATCGATGTGCTGTATGACCGCCGCGTCAAGCTCATCCTGTCGGCAGCAGTCGAACCCGAAGCGCTTTATCTGCAAGGCCCGATGTCGCACGAGTTTCCGCGCACCATCTCGCGCCTGCACGAGATGCAGTCGAGCGAATTTTTGGCGCTCGAGCACCGCACTGTGGACACGCACCTGACATGAAATACGTTGGTTTGTTTCTGTCTTGGGCTTGCGCTTGTTTCACAGCGACAGCTCAAACCGAAGATCCCGTTTTTGCCGAAATCAGCCATCAACGGGCGCTGCTCAGCTTGCAGCGTGAACAAGTCACGGTGCAGCAAGACACCGAGGCCCGCGCATGCTGGCAAAAATTCGCCGTCAACGATTGCCTGGCATCGGTCAGAAAAAACAAACGGGCACAGCTGGACCCGATTCGCCAAAAAGAGCTGGCACTCAATGCGCAAGAACGCGCTTGGCGCACCCGTCAACGCGATGAGCGGCTTCAAAACAAGACGCCGACATCCGGAGGTCCGAGTGAGCAGTGAAACCGAAGTCAATCTGCGCTCGCCCGCGCGGCAATTGATCGAGCTCCAAATGGAGCATGCCGATCTGGACGCTTTGATCGATCAGGCCATGGAACGTGATGAGCCGATAGACGAACTGCGCTTGCGCCGATTCAAAAAGCGCCGCTTGGCGCTGCGTGACCAGATCGTGCGCTTGCAGGTGATGCTCGAACCCAAGGAGCCAGCTTGACCCGATTGTCCGATGCTGTGGCTGATACCTTGTCTGATGCTGGGCGGTTGGCCCAGCAGGTCAGCGGCTTTCAGCCGCGTCAGGGGCAAACCGAGATGGCCATGGCGGTGGTCGAAACCATCGAAGAAGGTGGTGCCTTGGTCGTGGAGGCCGGGACGGGCGTGGGCAAAACCTACGCTTACCTTGTGCCTGTCTTGCTCAGTGGCCAGCGCGCCCTGATCTCAACCGCCACCAAGGCCCTGCAGGACCAGCTTTTCTCGCGTGACATTCCGCGCTTGGCGCAGGTGCTCAATTTGCCTGTGCGCGTGGCCTTGCTCAAAGGGCGTTCCAGTTACCTGTGTCTGCACCGCATGGAGCAAGCGCGCCACAGCCCGCAAGCGGCTCAGGCCGCCTACCAGCGGGCCATTGCCAAGGTCGAGTCCTGGTCGCAAGTGACGCAGTCAGGCGACATGGCCGAATTGCCGGGCTTGGATGAAAGCTCGTCGCTGTGGCCCTTGGTGACCTCAACCCGCGACAACTGTTTGGGCTCGAACTGCCCGCGCTACCGCGCATGCCATGTGAACTTGGCACGCAAGGAAGCCATGGCGGCCGATGTGGTGGTGATCAACCACCACCTGTTTTTTGCCGACCTGTCGGTGCGCGAATCGGGCGTGGCCGAACTCTTGCCCACAGTGCGCGTCACGGTGTTCGATGAGGCGCACCAGCTCAACGAAATCGGTGTCAATTTTCTGGGCCAAGACCTGTCCACGGTGCAGTTGCTCGAGCTGGCGCGTGACGTGTTGGGCACGGGTTTGCAGCTGGCCCGCGGATTGGTGGACTGGCAAATGCTGTCTGCAGGCCTCGAGAAAGCCACACGCGACTGGCGGCTGGCTGCGGGGCAGCACCGGGGTGCTGTGCGATTGCGTTGGGCCGAAGGGGCACCACAAGGCGTGGAGCCTGCCGCCTGGACCGCGAGCCTGGAGCAGCTGCAAGTGGCGCTGGACACGCTCAGCGCCGGGCTCGATCAGGTGACGGAGTTGGCGCCCGACTTTCAACGGCTCATGGAGCGCACCATCGCCTTTGGCCAACGGACCCGGCAATTTGCCAATGCGCCCGATGACGATGCCGTGCGCTGGGCAGAGGTCAGTGCGCAGCTTCGCCTGATCGAGGCACCGCTGGACATCGCTGACACGTTTTCCAAATTGACGAGTCCAGCGCAGGCACCCACTTTGCCGCAAGACCATACGACCGAGCAAGCTGCCGTGCCTGTGCAAAGGGCTTGGGTGTTCACCTCGGCCACACTGGGCTCGGACGATCGCCTCAGTTGGTTCACCCAGCCCTGCGGGCTGACGGCGGCCCGCACCATGCGGGTGGGCAGCCCATTTGACTACGCCCAGCAGGCGGCGCTCTATGTGCCCGACCATTTGCCCAAGCCGAGTGACCCCACGCATGCGCGGCAAGTTGCGCAGCTGGTCCATGAGGCTGTGGGGCTTTTGGGGGGCCGAACGCTGGTGCTGACCACCACCTTGAACGCCATGCGCGTCATCGGTGAACACTTGCAATCACGTTTTGATTCAGGCGTGAATGTGGAGGTTTTGATACAAGGCCAAAGCCCCAAGCGCAAACTGATGGAGCGTTTTCGCGAGGGCCGCAGCCAAGGTGGCGCCGGTTGCGTGCTGGTGGCCTCGGCGTCATTTTGGGAGGGCTTTGATGTGCCCGGCGATGCCCTGCAGTTGGTGGTCATCGACAAATTGCCGTTTCCGCCGCCCGATGACCCGCTGTTCGAGGCCCGAAGCCAGCGACTGACACGCGAAGGGCGAAGCCCGTTTGCCGAGCACGCATTGCCTGAAGCGGCAGTGGCTTTGAAGCAAGGGGCAGGGCGCTTGATCCGAAGCGAGACGGACACAGGTGTTTTGGTCGTGTGCGACACGCGCCTCAACACCATGTCTTACGGCAAGCGTCTATTGGCGGCACTGCCTGCGATGAGGCT
>CANCCJ010000133.1 GCA_947374535.1 Comamonadaceae bacterium | reverse complement strand
TCAACGTCGACATTCAAATGCGCACCAACGTGCCGCACATCTTTGCCATTGGCGACATCGTGGGCCAGCCCATGTTGGCGCACAAAGCGGTGCACGAAGCACACGTGGCGGCCGAAGTGATTGCGGGCGAACTGCAAGGCAACAAAGAGTTGTCCGCCGCTGCGTTTAACGCACGCGTCATCCCAAGCGTGGCCTACACCGACCCCGAAGTGGCATGGGTGGGCTTGACCGAAGACCAAGCCAAAGCGCAAGGCATCAAGGTGAAAAAGGGCTTGTTCCCTTGGACCGCCTCGGGCCGCGCCATTGCCAACGGACGCGACGAAGGCGTGACCAAACTGCTGTTTGACGATTCACCCGAGGCCCACGGCCACGGCAAGATCTTGGGCGGCGGCATGGTGGGCACGCACGCGGGTGACATGATTGGTGAGATCGTGTTGGCCATCGAGATGGGTGCCGACGCCATCGACATTGGCAAAACCATCCATGCGCACCCGACATTGGGCGAAAGCATTGGCATGGCGGCTGAGGTGGCGCATGGCAGCTGTACAGACTTGCCGCCTAGCAAGAAGTAAACGCTTCGCGCTGTAAACAAAGAAGCCGCCAACCTGAAAGGGTTGGCGGCTTTGTTCTTTGTAGGCCTGCGCAATGGGTTGGCCAATTCCCTCTCGACCCCGTGTAATACTTAGCCATATAAGGTTGAAACTCCAACCCCCTGTTAGTAAAAAATGACCCAAGAAACCAATAACCTCGCCGCCGACCTATGGGCGCTGGCCGACCTGCTGCGCGGCGATTTCCGTCAGAGCCAATATGGCCGCGTCATCCTGCCTTTTGCCCTGTTGCGCCGTCTGGAATGTGTGTTGGAAAGTAGCAAGTCTGCTGTGCTGGTCGAAGCCGCTAAGGTGGAGAAGATGGCCATAGCCGAAGAGGCTAAGGAAAAGCTGCTCCTGCGCGCGACCGGAGGGCTGAGCTTTTTCAACACCTCGCCTATGGACCTGAGCACCCTGGGCGAGTCCGGTATCAAGGCCAATCTGGAGCGCTACATCCAGTGCTTTTCTAAAGACGCCCGCGAGATTTTTGACCACTTCAAGTTCGCCGAATTCATTGGCCTTCTGAACGACGCCAACCTACTTTACAAGGTGGTGCAAAAAGTCCGCACCATGGACTTGCACCCCAAAGCCGTTTCCAACTACGAGATGGGCTTGGTGTTTGAAGAGCTGATTCGCAAATTTGCCGAAAGCTCAAACGACACTGCGGGCGAACACTTCACCCCGCGCGACATCGTGCGCCTCACCACTTCGCTGGTGTTTATGGAAGACGACGAAGCCCTCACCAAGCCTGGCATCATTCGCACCATTTACGACCCCACGGCAGGCACGGGCGGCTTTCTGTCAGCGGGCATGGAATACGTGCACGAGCTAAACCCCCAAGCAGCCATGCTCGGCTTTGGTCAGGAGCTGAACCCCGAAAGCTACGCCATCTGCAAGGCCGACATGCTCATCAAGGGGCAGGAAGTCAGCAACATCAAGCTCGGCAACACGCTCTCCAACGACCACCTCTACGCCAGCAAGTTCGACTACATGCTTTCCAACCCGCCCTTCGGCGTGGACTGGAAAAAGATCGAAGGCGACATTGCCGACGAACACGCCCTTAAAGGCTTTGATGGCCGCTTTGGCCCTGGCCTGCCTCGTGTGTCCGATGGCTCGCTGCTGTTTCTGCTGCACCTCATCAGCAAGCAGCGCGATGTGAAGGAAGGCGGCTCACGCATTGGCATCATCCTCAATGGCTCGCCGCTCTTTACCGGCGGCGCAGGCTCGGGTGAATCAGAAATCCGCCGTCATATTTTGGAAAGCGATCTGCTCGAAGCTATCGTCGCACTGCCCACCGACATGTTTTACAACACGGGCATTGCCACTTATGTGTGGGTGCTATCGAACAAAAAGCCTGCCGAGCGCAAAGGCAAGGTGCAGCTCATCAACGGCGTCAAGCTCTGCGGCAAGATGCGCAAATCGCTGGGCAGCAAGCGCCATGTGATGGACGATGCCGACATCGCCACAATCACCCGCTGCTTTGGCAACTTTGAGGTGGTCGAAGCGCAGGCGCTCGACAAACCGGCTGAAGTCAAAAGCAACCGTGGCCGCCAAGCCGCCAACCCCAAGCCCGAAGCCATCAAAACCTTCGCCAGCAAAATTTTCGCTACCCATGAGTTCGGCTACCGCCGCATCACCATCGAACGGCCACTGCGTTTGTCGTGGCAGTTCAGCGATGAACGCATCGCCAACCTGCGCTTTGAGTCCGGCACCCTGAATGCGGCCATGCATTGGATCTACACCGTGTATGGTCAGGACCACTGGCAAGACGCGGCAGATTGCGAGCTCTACGGCCAGCTTGACGACTACGCCGTCGAAATCCGCGCCTATCTCAAAAGCCAATTTGCCGACCTCAAGGAAAAGCAGATCAAAGACCTGCTCGATGCCAGCACCTGGCTGGCACAAAAGGCCGTGCTGCTCAAAGCCCGGGCCCTGCAAGGCAAGATCGGCAATGCCCAGTTTGATGACTTCAACGGCTATGACGAAGCCATCAAGGCCGCGAGCAAGCAAGCAGGCATCACGCTGGACGTCAAAGAGAAAAAGCAGATCGCCGATGCCGTGAGCTGGAAGAACCCCGCCGCCGAAAAGGTGATCAAGAAGGTTCACAAAGGCAAGGCCCAGCCCCTGTATGGCTTGTTCGACGTGAACAAAGAAGTTATCGAATACCAAGCCGATGGTGAGCTGCGCGATTTTGAAAACGTGGCGCTAGACCCCAGCCGCACCGTGAGTGAAAGCATAGAGGCCTACTTCATCGCCGAAGTGCAGCCCCATGTGCCCGATGCGTGGATAGACGCCAACAAGCGCGACGCCAAAGATGGCGAGATTGGCATCGTGGGTTATGAAATCCCGTTCAACCGCCACTTCTATCAGTACCAGCCACCACGCCCGCTGGAAGAAATTGACGCCGATCTGGATGCCGTGAGCGCCGAGATCATGGCGCTGCTGCGCGAGGTGCATTCATGAGCGACTTGACCCCAACGCCAACATCAACGACGCCGACCCCCGACTTCGCCGAAATCACCCAACTCATCGAAAGTGCCCGCCAGCGTGCCTACCAGGCAGTGAACACCGCGCTGATCGAGCTGTATTGGCAGGTGGGTGCCTATATCAGTGCCAAGATCAAGGCAGCCGAATGGGGCGAGGGTGTCATCGAGCAACTGGCGCGGCATCTGGCAAGCACGCAGCCTGGACTGCGCGGTTTTTCCGCTCAAAACATCTGGCGTATGCGGCAGTTTCATGAGGCCTATCACGGTCAGGCAATTCTCTCACCACTGGTGAGAGAATTGCCGTGGACCCACAACCTCATCATCCTCAGCCGCAGCAAGCGCCCGGAAGAACGCGAGTTCTATCTCAAGATGGCGGCGCAGGAAAAATGGAGCAAGCGCGAGCTGGAGCGGCAATACGACACAGCCCTTTTTGAGCGCGTCGTCCTCAGCCCAGCAAAAGTGTCACCACTGGTGACACAAATTCACCCCGACGCGGCCAGCGTGTTCAAGGACAGCTACTTGGTCGAATTTCTCGACCTGCCAGCCGCCCACCTGGAGAGCGACTTGCAACGCGGCCTGCTCGCGCAACTCAGGCAGTTTCTGCTCGAACTGGGGCGCGACTTCTGTTTTGTCGGCAGCGAATACCCGCTGCAAGTGGGCAAGCAAGATTTCGCCCTCGACCTGCTGTTCTTCCACCGTGGCCTCAACTGCCTGGTGGCCATCGAACTCAAGACCACCCGTTTCTCGCCCGAACACCTGGGCCAGCTCAACTTCTACCTCGAAGCGCTGGACCGCGACCACAAAAAGCCCCACGAAAATCCCGCCATCGGCCTGCTGCTGTGCGCCAGCAAAGACGACGAAGTGGTGGAGTACGCGCTGAGCCGCAGCCTGTCCCCAGCCCTGGTCGCCCAATACCAAACCCAGTTGCCGGACAAGAAACTGCTGCAGGCCAAACTGCATGAGTTTTATTTGGCGAACGTGGGCGATGGGGAGGCGGTATGAGTCGTTACAAGGCTTATCCCTCTTACAAGGAAACCAGACACAGCTGGCTGGAGAGTGTTCCAGCCCATTGGAAAATGCTTCCTCTAAAGTTTCTAACTGAGCAGCATGTTACGGACGGACCCCATGAAACACCGAAATTCATCGATGAAGGGGTTCCATTTCTATCAGTCGATGGAATTCAAAACAACCAGTTAGTGTTTGAGGGTTGCAGGTACATCTCCAGAGAAGATCACGCGCGGTACTCGATTAAGTGCAAGCCGAACCAAGGTGATGTATTGCTCGGGAAAGCTGCCTCGGTCGGGAAAGTCGCCCATGTCGATACTGATATTGAATTTAATGTTTGGTCGCCGCTGGCTGTAATTAAACCGCGCAATAAAAAGACCGGAAGATTCATTTATTACAGCCTTCAATCCGCTTTGCTTCAAATGCAGTGCGACATGTACAGCAATGCAAATACCCAGAAAAATTTGGGTATGAGCACAATCGACAACTTAGCATTTGCATGTCCCACTGACGACGAGGCCGAGCAAGTTGCAAGCTTCCTCGACCACGAAACGGCGAAGATTGATGCCTTGATCGAGAAGCAGCAGCGACTGATTGAGTTGCTCAATGAAAAACGCCAAGCCGTCATCAGCCACGCCGTCACCAAAGGCCTCAACCCCAACGCCCCGATGAAAGACTCCGGCGTGGAGTGGCTAGGCGAAGTGCCATCGCATTGGGCGCTGCTGCGAGTCAAGTTTGTTTGCAGTTTTACTACCAGCGGGCCTCGTGGATGGTCCGAGCTAGTTGGTGAGACAGGATCTCTTTTTATCCAAAGCGGAGATCTCTCGGACACACTTTCGGTTAATTTCTCTGGCTCAAAACGAGTGCAGATAGGGAGTGATGCTGAGGCAAAACGAACGGCTTTGAGTAATGGTGATGTTGTTGTGTGTATCACAGGCGCGAAGACAGGTAATGTTGCGCTTTGTGATGTCGTGCCAGAGGATGCTTATATCAATCAGCATTTGTGTCTTATTCGTCCGACCTCAATAATTGCCTCTGCCTCTCTTGCTATCCAGTTAAAAAGTAGCCTTGGTCAAACTTATTTTGAGTTTTCCCAGTACGGACTAAAGCAGGGACTTAGTCTAGAAAATGTGCGGGAAGCCCCGGTGCTTGTTCCACCACTAACAGAGCAAAGAGCCATATTTTCCTATCTCAATGTAGAGGCAGAAAAGTTCGATGCACTTATTGCCAAAGCTCAGCAATCTAAAGAGCTATTGCAAGAACGCCGCACCGCGCTAATCTCCGCCGCCGTCACCGGCAAGATCGACGTGCGCGACTGGCAAGCCGCCGCCTGACTGCCTTAACCCACACAGCCAAAATTCAATTCGACCATGAGCGACCAAGCCACCGAACGCATCTTTCAAGACGACATCATTCGCCAGCTGCTGGCCAACGGCTGGCTGCTCGGCTCGCCGGATAAGTACAACCGCGAGCTGGCCTTGTACCCCGAGGATGCGCTGGGCTTTGTGCAGGAAACGCAAGACGCCCAGTGGCAAAAGTTTTGCGCCAACCACCCGAAGGATGCCGAGCAGAAGTTTTTGCAACTGGTTGCCGCGCAACTGGGCAAGGCCGACCCGAATGCCACGCACCAGGCCAGCCGCACCTTTGGCACGCTGGGCGTGCTGCGCCACGAGCTGCGCGACCGTAATGCACGTTTGTCGCTGTGTCAGTTCAAGCCCGAGCACGACCTGAACCCGGACACGCTAGCCCGCTACGCCAAAAACCGCCTGCGGGTGGTGCCAGAGCTGGTTTACAGCCCGTGGGCGACTGATGCTCACCTGCTGGGGACAGGAAACACTGACGCAAAAAAGGCCAAGGCGTGGCGCATTGACCTTGTGCTGTTTGTGAATGGCGTGCCGGTGGCCACGTTGGAGCTGAAGAGTGAATTCAAACAGGCGGTGGACCGCGCCATCAAACAGTACAAGACCACGCGCCTGCCTGTAGACCCAGTGGCCAAGAAAGCGGAACCACTGCTGACCTTCAAGCGCGGAGCGCTGGTCCACTTCGCGGTGAGCCAGTACGAGGTGCACATGGCAACAAAGCTGGAGGGTGAGAACACTTACTTTTTGCCATTTAACAAAGGGACGCACGACGGCGGCGCGGGCAATGATGTGCCTGAAGACATCAACCGCTACGCCACCGATTACCTGTGGAACGAGGTGCTGTTGCCGGACAACCTGCTCAACATCCTCGCCCGCTTTGTGCACTTGCAGATTGAGGACAAGGAAGACTGGGAAGGCCGCAAGTACAAGAAGGAAAGCCTGATCTTCCCGCGCTACCACCAGTGGGACGTGGTGGGCAAGCTGCTGGAGGCGGCGCGCAGCGAGGGGCCGGGGCAGAAGTACCTGATTCAGCACAGCGCGGGTTCGGGCAAGTCAAACTCGATTGCGTGGGTGGCGCATCAGCTCTCATCGCTGTACAAACTTGACGGCAAGAAGCAGTTTGATTCGGTCATTGTGGTGACCGACCGCACCGTGCTGGACGCGCAGTTGCAAGACACGATCTACCAGTTTGAACACACCGATGGCGTGGTGGGGCGCATCAACAACAAGGAAGGCGATGGCTCCAAGTCCGAGAAGCTGGCCGGAGCCTTGGAGTC
>CANCCJ010000132.1 GCA_947374535.1 Comamonadaceae bacterium | reverse complement strand
GCAGCGCGTGGTCAAACCCATTGAGCAAGAGCTGCTGAGCATCCCCAACAAACGCATCGTCCGTTCGATTTCTAAATACGGCATTGCCGACATCACCATTGACTTTGACGAAGGCGTGGATTTGTATTGGGCACGCCAACAAGTGTCTGAGCGGTTGGGCTCGGTCATGCGCGATTTACCTGCCAGTGTGAGTGGTGGCTTGGCGCCCATCACCACACCGCTGAGCGAGGTGTACATGTTCACCCTCGAAGGCGAGGGCTTTGGTTTGGCCGAAAAACGCCGCGTGCTCGACTGGGTGATTCGCCCCGAGCTGCGCACCATCCCCGGTGTGGCTGAAGTCAACTCGCTCGGCGGTGAAGTACAAACCTTCGAAGTCATTCCCAACACAGCCAAGATGGCGGCCATGGGCGTGAGCATGACGGACTTGCGACTGGCCTTGCTCGCCAACAACAGCAACGACGGCGCAGGCCGTTTGACGGCTGGCGAAGAAGCCTTAGTTGTGCGCGTGGAAGGTGCGGTGAAAACCTTGGACGATTTGCGTGCAGTGCGCTTGAGTACGTCTCGCAATACCCAGGTGCAGCTTGACGATGTGGCCACCGTCACACATGGCGCGCTCACTCGCTACGGCGCCGTCACGCACGACGGCCAAGGTGAAGCCGTGGAGGGCTTGGTACTGGGCATGCGAGGCGTCAATGCCCGCCAGCTGGTGAATGCAGTCGATGCCAAGTTGGCCGAAATGGCACCGCGCTTGCCCAAAGGCATGACGGTGAAAACCTTCTACAACCGAGGCGAGTTGGTCACGCGTGCCGCAGACACTGTGATTCACGCGTTGATTGAAGCGGCCGTGTTGGTGTGCATCACCTTGTATGTGTTTCTGGGTGGCATGCGTGCGGCGGTGGTGGTGGCTGTGGCTTTGCCGTTGTCATTGCTGAGCACCTTCATGCTGATGCACAGCTTTGGCTTAACGGCCAACTTGATGAGCTTGGGGGGCTTGGCGATTGCGCTGGGCATGTTGGTGGACGCGGCAGTGGTGGTGGTGGAAAACATCGAAACAGCGTATGCCTCGCATCCAAAAGGCCATGCCTTGTCGAAGACCGAGATTTTGTTAGGCGCTGTGCGTCAAGTGGTGAAACCGGTGACATCTGGCGTGCTCATTATTTGCGTCGTGTTCTTACCGCTGCTGAGCCTTGAAGGCTTAGAGGGCAAGCTGTTTGCACCCGTGGCCGTGACCATCATCATGGCGCTGGCGTCGTCGTTGCTTTTGGCGTTCAGCGTGATTCCCGCTTTGGCATCCATGGTGTTGAAGGAAGAGGGTGCGCACGAGCCTGTGGTCATGCAAAAAATCCATGCCGCGTACCTGCGTTTGCGTGAACGCGTGTGGGCCAAGCCGAAGTGGTTGTATGGCGTGTCACTTGCCTCATTGGTGGTGGCTGCGGTGTTGTACAGCTTCATTGGCAAGACCTTCATGCCCACTTTGGATGAAGGCGATATCTTGGTGCAACTGCAAAAGCTACCTTCAATTTCACTCGAAGCTTCGTTGGAAATAGACACGCGCGTGCAGCAAGCCATTTTGGAGAATGTGCCCGAGGTCAAATCCATCGTTGCCCGTGTGGGCTCTGATGAGCTGGGGCTTGACCCCATGGGCTTGAACGAGACCGACACCTTTTTGGTCCTCAAGCCCAAGAACGAATGGCGCGGTAACAAAGACGATATCGTCGATGGCCTGCGCGTAGTGCTGGATGGTTTTCCTGGTTTGGTCTACGGCTTCACGCAGCCCATTGAAATGCGCGTGTCTGAAATGCTCACGGGCACACGCGGCGATGTGGCCATCAAAATTTTTGGCACCGACCTCGGTCGCTTGAACGAAGCTGCCCATCAAATCGCCGACGCCGTGCGCACCATCCCCGGCGCTGCCGAGGTGATTGCACCCAAGGCCGAGGGCTTGCAATACGTCTCGGTGCGTTTGAACCGCACCACGATGGGCCAAGCAGGTTTCAGTGTGGAGGCCTTGCAGCAAGCTTTGAAAAACCAAGTAGAGGGCGAGTCGCTTGGCTATGTGTTGCAGGACGGTGTGCGCATGCCGCTTACCCTGCGCGGCAACGAGGCCATGCGGCAAAGCCCAGAGGCTTTCAAAAACTTGCAGCTGGCCGCACCCGATGGCCGGGTATGGGCTGCCAGCGCCCTGGCCGACATCCGCTTGATCGATGGCCCCATCCGTGTGGACCACGAACAAAGCGCGCGTTTCACCAGCATTCAGGTGTCGGTCGATGGCCGCGATTTGACGGGCTTTGTGGGTGATGCTCAAAAGGCTGTGGCAGCTCTAAAGTTACCCAGCGATGTGCGCATTGTGTGGGGCGGGCAGTTTGAAAATCAGCAACGTGCGGCGGCGCGCTTGGGGCTGGTCATTCCTGCCGCCATGGTGCTCATCTTCACCATCTTGGTGTTCACTTTTGGCTCAGCCATTCAGGCGGGCATCATCTTTTTGAATATTCCTTTTGCCTTGGTGGGCGGTGTGGCGGCGTTGGCCATTTCGGGCGAGTATTTGTCGGTACCTGCCTCGGTAGGCTTCATTGCGCTGCTGGGCATTGCTGTGCTCAATGGTGTCGTGATGGTGACGCACTTCAACGAGCGTTTGCTTGATGGCGAGGCGATGGATGTGGTGGTGCGCCTAGGTACTGAGCGCCGCTTGCGTCCTGTGTTGATGACCGCGGTCATCACCGCGCTGGGCATGATCCCGTTGTTGTTTGCCACGGGGCCTGGCTCGGAAATTCAGCGGCCACTGGCCATTGTGGTGACGGGTGGTTTGCTGAGTTCCACCTTATTGACTTTGCTGCTGTTGCCAAAATTGTTTGAGCGTTTTGGTGGGCTAGAGAGCGTGCCGTGGCATGCGCTCACGCGCTTCATGCCTTGGAGAAAATCATGAAATATGTCATGAAGTCTTATGTCTTGGTCTCTGCTGTCTTGTGCACTTGTGTCTTGGCGCTGGGCGTCGCGCAGGCCCAACAGCCTACCCCTATCGCATCAGCCACATCGTCTGCTGTTGCGTCAGCAACCCTCGGATCGACCTCTTCGTCGACTGCGACATCGCAGCTTGTGCCTTATCTCCCTGCCGAAGCTACCGTGAAAGAAGCTTTACTCAGCAGCCCTTTGATGCAAGCTGCTCGCTCTAAAAAAGAAGCCGGTATCGCACGCGCCAAAGGCATTGAGTCAGGCACCGCAGAGTTCACCTTGCGCAGCACCTCGCAACGTCGCCGTGATGTGGCTGCCGGCACGCAGCTGCATGAATCGATGGTGAGCATCGAGCGCCCCGTGCGCTTTTGGGGCAAGCGCGGTATGGATGCCGACCTCGCCTCACAAACCCAAGCTTTTGCCGACATCGAATATGCCGATGCCATGCACGAAGGTGCGCGTGAGTTGATGCGGTTTTGGTTTGCTTACCTGCGCGCCTTGGCCGACCAAAAAAATGCAGTGACCACCTATGACTTGGCCGCCAAGATGCAGCGACTCACGCAGAGTCAGCTCAAGCAAGGTGAAATTTCTCAGCTGGACGCTGAGTTGGCTAACGCTGAGTTTGAGCGCATCACGGCGGCGCGTTCGGTGGCTGATGCGCAGCTGGCATCCAGCGCCTCAGCCTTCACACGCCGCTATGCAGGCATGACTTTGCCCATGCATCTGCCTGCGGCTGTGCGCTTAGATGCGTCAGCAAATTTGTCTGCGTTGACCGAAACCATGGCCGCTATGCGCCAAGAGTTTTTAGACAAAAACCACGAGCTCAACATGATGCGTGTAGACGCACAACGCTTGCGACTCGCCGCAGACCGTGCCTCGCGTGATCGCTTGCCTGACCCCACTGTGGGTGTGTTTAGCGGCCGTGAGCGCGCGGGGGCCGAAACCATTTCGGGGGTGATGTTCTCAATGCCGTTCCCAAGTGCCTCACGCTTTCATCACGCAACCGCGCTGGTGGCCGATGCACAAGCCGCCAGCGACAAAGTGCTGCTGGCCGAGCAACAACTGGGCGCCATGTTTGACAGCATGTGGATTCAGTTTCAGCACAAACGAGCAGCTGCTGACAACTTGAAATCTGCCGCGCAACGCCAAGCCTTGGCCGCAGAAAAATCAGTCAAGGCCTACACTTTGGGCGAGGGCAGTTTGTCGGATGTGTTGCTGATTGCGCGTCTAGCTAGCGATAACCTCAATGCCGCTGAGCGCATGCAGCTTGAGGTGGTGGAGTTGCTGGCTTTGATTCGCCTAGATCTGCATCAAATCTGGGACTTTGATGAATAAACGAATAGCTATTACCAGTCTGCGCTTTTCCGTGTAGGCGGCATTGGCGTTGATTCCTAGGTAATAGTTTTCTGGTCGTTAACTAGATCAGTAGTTTTTGAGGTGAAATTTTGCAATACGATTTTTTTGCCCGTAGCAATGCAAGGTTTTTCAAGGAAGCAATAAGCAATAAACGCAAGAATGATCAGCGTAAAGGCTTCAATTAAAAGAAAAAACCAGTAATGCATGCTCGAAGCAGTGGCTAAAGTACGAATTTCTGGAGCTTGTGCAAAAGCAAAAAGCACAATGCCTTGAAGCAAATAAATTCCATAACTTATTTCACCAAGTCGCTGAGCGCGTTTGTTGGTAAGCAATCCAAAAAGGCTGCATCCATTGACGACGCCATAAAAAACAACGCCAGTTAGTATGGTGTGAACGGTTTTATGTGTGGGGATTGGCTCGAAGAATACCAACCATAAAGCTATTGATGCAACGATTGACATCGTTCGATCAGAAGCAGCAATCCTGCAATCATGAGCTTGTAATGATGCGTAGACCATCCCAATGAAGAACGCTGCCAATAAAAGACTATTGGAGGATCCGTTCTTTAATAAAGAAGAAGCTAAGCACACGAGTAACACTGTTACTGCGTACACAAGATGATGCTTACGGTTGCGTGCAAAGATGGCCGAGATGGGCAGAATGATTAAATAAAACACCCATTCGTAACGCAAGGTCCAGGTGACTGCTGCAGTTATGCCTCTGGGGCCGCTAAATCCATTGATCACTTGTCCTGGTTCAAAAATTCCAAACAGCAACAAGGGCGCAATCTCAAAGAGGACTTTTTCTAATGGTTCCTGTAAAACGAAAGATGTTTTTGAAAAAATTATCAATAGCATTAATCCAGTCATCAAAAAATAAACTGGACCAATTCTGAATGCTCTACCTATAAATAGCTTGGTCCATCCGGGACGGCCTTGGCTAGAAATTATTTTTCCCCAGAATAGGTAGCCTGTAATCATAAAAAACAAGCTGACATTAATCGGACCAAGCTGTGTATAAAAGCTGGATGGAGGGTTATCCCAAATGCCTTCTGTGAGATAGCGGTAATAAATGACTGCGTGGTGAATAAATACCCCAACGGCTAGATAGCCTCTAAGCCCATCAATCGTGATTGTTCTTGACGTACTTGCGTGCCATTTCGTATCGGTGGCTGCAAATACGGGGAGCTTCATGAACAAAAGCACTGAGGCAAGAACAAAGAAATATCCCAAGGGTGTGTATATATTCATTCAGAAGCATTTCAGCCATTTGTGGCTACATGACCTATAAGATGATGAAATTATTTAGCTAGCCAGTTCCGCAATCAACTCAATTTCTACGCAAGCACCCAAAGGCAACTGCGCCACGCCAAACGCGCTGCGTGCGTGCGTGCCTTTGTCGCCAAACACTTGGCCAATCAATTCGCTGCAACCATTGGTCACCAAGTGGTGTTCGGTGTAGTCGGGGCTGGAGTTGACCAAGCTCATCACTTTGACGATGCGCTTGACCTTGTTCAAGTCGCCCACGGCAGCGTGCAAGGTACCCAACAAATCCACAGCCACGGCGCGTGCCGCTTGTGCGCCTTCGGCAGTTTGCATGGTCTTGCCTAGTTGGCCGGTCCACACTTTGCCGTCTTGTTTGGCGATGTGACCGCTCAAAAATACCAAGTTGCCTGTTTGCACAAAAGGCACATAAGCCGCAGCGGGCACAGCCACGGGAGGCAGGGTGATGTTCAGGGCTTGGAGTTTGTCGTAAACGCTCATGTGGATTCCTTGTTTGAATCCGACAATTTTAAGAGCGCTTAGCTTTGGCTTTGTGTCTGTGACTGCCCTTGAGTTTGCAATTGAGACTGCGATTGAGACTGCGTTTGCCCAAGCGCCGCCGCCAACTCAGAAGCGGGCTGCACCGTCACCGCCACGTCCAGCGTGTGGCTGGCTCCGCCATGAATCACACCACGCACGGGCGACACATCCGCGTAGTCGCGGCCAATGGCCAAGGTCACGTAGTCGATGCCGGGCGAGCTTAAGCCCCAACGGTTGTTGGTGGGGTCTAGGTCAAACCATTGGCCGTGGGTAGCGAGTGCCCCCGTCTTGGCGGTTTCTGCCGCATCATCCAAAGCGTCGGGCACATAGACCGACACCCAGGCGTGCGAGGCATCGCTGCCAATCAATCGGGTTTGGCCTTCGGGCACTTCGGTCACCAAATAGCCGCTCACATAACGTGCGGCTAAACCTTGCGTGCGCAAGCAACCGATGAGGATGTGCGCAAAGTCTTGGCACACGCCTTTGCGGCTTTTCAGGGCTTCTAGCGCAGGCGTGTTGATGTCGGTGCTGGCCGTCTCGTAGGTAAATTCTTGGTGGATGCGTGCCATCAAATCGCAAGCGGCTACCAAAACGGGGCGGGCAGGGGTGAA
>CANCCJ010000131.1 GCA_947374535.1 Comamonadaceae bacterium | reverse complement strand
AACAAGCTGGCTTGGCCCACGATGCATTGATCGCCTCACGCGCCTGGGGCTTTGACACCGAGTCAAAACCCACCTTCCGCGTCGGCGAAGCATCAGACGGCCCGCATGTGCTGCAACTCTCCACGCGTGAACGCGCTTGGGTGTTTCAGCTGCATGACCCCGAGTGCCGCGCTGTGGCGGCCGACTTACTGGCACGACAAGGCATTGCCAAAGCTGGCTTTGGTTTGGGCGATGACCGCAAACGCATTCTTCAAAAATTCGGCGTAGAGCCGGCGGACGTGCTAGAGCTCAACACCATTTTCAAAGCGCAGGGCTACCGCAAAGAAATGGGCGTCAAAGGCGCGGTGGCTGTGCTGTTCAACCAGCGTTTTCAAAAGTCTAAAAAAGCGGCAACCAGCAACTGGGCGAACCCTCACCTGAGCGAATCTCAGCTGGTGTATGCGGCCAACGATGCGTATGCGGCGTATCGGGTTTGGGAAGCGCTAGACATTTAGGCCTTTAAACCAAGGCCGCTGTTGTCTCGTGTGTGTCTTCCCGCAAAGCACATCCTACTTATGATGAATTGAATTGGTCTAAGACAAACCAATCATTCATCTCAGGAGAACATTTTGCGCATTGCTACTTTCATGCTGAACGGACAGCGCCATGTTGGCCAAGTTTCTGCCGACGGCAAACACGTCACAGCCTTTGCCCTCACCGAAGACCAAGCCCATCACGGCGCTCAGCCCATCATTGAAGCCATGGTGGCTGGTCACCCCTTGCCGGAGCTAGCAGGCACACCACACGACATCACGCATGTCCATCTCGAAGCACCCTTGCCTGTTCCTCGCCGCAACGTTTGGTGCGTGGGCCGCAACTACCATGCGCATGCCAAAGAGCTGCAAGCCTCTGTTTTCAAAGACAGCAACACCGACACCAAGGCGTGGCCCATCGTGTTCACCAAAGTGCCCGAGTGCGTGGTGGGCCCAACAGCCGATGTGCATTTGCCAGGTGCGGCCGTTTCCGACCAAATCGACTACGAAGCTGAATTGGCTGTGGTGATTGGCAAAGGCGGCAAGAACATCGCCCAAGCCGATGCCATGAGCCATGTGTTTGGCTACACCGTGGTCAACGACGTGACCGCACGCGATGTGCAAATGCGACACCAACAGTGGGACATGGGTAAATCGTTTGACACGTTCTGCCCCATGGGCCCTTGGCTCGTGACGGCTGACGAGGTGGATGGCCGTAACACCCGCGTGCGTTGCTGGGTCAACGGTGAATTGCGCCAAGATGGCCCCACCGAAAACATGATTTTCGACATCCCCACACTGATCGAAACCATCTCACGCGGCATCACGCTCTACCCCGGTGACATCATCGCCACGGGCACGCCCGCCGGTGTGGGCATGGGCTTGACCCCACCCCGCTACATCGCCAAAGGCGATGTGATCCGCGTCGAAATTGACGGCGTGGGCAGCATCGAAAACCGTTTCGTTTAAAACTAAAAAGCAGGCAAGCATTCGCCTGACCTGCTGGCAAAAACCGAAGGAGACAAGACATGAAACGACGTCAATGGATGCAAAGTGCACTGAGCTTGGCTGTCGCTATCCCGACTGCATTCATCAGCCTCACGGCAACGGCACAGACCTACCCCACCAAGCCCATCACCATGGTGGTGCCTTTCCCGCCGGGCGGCGTGGCGGACACGGTCGGTCGCCCAGTGGCCGAGGCCATGTCGCGCTACTTGAAGCAACCCATCGTGGTGGAAAACAAAGGTGGTGCAGGCGGTGGCATTGGCATGGCACAAGTGGCCAAGTCCAAGGGCGATGGTTACACCGTGCTCATGTCGCTGTCTTCTTTGGTGGTCCTGCCTGAGGCAGACAAAATTTTGCAGCGCGCACCCATGTATCTGGTGAACCAGCTCAAGCCCATTGCCCGTTTCACCGCCGACCCCACGGTGCTGGTGGTGCGCGCGGACAGTCCATGGAAAACCTATGCAGAGTTCATGGCCTACGCCAAAGCCAATCCAGGAAAAATTTCGTTTGGTTCATCTGGCAACTACGGCACCATGCATGTGCCGATGGAGCAGCTCAAAGTAGCTACCAATACATTCATGTTGCACGTCCCCTACACCGGTGCAGCACCCGCAGTCATGTCCTTGCTCAGCGGACAAATTGATGCTGTGTCCACCGGACCCGCCAGTGTGAAACAACAAATTGCATCAGGTCGCCTACGTGCCTTGGCGCATTGGGGCGAAGGCCGATTAGCCAGCATGCCCGATGTGCCGAGCTTCAAAGAATTGGGCGTACCGATTCAGTACTCGCAATGGTCTGGCATGTTTGTCCCGACCGATACACCTGCCGCTGTGGTGGACAGTTTGCGCCAAGCCGCTAAGTTTGCTGCGCAAGATGCTCGCGCAGTTGGCGCATTGACTGCTTCTGGCACTTCCTTCATGTACCAAGACGCACCCGACTTTGAACGCTTCGTACAAACTGATGCCAAAGAAATGAGTGCTCTCGTGGCTCGCATTGGCAAAGTTGACTGATACGCAGAGATCAGCAAACCACATAAACGTTCACACAACGGAGACAACTCATGGTAAAAATTTCACGCACTTTCAAACTCATGGCACTTGGTTTGGCAATGGCCTCTGGCCTCGCGCACGCGCAAAATGCGCAAAGCTACCCCAACCGCCCCGTCAAAATCGTGGTGCCTTTTGCAGCTGGTGGCCCTGCCGACAATTACGCCCGTTTCATGGCGCAGCGCTTGACCGATGAGCTTAAGCAACCTTTTGTGATTGACAACAAACCAGGCGCAGGCTCCATCATCGGCACTGACTTTGCAGCCAAGTCGCCTGCAGATGGCTACACCTTGTTGATGATGTCCAACACCCAAACGGTGAATGAGTCACTCATCCCCAAAAAGCCTTTTGCGCTGATGAAAGACTTTGTGGGCATCGCCCCCGTGAACTACTCCAACTTGCTGTTGGTGGTACATCCTTCCGTGCCGGTCAAGAACGTCAGTGAATTGGTAGCCTTGGCCAAATCCAAACCAGGCAAGCTCAACTTTGCATCGTCGGGCAACGGCACGCCCTATCACATGGCGGGTGAGTTGTTCAAATACATGGCGGGCATCGACATGACGCATGTGCCCTACAAAGGCAGCTCGGGCGCACGCACCGACATCGTAGGCGGCCAAGTGGATGTGATGTTTGATGCCGAAACCACCATGGCCGAATTTGCACGCAACGGCCAAGTGCGCATGCTCGGTGCCACAGGACTGTCACGCTCTGCCAACTTGCCCGATGTACCCACCGTGGCAGAAACAGTGCCCAAATACGAAGCCACCATTTGGCTGGGCTTCATGGCCCCCAAAGGCACACCGGGTGACATCGTGAACAAACTCAACGCTGAGATTCGCAAAATTGTGAACAACCCCGAAGTGAAAACCGCTTGGGCCAAACAAGGCGCTGTGCCCATGTCGATGACAGTGGCCGAGTTTGATCATTACCTCAATGCAGACATTGCCAAGTGGGCCAACATCGTCAAAGTGTCTGGCGCTAAAGCGGACTGATCCATGAGTCAGACCTTGGTGGCGTTTCACGTCAACGGACACGAGGTGTCGGTGCAAGGCGACAGCGGGCAAAGCCTGCTGGATGTATTGCGCAACACGCTGCACCTCAAAGCCACCCGCATGGGTTGCGGCCAAGGCGCATGTGGTGCTTGCCGTGTGATTGTGGAGGGGCATGCCGTGGCAGCCTGCGAAACCCCGCTGTGGTCGGTGCAAGGCAAACACATCACCACGGTAGAAGGCCTCGGCACTCGCGAGGCACCTCACGCTCTGCAAACCGCCTTCATCGAAGAACAAGCCATGCAATGCGGTTTTTGCACCAGCGGCATCTTGATGTCAGCCGCGGCTTTGCTGCAACGCCAAGCACACCCGACTCGGCAAGAGATTGTGCAAGTACTCGATGGCCACTTGTGCCGCTGCGGCGCACACAACCGTGTGATACGGGCCATCGAAAAAGCAGCAACCCAGTCTGCGGCGGCGTGATGTCGGAATCGCTCAAAGCACATCCGTTTCTGCGCCAGTGGCTGGGCTTAGATGTCGCGGGTCAGGTGCAAGCGTTCTCTGGCAAGGTCGATTTGGGGCAAGGCATTTCACACGCACTGCGGTTGATCGTGGCGCAAGAATTGCGGCTCTCGCCCGCGAGCATCGCCACGGTACCAGCCAGCACACACACCAGCCCCGATGAAGCGGTGACGTCTGGCAGCTTGTCGGTGCAACACTCAGGCGCAGCGTTGCGATGCGCCGCCGCACATTGGCGAGAAATGTGCCGCTTAGTCATGGCACAGCGTTGCGGTGTCGACGTGGCGACTGTACGGTGTGCGAATGGCGCGTTCTCACTGCAAACACATGTAGAAAACAAAACACGACACGCCAGCTATGCCGAACTGACGTCTGCTGAGATGTGGCAAAGCGCCATTGACACCATGCATGTGCAGTCAATACATGCGTCGCAAGACATGGGTGCATCGCCAACAAAGCCAAACGCGCTTCGTCCCGACGTAGCCAGCAAAGTGTTTGGTGAGTTTGAGTACATTCACGACCGCGTGTTACCGGGCATGTGCCACGGCATGGTGTTCAGGCCGGGTACGCTCACCGCCGAAGTCATCGCGCACGAGATGCAAGCCTTGGTCCATCATGTGCAAGCGCAAAGTGGTGTGCTGTGCGTGCATCAAAACGGTGTGCTGTTGGGTGTGTTGACACAGACCGAATACGCTTTGTCAAAAATTGTGCGGCACATCGAAGACGGTGTGGCGCAAGGCAAATTCTGGCGTTGCCATTCAGAAGTGCCTGACGCCCAAGATTTACCCAATTGGCTCAAAGCTCAAACCTTAGACACCACAGTGGTGGCTGACACCACGGACAACGCGCCAACAGACGAGCTGCACCACATACGTGCTGAATTTCATCGCCCCTATTTGCAACATGCCTCGATTGGTTTGTGTTGTGCCTTGGCGCAATGGACGGATGATGCGCAGCAACTAGAAGTGTGGAGCCACAGCCAAGGCATTTATAACTTGCGCCGTGACATCGCTTTGGCATTTGACATGCCACCCGCGCAGGTGCAGGTGTCACACGTTGAAGGGGCAGGCTGCTACGGCCACAACGGCGCAGACGATGTGGCTTTTGATGCCGCATGGCTCGCCCAATTGGTACCCGGTCGTCCGGTGCGCGTGCAATGGACGCGCCAAGCCGAGCTGGGCCATGCACCGCTGGCACCCGCCATGGCGGTGGAAATTCATGCGGGCGTGAATGCCGAGGGGCACATTGCCGAATGGACGCAAACCGTTTGGAGCCAAGGTCACGGCACACGCCCAGGTCGTGGCAAAACACCGGCCTTGCTTGGCACCTGGCAAACCGCACAGCCACATCCGGTGACGATGGCGGTCAACGCCGCCATGGCTGTGGGAGGTGGCTCTGAGCGCAATGCACAGCCGCCCTACGACATTGCATCGGTCAAGGTGCTCAACCACCGCGTGTTGAACATGCCGTTTCGCGTGTCTGCTATGCGCGCTTTGGGCGCACCCACCAATGTGTTCGCCGCTGAGTCGGTGATGGACGAATTGGCTTTGCGTTGCGCACAAGACCCCCTGGCCTTTCGTCTGGCACACCTGCGCAGCACAGGACAAGCGCGTGCCGTGGCTGTGCTGCAAAAAGTAGCGGACATGGCGGGCTGGACTACGCCCCGCCCCGACAACAAACCCGAGGGCTGGGGACGCGGCTTGGCCTATGCACGCTACAAAAACACAGGTGCGTATTGCGCCGTGGTGGTCGAGTTGGTGGTGGAAGAAAAAGTGAAGCTACACAAACTGTGGACAGCGGTTGACCTAGGCCATGTCGTGGATGCAGATGGCGCAGCCAATCAAATTGAAGGCGGTGCATTACAAGCCGCCAGCTGGGTATTGTGCGAAGCTGCCCAACTCAGCTCGCAAGGCATTGCCTCAAACAACTGGGACAACTACCCCATCTTGAAATTCAGCGACATGCCTGCAGTTGAAGTGGCCCTCATGTCACAACCCCACGAGCCCTCATTGGGGGCCGGCGAATGCAGCTCGGGCCCGACGTGTGCCGCCATTGCCAATGCCATTTTTGATGCCATCGGCGTGCGCATGCATGCCATGCCTTTCACGCCCGAAAATTTACTGAAAACCATCGAGGCCGAAACCCCATCGGTCCATTCTTAAACCTCACCAAAGAAGAGCACAACATGCATGTATTGAGTGGCGGCGCAGCCGCAGCCGTGGTCAAAGCCGTTCAGGCTGAATTTGAAAAAGTCACAGGCACATCGATTCACGGTACCTTCAGTGCTGTGGGCCAAATGCGTGACCAACTTATCGGGGGGGCGCCATGTGATGTGATCATCCTCACCAAACCACTGATTGAGCAACTCATCGCCTCGGGCCATGTGGTGGCAGGCAGCGCGCGTTCATTGGGTCGTGTGAAAACAGGCGTTGCTGTGCGCAGCGGCACCGCACACCCCAGCGTCAAAACGCGTGACGAACTGCATGCAGCGATGAGCGCAGCACAAGGCATTTACTTTCCAGACCCCGACAAAGCCACTGCGGGCATTCATTTCATGAGCGTGCTCAAAGCACTTGGACTTGATGAAAGTTTGCGCAGCAAATTTCGAGTGTTCCCCAACGGCGCCACAGCCATGGGTGAAATGGCCAAAAGCAATGAAGATCATCTGATAGGGTCCACACAAGTGACCGAAATCAACTACACCCCAGGTGTGGACTTGGTGGACGTACTGCCGCAGGAGTTTGAACTGAGCACCGA
>CANCCJ010000130.1 GCA_947374535.1 Comamonadaceae bacterium | reverse complement strand
GGAAGCGGCCCAAGGGCTTCAGGCCACGTTTGCTGGCGAGCGCTTCGCTCATCACCACGCAAGCACCTGCGCCGTCTGAAAACTGGCTGGCATTGCCTGCGGAAATCAAACCACCGGGCATGGCGGACTTGAGGTTAGCCAAAGCTTCGGCGGTGGAGTTTTCGCGAATGCCCTCGTCCTTGCTGACCGTGACTTGCTTGGTCATCAAGCCCATCACTTTGTCGACCACACCAGATTTGACGGTGATGGCTGCAATTTCAGCATCAAAGAGGCCTGCCGACTGCGCGGCAAAAGCACGTTGTTGGCTGCGTGCGCCATAGGCGTCCATCGCTTCGCGGTCAATGTTGTAGCGCTTGGCCACGTTCTCAGCGGTTTGCAGCATATCCCAGTAAATTTCTGGTTTCTTCTTTTGCAGCGCCAAGTCCCTCAGCATGTGTTGGTTCATCTCTTGTTGCACACACGAGATGCTTTCCACACCACCGGCCACATACACATCGCCCTCGCCCGCAATGATGCGTTGGGCGGCAGTGGCAATGGTTTGCAAACCAGAGGAACAGAAACGGTTGATGGTCATACCTGACACGGACACAGGGCAATCGGCCATGAGTGCAATTTGACGGGCGATGTTGGTGCCCGTTGCGCCCTCAGGCAAGGCGCAGCCCATGATGACGTCATCCACCTCGGCGGCTTCAATGCCGGCGCGTGCAATGGCGTGTTTGACGACGTGACCACCCAAGGTGGCGCCGTGGGTCATGTTGAAAGAGCCCTTCCAACTTTTGGCAAGCGGTGTACGGGCGGTAGAGACAATGACAGCGTGGGTCATGAGAGTTCCTTAAATTCGGTTCAGTTGAAGGTCTTGCCTTCGGCAGCGAGCTTGGCGAGCAAAGGTGCTGGCTTCCAAAATTCGGCGTCATCGTGGGGGTTGGTGGCAAAGCGCTGCATGGCTTGCACCACGTTGAAGAGGCCCAGCTCGTCAGCGTAGTTCATGGGGCCGCCACGGAAGATGGGGAAGCCGTAGCCGCTGATGTAGACCATGTCGATGTCACTGGCCTTGCTGGCAATGCCTTCTTCCAAAATGTGGGCGGCTTCGTTCACCAAGGCAAAGTTCAGGCGCTGCACGATTTCTTCGTCGCTGATTTTGCGGGGCTTGATGCCGAGCGATTCGCGGTGTTTGGCAATCATGGCTTCCACATCTTTGTTGGGAATAGCGTCGCGTTTGCCGGGCTTGTAGTCGTACCAGCCTGCGCCTGTTTTTTGGCCAAAGCGTCCTTGCTCGCACAGCAAGTCTGCGGTTTTGCTGTAGCGGCGTTTGGGGTTCTCTGCGTATTGGCGTTTGCGAATGGCCCAACCAATGTCGTTGCCCGCCAAGTCGCTCATGCGGAACGGGCCCATGGCCCAGCCAAATTTTTCAATCGCGCGGTCTACCTGCGCGGGGGTACAACCCTCATCGAGCAAGAAGCCAGCTTGGCGACCATATTGGTCAATCATGCGGTTGCCAATGAAGCCATCGCACACGCCCGAGAGCACGGCAATCTTCTTGATTTTCTTGGCCACATCCATCGCCGTGGCCAACACGTCTTTGGCGGTGTCTTTGCCACGCACCACTTCGAGCAACTTCATCACGTTGGCGGGGCTGAAAAAGTGCAAGCCCACCACGTCTTGGGGACGCTTGGTGAAGTTGGCAATTTTGTTTAGGTCCAAGGTCGAGGTGTTGGACGCCAAAATCGCACCCGGCTTCATCACGGCATCGAGTTGTTTGAACACGGCTTCTTTCACGCCCATATCTTCAAACACTGCCTCAATCACGAGGTCAGCGTCTTTGATGTCGTCGTAGCTGAGCGTGGTGCTGAGCAACGCCATGCGCTGGGCCGCTTTGTCTTCTTTGAGCTTGCCTTTTTTGACGCGGTCTTCGTAGTTCTTTTGGATCGTGGTCACGCCACGATCCAAAGCTTCTTGCTTGGTTTCAATCATCTTGACCGCGATGCCTGCGTTCAAGAAGTTCATGGCAATGCCGCCGCCCATGGTGCCCGCACCAATGACGGCCACGAGTTTGATGTCGCGCACAGGTGTGTCGCTGGGCACATCGGCCATTTTGCCGGCTGCGCGTTGTGCGCCAAACAAATGGCGCAAGGCACGGCTCTCAGGGGTCCACATGAGGTTGATGAACTGCTCGCGCTCGAACATCATGCCGTCGTCAAACTTCATCTTGGTGGCCATTTCCACCGCATCCACCGCTTTAGGTGGTGCGGGGTAGTTTTTGTCCATGCCTTTGACCATGTTGCGGGCGAACTGAAAGTACGCATCGCCCTGCGGGTGTTTGCAAGGCAGATCGCGCACTTTGGGCAGTGGTCGCACATCGGCCACTTCGCGGGCATAGGCAATGGCCTCGTCCATCAGGCTTTGGTGTGACATGGCCATTTGGTCGAACAGTTTTTGACCGGGCAACATGCTCAGCATGTCGCTTTTGATGGCCTCTCCGCTCACAATCATGTTCAGCGCAGGCTCCACGCCCAAAGCCCGAGGCAAGCGTTGCGTGCCGCCTGCGCCTGGGATGAGGCCCAACTTCACCTCAGGCATGCTGATGCTGGTGTCAGGTGCGCAAATGCGGAAGTGGCAACCCAGTGCCAGCTCAAGGCCTCCGCCCATCACCACGGTGTGCATAGCCGCCACCACGGGCTTGCTGCAGTGTTCGACGCATGAGATCACGCTGAGCAAATTGGGCTCTTGGAAAGCTTTGGGTGAACCAAATTCGCGCACATCTGCACCGCCCGAAAACGCTTTGCCATGGCCAGTGATGACCACCGCTTTCACGGCCGCATCGGCTTGCGCCTTCGCAATGCCATCCACCAAGGCGCGGCGGGTCTCTAACCCCATGCCGTTCACAGGTGGGTTGTTCAGGGTGATCACAGCCACATCGCCGTGTACTTGGTAGTCTGCACTCATTGCATTTCCTTATGAAAACTGATGGGGTGGGTTAGGCTGTTGGCAGCTTGTAGTCTTTGAGTTGCTCACGTAATTTGGTTTTGAGCATCTTGCCTGTCGCCCCAATGGGAATGCTGTCGACAAACACCACGTCGTCTGGGATTTGCCACTTGGCTGTTTTGCCCTCGTAGAAGGCCAGCAGTTCTTCACGGCTCACTTGGGCGTCTGGTTTTTTCACCACCGCCACGATGGGGCGCTCGTCCCACTTGGGGTGAGCGACACCAATGCACGCGGCCATGGCCACCGCGGGGTGCGCTACAGCGATGTTTTCAATGTCAATCGAGCTGATCCACTCACCGCCCGACTTGATGACGTCTTTGCTGCGGTCCGTGATTTGCATAAAGCCATCGGCGTCGATGGTGGCCACGTCGCCCGTAGGGAACCAGTCGTGGCCGTCTTTGTCTTTCACCAGCGGGTTGCCCTCGCCTTTGTAGTAATTGGCCACCACCCATGGGCCTTTCACCAACAAGTCACCATAGGCTTTGCCATCGTGGGGCTGTTCGTCACCTGCATCGTTGACGATTTTCATGTCCACGCCGTAAATGGCGCGGCCTTGTTTCAAGAGCAATTTCATTTGCTCTTCTTTAGGCAGCTTGAGGTGTTTGTTCTTTAAGGTGCACAAAGTGCCCAAGGGGCTGAGCTCGGTCATGCCCCATGCGTGCAAGACCTCTACGCCGTAGTCGTCACGGAAGGCGTCAATCATGGCGGGTGGGCAGGCTGAGCCGCCAATGACCGTACGCTTCAAAGTCGAGAACTTCAAGCCATTGGGTTTCATGTATGTGAGCAACATTTGCCACACCGTGGGCACGCCCGCGGCATAGGTGACGCCTTCGTTCTCAATCATCTCGTAGACCGATTTGCCGTCCATACCCGGACCTGGAAACACCAGTTTGGCACCTGTGAGCGCTGCGCTGTACGGAATGCCCCAGGCGTTGACGTGGAACATGGGCACCACGGGCAAGATGGCGTCGCGGGCTGAAATGCACATCACATCGGGCAAAGCCGCCGCGTAGGCGTGCAAGGTGGTCGAGCGGTGGCTGTACAGGGCTGCTTTGGGGTTGCCCGTGGTGCCGCTGGTGTAGCACATGCTCGACGCTGTGTTCTCGTCAAACACCGGCCATTGGTAGGTGGTGCTTTGGCTGCCCATCCATGCTTCGTAGCTGATGAGGTTGGGAATACCAGTGTCTGAGGGCAGTTTGTCGGCATCGCACATCGCCACCCAGTGTTTGACTGATGCGCACTTGCTGTGCACGGCTTGAATGATGGGCAAAAACGTCATGTCAAAACACAGCACTTGGTCTTCGGCATGGTTGGCAATCCATGCAATTTGCTCTGGATGCAAACGTGGGTTGATGGTGTGCAACACGCGGCCTGAGCCGCTGACGCCAAAGTAAAGCTCTAAATGGCGATAGCCGTTCCACGCGATGGTGGCGACGCGGTCGCTGAAACCCAGCTTCATGCCATCCAGGGCGTTGGCCACTTGGCGCGAGCGGCGTGCTACGTCAGACCAGGTGTAACGGTGAATGTCACCCTCCACACGGCGCGACACCACGTCACCATCGCCGTGGTGTTTGTCTGCGAAATCTATCAAGCCTGAGATCAACAGGGGTTGGTCTTGCATCAGTCCTAGCATGGTGTTCCCTCGTTTTTTACGTTTTCGCACGATCGTGCTTTTTTGTGTATTGTGCCCATACTTTGCCCCTTTTCTCTAAAGCCCACAAAAAACCAGCCTATGGATAACCCGAGACAATGCCCGTCATGTTTCATCGCCCCGCCACCCCTGTTGTTAGCCTTGCGTGGTTAGCTGTGTCTGATGCAGGCTTTGCATCTTTAGGCGCTGAATTCGCTACCCCTACTGAGCCCACACCGCTGCCAGCCGCCCATTGGGTGGGTTGCAACGAGGCCTTGCGTGCTGAGCTGGGCTTGCCATCAGACCTTTGGCAACAGCAAGAGGCACTTGATTTGCTGACCGGGAACCTGTTGCCTTCGGAAAAAAGCAGCTACGCCAGCGTCTACAGCGGCCACCAGTTTGGCCAATGGGCAGGCCAGTTGGGCGATGGCCGGGCTTTGAACCTAGGCACGGTGCAAACGCCCACGGGCTTGCAAGAGCTGCAGCTCAAAGGCGCAGGCCCGACGCCCTACTCTCGTCGTGGCGATGGCCGTGCGGTCTTACGCTCCAGCATTCGCGAGTTTTTGGGCAGTGAAGCCATGTATGGCTTGGACATTCCCACCACGCGAGCCTTGTGCGTCACAGGTTCACCCGCCCATGTACGGCGTGAAGAGGTTGAAACCGCAGCCGTGGTGACCCGCGTGGCCCCAAGTTTTGTGCGCTTTGGTCACTTTGAGCACTTCGCATCCAACGGCCAAATCGATGAACTACGCGCATTGGCCGACTATGTGGTGCAAGCGCATTTCCCTGCGCTACAAGACAGACACGGCGCTGAGCGCTATGTGGCGCTGTTGCATGAAGTAACCCAAAGCACCGCCCACTTGATGGCCCAATGGCAAGCCGTCGGCTTTTGCCACGGTGTGATGAATACCGACAACATGAGCGTGCTTGGCCTCACGCTGGACTATGGCCCCTTCCAATATTTAGATGGTTTTGATGCCAACCACATTTGCAACCACTCTGACCACCAAGGTCGCTATGCCTATGCGCGTCAGCCGCAAATTGCTTACTGGAATTTGTTTTGCCTAGGCCAAGCCCTGATGCCGCTCATTGACGAGCAAGCCCCAGCCCTGGCGGCGCTAGAGCGCTACAAAGAGACATTCCCAAATGCCATGGACCAACGCATGCGCGACAAGCTGGGATTGAGCGGCGCACACAACGGTGACCGTGCCATGGTCGAAGACCTGCTGCAAGCCCTGCAACAAGACCGTGTGGACTACACCGTGTTTTGGCGACGTTTGAGCGTGGCTGTGCGCGAGTCCGCACACAGCACGCATGCGTTTGAACCTGTGCGCGATTTATTCCTACACCGCGAGGTGTTTGATGCGTGGTGCATTCGCTACCTTGAACGCTTAGGTCCAGCCAACCGCCAAGCCACTGGCGACGCTATGCTGCGCACCAACCCCAAATACATTTTGCGCAACCACTTGGGCGAGCTGGCCATTCGCCAAGCCAAGGCTGGTAACTTTGCCATGGTGCAAGATCTACTGCAAGTGCTGCATACCCCCTTTGACGAACACCCCACCTACGAAGCCTGGGCTGGCCTTGCGCCAGAATGGGCCTCATCCATTGAAATCAGTTGCTCCTCATGACGATTCAAAAAACCGAACAAGAATGGCGCGAATTACTCGCCGCTAAAAACGCCGAACCTGTGGCTTTTGAAGTCACGCGCAAAGCCGCCACCGAACGCCCGTTCACAGGCAAATATGAAGACCATTGGGCGCCAGGCAGCTACCACTGCATGTGTTGTGATGCCAAGCTGTTCGACGCATCCACCAAGTTTGACGCGGGCTGTGGCTGGCCTAGCTTTCACACGGCGGCCAGTGAAGACGCCATTGCCGAGCACCGAGACAGCAGCCATGGCATGGTGCGTGTGGAAACCGTGTGCAGCCAATGCGGCGCACACTTAGGCCATGTGTTCAACGATGGCCCTGCGCCCACGGGCCTGCGCTATTGCATGAACTCGGCTTCGTTAGACTTCGTGCCTAACAAATAAAGCGTTTATGAAATTACTGCTCGACTTCTTTCCCATCATTTTGTTTTTTGTGACCTTTAAGACGTGGGGCATCATGGCCGCCACGGCAGTGGCAATAGCAGCGACTGTGCTGCAAATTGGCTACATGTGGCGCAAAAACGGCTTTGTAGAGCCCATGCAGTGGGTCAGTTTGGGGGTCATCGTGGTATT
>CANCCJ010000129.1 GCA_947374535.1 Comamonadaceae bacterium | reverse complement strand
GTGTCTGCTGCATCGGCCAACCAAGAAAAAGGGGACTGTGTTGCCATAGTCCCCAATTATTCCTTGTTTAGGCGCCCTTCTCGAGACGCCCTGATTTAACCGGTTTATTGCAAGGCTTGAACGCCTGCCACCAACCAGCCCAAGCTGCCATCTTTGGGCTTGGTCATGTTCCACACTTCGCGGAAAGGCGTCGGTCCAGCCGAGGGTTCTTCGCGGATGAGGCCCGAGAACTCCACACTGGCCATGTAGTTGTTTGCGACATCTTCAATGCCTAACAAATGCGCATCCAGCATGACCACTTCGGTGTGGTTGACTTGACCATTGGCGGTGGCTTCACGCTCGGCCAATTGGGCTTTGATTTCGTCCAGCATGCTGTCCGTCATCATGGCGCGTAAAGCGGCGATGTCTGAGCGATCCCAAGCTTGCTGCAAGGTCATGAAGTTTTGCTTGGCCGCACTGACAAAGCCTGCAGCGTCAAAGTCAGCAGGAATACCCCAGGTTTGGTTGCCGCCCAAAGCAGAACCAATCATCGAACCACCACCCACAGGTGCGAAATCGGTGTGCGTGTCCACAGGGCGGGCTGACGAATCGTTGCCCACGTTATTGGGGTTGTACTGAGGCAAGCTATTAGGACTCACCGGTGCACCAGCGCCTTCGAAGGCGTATGGACTGTTGTTCGCCGCTTCAGGCTGGCGACGGCGCATGATGGCCCCAATCACCATCATCACGACCAAGGCCAACAAACCAAACATCAAGAACTGACCAAATTCAGCACCAAAGCCCATCGAGTGGGCCAACCAAGCGAGGCCCAAACCTGCGGCCAAACCGCCGAGCATGCCACCCATGCCGCCAAATCGTGAGGGCTGCGCCGCTGCGGGCGCTGCCGCTGGTGCAGGTTGTGCTGCGGGAACTGCATTTTGTGTAGGTGTGGCCGCAGGTGCGGGTTTAGCGGCCTCGCGCTGCGTCACATTGCTGGACTGTTGGCCCACAGATTTGCCACCACCTAAACGTTTGGCGGCCTCGGCATGCATCGTGGCAAAGGCCATGGCCACCACAAAAAGGGCTGTCAAAAGTTTTTTCATTGCGTCATCTCCGGTTGTCTGTATCTTGTCGTTGTTTATTTATCAACACTTAATTCCAACATGAAGCGCGACTACGCCAGCGCTCATGTTGTGAAAGTCCACATGGCCAAAGCCATTTTGTTTCATGAGGGATTTCAATTCCTCTTGGCCGGGGTGCATGCGAATGGACTCGGCCAAATATTGATAGCTGGATGCATCGCCCGCAATCATCTGGCCCAGCTTGGGCAAAATGTTGAAGGAGTACCAGTCGTAGGCCTTCTCCAGCGGCTTGGCCACTTTGGAGAACTCCAACACCAGCAGCTTGCCTTGGGGCTTGAGCACGCGGCACATTTCGCGCAGTGCTGCATCTTTATGCGTCATGTTGCGCAGACCGAAGGCCACGCTGACCACGTCGAAGTGGTTATCAGGAAAAGGGAGTTTTTCGGCGTCACACACCAAGGTGGGCAACACCAAACCGTGGTCAAGCAAGCGGTCACGACCTGTGCGCAACATGGCTTCGTTGATGTCGGTGTGCACCACGCGGCCGGTTTTACCCACCTTCTTGGCAAACGCCATCGACAAGTCACCTGTGCCGCCTGCGATATCGAGGACTTGCGAGCCTTCGCGCAGGTCAGCCACCATGACGGTGTAGCGCTTCCACACGCGGTGCAGCCCGGCGGACATGAGGTCGTTCATCACGTCGTACTTGGACGCGACCGAGTCAAAAACGCCACGGACGTGCTTGGCTTTTTCTTTTTCGTCGACGGTTTTGAAACCGAAATGGGTGCTGCTCATATTTGTAATGGTATCAATGCGCGTGGCTGCTGCAGCCCGCACCGCCTTTTTCAGGCATGGCCGCATCGCGGTCAGTGCCTGCGGCTTCTAAACGGCGCTCGTAATCAGCCCACAGTTGGTCTTGCTCAGAACCCAAGAAATAGAGGTATTCCCAAGTGAACAAGCCACTGTCGTGGCCATCGCTGAAGGTGGGCTTGATGGCGTAGTTGCCCACGGGCTCTAAGCTTTCCAAGTCCACCAAGCGCTTGCCGGTTTGCAACACCTCTTGGCCCGGGCCGTGCCCCTGCACTTCGGCAGAGGGACTGTAGACACGCATCAACTCAAACGGGATGCGAAAACTCGCCCCGTCGGCAAAGCTGACTTCCAACACACGCGATGCGCCGTGCACCGTGATGTCTTGGGGCGCGGGGGTGTTTTTTTGCAAGCCAGCCATGTGCGTGTTCCTGGTTAAACGAGCACGCGCTCAATGCCACCGGCATTGGCTTGAGCCACGTATTCGGGCATCCACTGTTCGCCCAAAATTTTGCGCGCCATCTCGACCACGATGTAGTCGGCTTCGAGCAAACCATTTTGCAAGTCGTCACCGTAGCGGCTCAGACCTTGCAAACAGCTGGGGCAACTGGTGAGGATCTTCATGTCGCCTTTTGCCTCGCCCGTCATGGCGCGCAACGTAGCTTCGTCTTTTTGCAACTCGGCTTCTTTGCGGAAACGCACTTGGGTCGAGATGTCAGGACGCGTCACACCCAAAGTGCCAGACTCGCCGCAGCAGCGGTCGCTCTTGCGCACTTGGTCACCCAACAAAGCCTTGACCGTTTTCATGGGGTCTTGCTGTTTCATGGGGCTGTGGCATGGGTCGTGGAACAAGTAGCCCGCTTGGTCAGCCGCGCTGAGCTTGATGTCCTTCTCCAACAAATATTCATGGATGTCGACGATGCGGCAACCAGGGAAAATTTTGTCGAACTCGTAGCCTTGCAACTGGTCAAAGCAAGTGCCACAGCTCACCACCACAGTTTTGATGTCAAGGTAGTTGAGCGTGTTGGCCACGCGGTGAAACAACACGCGGTTGTCCGTGATGATCTTGTCAGCCTTGTCAAACTGGCCCGAGCCTTTTTGCGGATAGCCGCAGCACAGATAGCCAGGTGGCAACACGGTTTGCACGCCGGCATGCCACAACATGGCTTGCGTGGCAAGGCCCACTTGGCTGAACAAACGCTCAGAACCGCAACCGGGGAAATAGAACACCGCTTCTGTTTCAGACGTGGTGGTTTTCGGGTCGCGAATGATGGGCACGTAATCGTTGTTCTCGATGTCGAGCAAGGCACGCGCAGTCTTCTTAGGCAGGTTGCCCGGCATCTTCTTGTTGATGAAGTGAATCACCTGCTCTTTGATGGGAGCTGCGCCCACGGTGGCAGGCGGTGCCTTGGTTTGCTTACGCGCCACCACTTGGAGCAGATCGTGTCCAAAGCGCTGCAACTTCATGCCCACGCCCACCATCGCACTGCGTGCGAACTTGATGGTTTCGGGGTTGGTGGCGTTGAGCATAAACATCGCCGCAGCATTGCCGGGACGGAAGGTTTTTTGACCCATTTTGCGCAACAGGTTGCGCATATTCATGGTCACATCGCCAAAGTCAATCTTGACGGGGCAAGGTGTCAAACACTTGTGACACACCGTGCAGTGGTCGGCCACGTCTTCAAACTCTTGCCAGTGCTTAATAGACACGCCACGGCGGGTTTGCTCTTCGTACAAGAAGGCTTCGACCAACAGTGAAGTGGCCAAAATTTTATTACGTGGGCTGTACAACAAATTGGCGCGTGGCACATGGGTGGAGCACACGGGCTTGCACTTGCCGCAACGCAAACAGTCTTTCACGCTGGCCGCAATCGCGCCAATGTCGGACTGCTGCATGATGAGTGATTCATGGCCCATCAAACCAAAGCTGGGGGTGTAGGCTTGACTCAAATCGGCGTGACGCAGCGATGTGTCCACATCTTGGTTACGCAGCAATTTGCCTTTGTTGAAGCGGCCTTCTGGGTCCACCTTGGCTTTGTAATCGGCGAAGGGCTTGAGCTCGTCGTCGGTCAAGAATTCGAGCTTGGTGATGCCAATGCCGTGCTCACCCGAAATCACACCGTTGAGCGAACGCGCCAGCACCATGATGCGCGCCACCGCTTCGTGGGCGGTTTGCAGCATGGCGTAGTTGTCGCTGTTAACGGGAATGTTGGTGTGCACGTTGCCGTCACCGGCGTGCATGTGCAGGGCCACCCACACGCGGCCTTTGAGCACGCGTTTGTGAATGGCGTTGCACTCGTCCAAGATGGGCGCGAGTTGGGCACCGGTGAAGATGTTTTGCAACTGCGCACGAATTTGTGTTTTCCAGCTGGCGCGCAAGGTGTGGTCTTGCAACTGCGGGAACAGTGCGTCGCATTCATTGAGCCACTGCTGCCACAGGCCACGCACTTCGCCAACGAGCGATCGGGCTTGCTGCACACGGTCTTCCAACAACTCGGGGGTGGAGATATCGGCTGCGTCGTCAGACTTGCCCAAGGGCAAATTGCCTTTGGCGAAGAAGTCTTCCAAGGCGTCGCAGAGTTCGAGCTTGTTGCGCAAGCTCAGTTCGATGTTGATGCGCTCGATGCCGTCGGTGTACTCGGCCATGCGTGGCAAAGGAATCACCACGTCTTCGTTGACCTTGAACGCATTGGTGTGGCGGCTGATGGCGGCGGTGCGCTTGCGGTCAAGCCAAAACTTTTTCCGCGCTTCAGGGCTCACCGCCACAAAGCACTCACCGCTGCGGGTGTTGGCCATGCGTGAGACTTCGGAGGTGACGCGGGCCACTTCGTCGGCGTCGTCACCAGCAATGTCGCCAATCAGCAGCATCTTGGGCAAACCGCCGCGTTTACTCTTGGTAGCGTAGCCCACAGCGCGCAAGTAGCGGTCGTCCAAATGTTCCAAGCCCGCCAACAACACGCCGCTGCGCTTTTGCTCAGCAAACATGTAGTCTTTGATTTCCACGATGCTAGGCACGGCATCTTTGGCGTTGCCGAAGAACTCCATGCACACGGTGCGGGTGTGCACAGGCATACGGTGCACGATCCAACGCGCGCTGGTGATTAGGCCATCGCAGCCTTCTTTTTGCACGCCGGGCAAGCCACTGAGGAACTTGTCTGTCACGTCTTTGCCCAAGCCTTCTTTGCGGAAGGACTTGCCGGGAATGTCGAGGCGCTCTTGGCGGATGAAAGTTTTGCCGTCGGCTTGGTAGTATTTCAACTCGAAGCTGGCCATCTCGGCGTCGTGAATCTTGCCGAGGTTGTGGTCCACGCGAACCACATCCAGCCACTGGGCATCGGGTGTGACCATGCGCCAGCTGGCCAAGTTGTCGAGCGCAGTGCCCCACAACACGGCCTTTTTGCCGCCCGCGTTCATGGCGATGTTGCCGCCAATGCACGAGGCTTCGGCAGAGGTGGGATCCACTGCAAACACAAAACCCGCGCGCTCAGCCGCATCGGCCACACGCTGGGTGACCACACCGGCTTCGGTGTAAATCGTGGGCACTTTGTGCGCAATACCGGGCATGTCGACCATTTCGACTTCGGTCATGGCTTCGAGCTTTTCGGTGTTGATGACCGCGCTCTTCCAAGTAAGCGGAATCGCGCCACCCGTGTAGCCCGTGCCGCCGCCGCGCGGGACGATGGTGAGGCCAAGGTCGATACAGCCTTTTACCAAACCTGCCATTTCTTCTTCGGTGTCGGGGGTCAACACCACAAAGGGGTATTCCACACGCCAGTCGGTGGCATCGGTCACATGGCTCACGCGGGAGAGCCCGTCGAACTTGATGTTGTCGTGGGCGGTGTGCTTCTTTAGCAAACGTGCAGCTTTTTTGCGCAAAGCAGCAATCGCATCGAACTGCTGGTTGAAAGTTTCAATCGCACGGCTGGCGGCTTGCAGCAGTTGGCCGACCATGGCATCGCGCTCGGTGTCGGCATCGGGGGTACGTCGCTGCTCAACTTCACCGAGACGATGATGCAAGGCTTCCACCAACTGGTGGCGACGTTTGGGGTTGTCGAGCAAGTCGTCTTGCAAATAGGGGTTGCGCTGCACCACCCAGATGTCGCCCAACACTTCGTACAGCATGCGCGCCGAGCGACCCGTGCGGCGCTCTTGGCGCAGACGTAGCAACAATTCCCACGCATCGCTCCCTAGCAAACGCAGCACAATTTCTCGATCAGAGAAGGAGGTGTAGTTGTAAGGAATTTCGCGCAGTCGCGGGCTTTCTTCGGCCGTGGCGAGCAAGTGGTTCAGCGAGGTGGGAGCATTCATGGTGTGGTGTGCGCGCTAAGGCGCATTGGGGCGCGAATTAAGAAACCAATTTTACCGCAGGGGGCTTGGGTGCTCGGGGTGTAGGGGCTGAGAGCACTTACTGGGTTTGGGGATGTCGGGTATTGGGATTTAGGGGTATTGCTCGGGTAGGACTTGGTTTGAAGTCACTTCTGGAAGATGCGTAGGCCGTATGCGCGTTGGCTCCTCTTCGCTGCGCTCAGAATGTCGCTCACCGCATACACGGCCTAAGCACCGTCTTGCGTGGCGTTGATTTAGCTGCGCCAGCCCTTGCACATGAGCCACTGGGCCGTGCCACAAACGATGACCAAGGCGGAATAGGTGGCCATTTTTCCGTCAACACCCCACAAAACCAAACCACCGGCCAAGACCAACGTGCCTAAAACACCACTCACCACGGTCTGTTTGGGCAAACTCCAACTGGCCAAAGGCAGCCAGCCACGGGCGATAAACCGAGCCACCAGCACGCAAAACAGGGCCACGCCCCATGCCGGCGCGATGAAGTTAAACGTGTGAATGATTTGTTCTAAAGGACCCATGTGAGTAAATTTTATAATCTAGCTTATGGCAGTCTGGGCTCTAGGCCTCAATCACACGACAGCCCCGCTTGATTTGCGGGGCCGTTTCGCTTTTGCGGTCGAACAAATGGGTCCGACCCT
>CANCCJ010000128.1 GCA_947374535.1 Comamonadaceae bacterium | reverse complement strand
GAAGACATCTTGCCGCAAGTTACTTGGGGCACCTCGCCTGAAATGGTGCTGGACATCAACGGCATAGTGCCTGACCCCGACAAAGAAAAAGACGCCAACAAACGCGCCGCCATCGAACGTGCCTTGACGTACATGGACTTGGAACCCGGCAAAGCCCTGAACGACTTGTTCGTGGACAAAGTGTTCATTGGCTCTTGCACCAACAGCCGCATTGAAGACATGCGCGAAGCCGCTGCGGTGGTGAAAAAACTCGGCCAAAAAGTGGCCAAGAACATCAAGCTCGCTTTGGTGGTGCCCGGCTCTGGCTTGGTCAAAGAACAAGCCGAGCGCGAAGGTCTGCACGAGATTTTCAAAGCTGCTGGCTTTGAGTGGCGCGAGCCCGGCTGCTCCATGTGTTTGGCCATGAACGCCGACCGCTTAGAGCCTGGCGAGCGCTGTGCCTCCACGAGCAACCGCAACTTTGAAGGCCGTCAAGGCAACGGTGGCCGCACCCATTTGGTCAGCCCTGCCATGGCCGCGGCTGCCGCCATTCACGGTCACTTTGTGGACGTGCGCAAGTTCGCGTAACGAGGAACACCCACATGACCAAACTTCTATTGATCGCTTTAGGCCTCGTCGCCGTTGTAGGACTTAGTGCTTGCAACACGATGCGGGGCTTGGGTCAAGATGTGCAAAAGGCCGGCTCGGCCATTGAAGACGCAGCGAAGAAAAAATAATGCAGAAATTCACTTTACACAAAGGCCTCGTGGCGCCTATGGACCGCGAGAACGTCGACACAGACGCCATCATCCCCAAGCAGTTTTTGAAGTCCATTCGTAAGACCGGCTTTGGCCCCAACTTGTTTGACGAATGGCGCTACTTGGACCACGGCGAGCCAGGCCAAGACCCCGCCAGCCGCAAGCCCAACCCCGACTTTGTGCTGAACCAACCCCGCTACAAAGGCGCATCGGTGTTGTTGGCCCGCAAGAACTTTGGCTGCGGTTCGTCACGCGAACACGCACCTTGGGCGATTGACCAATACGGTTTCCGAGCTGTGATTGCACCTAGCTTTGCCGACATCTTTTTCAACAACTGTTTCAAAAACGGCTTGCTGCCTATCGTGTTGCCCGAAGCTGCGATTGACCTGTTGTTCAACGAAGTGCACGCCTTCCCTGGCTATGAGTTGACGATTGATTTGGAAAACCAAGTCATCGTCCGCCCCCAAGGCGAAACCATTCCGTTTGAAGTACAAGCCTTCCGTAAATACTGTTTGCTCAATGGATTTGACGACATTGGCCTGACCCTGCGTCAATCCGACAAGATCAAAGCCTTTGAAGCTGAGCGCTTGGCCACCAAGCCTTGGTTGGCGCACACGATGTAATTTTTTGAGAATAAGAACATGAAAATCGCAATCCTTCCCGGCGACGGCATCGGTCCAGAAATCGTGGCCGAAGCGGTCAAAGTCTTGAACGTCCTCGACCTCAAATTTGAAACCGAATCTGCTCTGGTCGGTGGCGCCGCATTTGACGCGCACGGCCACCCACTGCCCGAGGCCACATTGAAGCTGGCGATGGAATCCGACGCAGTGTTGTTTGGCGCTGTGGGCGACTGGAAATACGACACACTCGACCGCCCACTACGCCCCGAGCAAGCCATTTTGGGTTTGCGCAAAAACATGGGCCTGTTTGCGAACTTCCGCCCTGCCATTTGCTACGAGCAATTGGTGGGCGCATCGAGCTTAAAGCCAGAGCTGATTTCTGGCTTGGACATTTTGATCATCCGTGAGTTGACAGGCGACATTTACTTTGGCCAACCCCGCGGCCGCCGCGTGGCCACTGACGGCCACTTCCCAGGTGCTGAAGAAGCGTTTGACACCATGCGCTACAGCAAGCCCGAGATTGAGCGCATTGCACACGTCGCCTTCCAAGCTGCTCGCAAGCGCAAAGCTGCCGGCTTTGAGGGCCGCGTGACCAGCGTTGACAAAGCGAATGTGTTGGAAACTTTCCAGTTTTGGAAAGACGTAGTGAGCGAAGTGGGCAAAGCGTACCCAGACATCGCGCTCGACCACATGTATGTCGACAACGCCGCCATGCAACTGGTGAAAGAACCCAAGCGTTTTGACGTGGTGGTGACTGGCAATATGTTTGGCGACATCTTGAGCGATGAGGCTTCGATGCTCACAGGCTCGATCGGCATGTTGCCTTCAGCCAGCTTGAACAGCAAAAACCAAGGCTTGTACGAACCCAGCCACGGCAGCGCCCCCGACATCGCTGGCAAAGGCGTGGCCAACCCCTTGGCCACTATCCTGAGCGCTGCCATGATGCTGCGCTTTAGCTTGAACCAAGCAGCAGCAGCTGATCGCATCGAGACAGCCGTGCAACAAGTGCTGGCCCAAGGCCTGCGCACTGGCGACATCTACAGCGAAGGCACCACCAAAGTGGGCACCGCTCAGATGGGTGATGCGGTGGTCAAGGCTTTGCGTTAATTCAACGCTACCTCAAGCACAACAAACGCACCTTCGGGTGCGTTTTTCATTTCACTGCCATCTGACTTCATGCCCTGCACCTGTCAGCTTGGCCCAAGCACCCTTCCGATACAATCGCTGCCATGTTTCACGCCCGCTCGTTCTCTCTGAACTTTGCTGCCCCCGCACTGGTGGTGGCTAGCGCGCGTGTAATCACCATCAAAACCACGACCATTACGGGCTAATCAGCTCCGGTTCGTCGTGCGCCCCCCGGCCAGACGAGCCGGGCAAACAGTCTGGTCTGGCACTGTTTTCTACATTTGAAAAGGCGTTGAAAAATGAGCAAGTTAGTAGGTTTAGTCGGTTGGCGCGGCATGGTCGGTTCAGTGTTGATCGACCGCATGGTTCAAGAAAAAGATTTCGATCTGATTGAGCCCGTGTTTTTCTCCACATCGAACGCTGGCGGCAAAGCCCCTGCGCAAGCCAAGAACGAAACCACGCTCAAAGACGCCAACGACATTGAAGCCTTGAAGAAGTGCGACATCGTTTTGACTTGCCAAGGCGGCGACTACACCAAAGAGGTGTACCCAAAACTGCGCGCTGCGGGCTGGAACGGCCACTGGATTGACGCAGCATCTAGCCTGCGCATGGCCGACGACGCCATCATCGTGCTCGATCCCGTCAACCGCAACGTTATCGACAGCGCTCTGGGCAAAGGCGGCAAAAACTGGATCGGCGGCAACTGCACCGTGAGCTTGATGCTCATGGGCTTAGGCGGTTTGTTTCAACACAACATGGTTGAGTGGGTCAGCGCCATGACTTACCAAGCAGCGTCGGGCGCCGGCGCACAAAACATGCGAGAGTTGCTGAGCCAAATGGGTGCTTTGCACGACGCCGTGAAAGACGACTTGGCTAATCCTTCTTCTGCCATTTTGGACATCGACCGAAAAGTATCGGCCACCATGCGCAGCGCTGCGTTCCCCACCAAGAACTTCCGCAACACCGCCTTGGCTGGCAGCTTGATTCCTTGGATCGACGTGCCCGTAGAGCACGGCCAAAGCAAGGAAGAGTGGAAGGGCGGCGCCGAGTGCAACAAAATCTTGGGCAACCCCGCGTTCCGCACTGCGGGCTCTATCCCTATTGACGGTTTGTGCGTGCGTATTGGCGCCATGCGCTGCCACTCACAAGGTTTGACAATCAAACTGAAAAAAGACGTGCCGATGGACGAGATCGAAAGCATCTTGGCCCAAGCCAACGACTGGGTCAAAGTGGTGCCTAACGTGCGCGAGATCAGCGAACGTGACCTGACTCCCGCCGCCGTGACCGGTACGCTCACGGTGCCCGTCGGCCGTTTGCACAAAATGGCCATGGGCAATGACTACTTGGGCGCGTTCACCGTGGGTGACCAGCTCTTGTGGGGTGCTGCCGAGCCATTGCGTCGCATGCTGCGCATCCTGCTCGAAGCGTAAAACACAGTAATATCTTTCGATATGAAAAAAGCTCACAACTCCGCGTCTCATTTATTTCAACGATCCGCGTTGTGGGCTGTTTTGTCGCTATCGATGCTCAGTAGTGCACAGGCGCTGACTTTGAGTCGCCCTGTTGTGCAAAGTAAGCAAGGTGAGGCTTTGCGCGCAGAGATCGATGTCAGCGAGATCACGCCTACTGAACAAGTCAACCTCCAAGCCAGCTTAGCCACTCAAGAAATTTACAAGGCCGCCAAGGTTGAACTGCCCTCCAGCAACGGGTCGCCGCTGGACATTCAAATTCAATTGTTGCAACGTGACAACGGAAGAATCTATCTCAAAATCAGCAGCAAACAAGCTGTGAGCAGCAATGCCATTGATTTGTTGATTGATTTGCGTTGGGCCACTGGTCGTTTGTTGCGCGATCTCAGTTTGTCCATAGATGACGCCAAAGCACCCGCCCAGCCCGTCATTTCGCCTGCAATCAGCGACACGCCGAAAACAACTCAAAAAATCAGCATCAAGCGCGGCGATACAGCCAGCCACATCGCTGCGAGCCAAACGCCTGAAGGCGTGTCGCTAGAGCAAATGCTGCTCGCCTTGCTGCGCAACAACCCAGATGCGTTTGTGGCGTCGAACGTCAACCGAATGAAGGAAGGTGCTTTGCTGACCTTGCCCACGGAGCAAGAAGCCAAGGTTGTGTCGCGCGAAGATGCGCGCCGCCAAATTCAAGTGCAAACCAAAGACTTTGAAGCCTACCGCGCTGAGCTAGCCGCGCGCGCACCTGGCGGCGTAGTGCCCAAAGCTTCGCGCGACAGCGCAGGCAAGCTCGAAGCCAAGGTTCAAAACAACAACGCCAAGCCCCACCAAGACAAGTTGACCTTGTCTAAGCCCACTGACAAAGCCACGGCAAGCGAAGACAAAATTGCCCAGCAACGCGAAGCCCAAGACGTGGCCGCACGCGCTGCTGAGCTGAGCCGCAACATTGCCGAGCTTGGCAAAATTGCGGCCGCCACTGCAGCAGGTACAGCGGCCGCTGAACCTGCCTCGGGCGTGCTGCCCGTTGAAATGCCTGCCAGTGCTGCGTCTGCCAACGCCGCGTGGCTCAACGAATTGCGTGAGCACAGCCTGACGCCGGCAGGCGCTGGCAGCTTGGTAGCCTTGTTGGTGTTGGTTGGCCTGTGGCGCCGCCGTGCCATGAAAAAGGCGCAAGGCGAAGACAACATTGAAGGCTTACCACCGTTGAACGTGAAGTTCAACCTGGACTTGCCCGAATTCGACAACAAAGAACCTGTAGAGCGCGGCTACATCCACGACGTGGCCACGCATGCACACGACGCGCACGAGCACCCACACGACCATGAACATACGCATGGCGAAGATGACCACGAAGAAGAACACGCAAGCAGCGCTGCACAACCCGCTCGCCCCATCATGGGAATGCCTGACATTTCTTTGGAATTGGACGACGCCGTTGCCAGCCCTTACCTCGTGCGCATCGAATTGGCTGACGAGCTGTGGAACTTGGGCCAACTGCACACCAGCCGTGCGTTGATGGAAGAAGTGGCCAACGAAGCCACGGGCGCCGAAAAAGAAAAAGCCCTCAAGTGGCTGGCTGATCGAGGCTAACCCCATGCGCATCGCCATGGGCTTGAGCTACAACGGCCAAGCCTACGAAGGCTGGCAGAGCCAACTCTCTGGCAAAACGGTTCAAGACAAGCTTGAAAAAGCCCTAGCCAAGTTCACCCAAACCTCCATCTCTACGTTGTGTGCAGGTCGCACCGATGCGGGTGTGCATGGCCTGATGCAAGTCATTCACTTTGACACCGAGCTCGAGCGCACGCCTCAATCGTGGCTGCGCGGCACCAACCGCTATTTGCCCCTCGACATTGCCGTGCAATGGGCGCGCGTTGTACCCCGCGAATTTCACTGCCGCAGCAGCGCTATTTCGCGCCGCTATGCCTATGTGGTGCTTGAATCAGCCGTGCGCCCCAGCGTTGAGGTGGGTCGCGTGGGCTGGGTGTACCGCCCGCTCAACTTAGAAGCCATGCAAACAGCGGCGCAATATTTGATGGGCGAACACGACTTCACCTCGTTTCGCGCCTCTAGCTGCCAAGCGCTCACGCCTGTCAAAAACATGACCCGCATCGACATCACCCGTAAAAGCACCAACCCAGGCTCAGCCGTGTGGCGCTTTGAGTTTGAAGCCAGTGCCTTTTTGCACCACATGATTCGCAACCTCATGGGCTGCTTTGTGAAAATTGGCACTGGCGATAAGCCGCCTGAGTGGATGGCCGACGTGCTGGCCGCCCGCGACCGCGATGCCGCCGCCCCCACCTTCAGCCCTGATGGTTTGTATTTCCTAGGTCCCCGCTATGACGCGCAGTGGGATTTGCCTGACCGCACCCCTGCGTATGATGGATTGCCATGAACCGCACACGTATCAAAATTTGTGGCCTCACCCGTGAGCAAGACGTAGCCGCAGCCGTAGCTGCAGGCGTGGATGCGATTGGTTTTGTCATGTACGCGCCCAGCCCCCGCGCGGTGACGGTAGAGCGTGCTGCCGAGCTGGCTTTGCGCTTGCCCGCCTTCGTCACGCCGGTGCTGCTGTTTGTCAACGAAACGTCCGAGGCCATTGCCCGCGCCTGCATGCAAATTCCAGGCGCATGGCTTCAGTTCCACGGTGATGAAACGCCCGACCACTGCCGAAAAATTGCTCGCACCTTGGGTCGGCGCTGGATCAGAGCCGCCCGTATCCCACTAGAAACCCCAGCGGGCGAAGCACCCTTCGACCTCATAAAATACGCGCAAGATTACTCAGACGCCCAAGCGGTGCTGCTCGACGCCCATGTCGACGGTTACGGCGGCGGCGGCAAAACATTCAATTGGTCACAGCTTCCTCCAAACGTCAACGCTCACCTCGTCTTGTCTGGTGGACTCAACGCT
>CANCCJ010000127.1 GCA_947374535.1 Comamonadaceae bacterium | reverse complement strand
TCACCTTTGCCGGTGAGCACCAAATGTGTGGTGCAACCTGCCGATGCCCCCGCTTGCAAATCGCGCAAGGTGTCGCCCACGGTGTGCACGCCGCTTAAATCTGTCCCGTAGCGTTCACCGATTTGCTCAAACAGACCAGGAAGCGGTTTACGGCAATTGCACGTCTCCTCTGGACTGTGCGGGCAATAAAACACCGCATCGATGCGCCCCCCCACGGCAGCCAAGAGCTTGTGCATCTTGGTGTGCATGGCGTTGAGCGCTGCAACGTCAAATAGCCCACGGCCCAGGCCAGATTGGTTTGACGCCACCGCCACATGCCAACCTGCGTGGTTCAAGCGAGCAATCGCCTCCAGCGCGCCAGGCATCGGAATCCACTCATCGGCCGACTTGACGTAATCGTCGCTGTCTTGGTTGATGGTGCCGTCGCGGTCGAGGATGACGAGTTTGGTTTGCATGGCGGTGCTTTAAGAAGCGAGGGCAGACAAATCGGCCACGCGGTTCATGGCCAAGTGCAAGCACTTGAGCAGGCCTTGGCGGTTCAAGCGCAAGTCCATCTCTTCGGCATTCACCATGACGTCATCAAAAAACGCATCCACGGGGGAGCGCAAGGTGGCCAAGGTTTGCAGCGAGGCGGTGTAGTCGCCTGCGTTGAACTGCGCTTCGGATTCGGGCAGCAGTTTTTGCATGACGGCGTAGAGGGCTTGTTCGGCGTCCTCTTTGAACAAGGCGGTGTTGACATGCGCATCGACTTCGCCAGCTTTTTTGAGCACGTTGCCAATGCGTTTGTTAGCAGCCGCCAAGGCAGCGGCTTCGGGCAATGCCGCGAAAGCGCGCACGGCGGTGAGGCGCTTGGCCACATCGCTCAAACGCTGTGGACGCAAGGCCAACACAGCTTCGACTTCTTGAGCCGAGTAACCTTGCTCGCGCAGACCACCAGAGAGACGGTCGTAGATGAAGGCGCTCAGTGCAACAGAGGGGTCGGTGATTTTGTCGCCGAAGGCCGGAATGGCTTGTGCAATCAGCGCGTCCAACGCCACATCCAAATTGGCTTCGCTCAACATGCGCACCACGCCCAAGGCGTGACGACGCAGAGCAAACGGGTCTTTATCGCCCGTGGGCAAATTGCCAATGCCAAACATGCCAACCAAGGTCTCTAACTTGTCGGCCAAGGCGACCACTACGCCCACGGTGTTGCGGGGCAACTCGTCGCCAGCGAAGCGGGGTTTGTAATGGTCTTCGATGGCTTGTGCGGTTGTCTCGCCCAAACCATCGTGACGCGCATAGTAGCCGCCCATGATGCCTTGCAGTTCAGGGAACTCGCCCACCATGTCGGTCAACAAATCGGTTTTGGCCAGTTGTGCGGCGGTGTCGACGGCTTGCACAAAGGTGGCGTCATTGGCTTGCGGCAGCAAAGCGGCAATGCCTTTGGCGATGGCACGTACGCGGTCGGTGCGCTCACCTTGGGTACCGAGTTTGTTGTGATACACAACCTTGCCCAAGCCCTCTACGCGTGAAGCGAGTGTCTTTTTACGGTCTTGGTCAAAGAAGAATTTAGCATCGGCCAAACGGGGGCGTACTACGCGTTCGTTGCCACCTATCACAGCTGAGGCGTCATCGGGTGTGATGTTGCTGACCACCAAGAACTGGTGGGTCAACTTGCCTGCGGCGTCGAGCAGGGGGAAATATTTTTGGTTGGCCTTCATGGTGAGGATGAGGCACTCTTGCGGCACGTCGAGGAATTGTTTTTCAAACGCGCACACCAACACGTTGGGGCGTTCGACTAGCGCCGTGACTTCATCAAGCAAAGCAGCATCGTCGATGGCCTTCACACCGCCGCCGACCTTGGCGGCAGCCGCTTCGAGTTGACGGACGATGTCTGCACGGCGTTCGGTGAAGCTGGCAATCACGGCGCCGTCTTTGGCGAGCGTCTCGGCGTACATATCGGCATTGGCCAACACCACGGGCGATACCTTGGCTTCAAAGCGGTGACCTTGCGTGCTGTTGCCCGCTGTCAAGCCCAAAGCTTTGACGGGCACGACACTGCTGCCATGCAAAGCCACCAAGCTGTGCGCGGGGCGCACAAAGTTGACGCTGCTCCAGCCGGGTAATTCGCAGTCGGTTTCAAGCTGATAGCTCATCACTTTGGGAATGGGCAATTTGGCAATGGCTTCGCTCAAGGCTTTTTGCAAACCGTCGGCTAAGCTCGCGCCTTTGACGAGGCTGTCGTAAAACAAGGCTTCGGCTTTGCCGTCGGGTGCGCGCTTGAGTTGTGCCACAGCCTCGGGGCCTGCGCCTAAAGATTGGAGCTTTTTCAGCAAGGCGGGGGTGGCGTTGCCACTGGCGTCCAATCCCACGGTGACGGGCATGAGTTTTTGCTGCACCGCTTTGTCAGCGGCCAGCGCCGACACGGCGGTGATGTGCGCAGCCAAACGGCGTGGTGAGGCGTAGGCGGTGACGGCCGAATTGGCCGCGGTCAAGCCTTGGGTTTTGAGCTGTTCAAACAGCACGCCAGAGAAAGCGTCGCCCAGCTTTTGCAAAGCCTTGGGAGGCAGCTCTTCCACGAAGAGTTCGATGAGTAGGTTGTGTGTGGTCATGTTCTTGTGTCCTACGCTCAAGCGTTCTTCTTCGGCATTTGTTCCACCCACTCGCGCGGGGCCATGGGAAAGCCCAAGCGCTCACGGCTCTCGTAATAGCTTTGCGCCACGGCGCGTGCGAGGTTGCGGATGCGGCCAATGTAGGCGGCACGCTCGGTCACGCTGATGGCGCCACGGGCGTCGAGCAGGTTGAAGGTGTGTGCGGCTTTGAGCACTTGCTCGTAAGCGGGCAACGCGAGTTGCGCGCCCATGAGGTGCTGCGCTTGTTTTTCATATGCGCCAAAGGCTGTGAACAAGAACTCGGCATCGCTATGCTCGAAGTTGTAGGTGGATTGCTCGACTTCGTTTTGTTTGTAGACATCGCCGTACGTCAAACCATCGGTCCATGTCAGGTTGTAGACGTTGTCCACGCCTTGTAAATACATGGCCAAGCGCTCTAGGCCATAGGTGATTTCGCCGGTGATGGGCTTGCAGTCAATACCGCCAACTTGCTGGAAGTAGGTGAATTGCGTGACTTCCATGCCGTTCAACCAAACTTCCCAGCCCAAGCCCCATGCGCCCAAGGTTGGGTTTTCCCAATCGTCTTCGACGAAGCGGATGTCGTTTTTCTTGAGGTCAAAACCGAGGGCTTCGAGCGAGCCCAAATACAGCTCCAAGATGTTGCTGGGCGCTGGCTTCAACACCACTTGGTATTGGTAGTAGTGCTGCAAACGGTTGGGGTTCTCACCGTAGCGGCCGTCTTTGGGGCGGCGACTGGGTTGAACGTAAGCTGCCTTCCAAGGCTCTGGGCCTAAGGCGCGCAAAAATGTAGCGGTGTGTGAGGTGCCGGCACCGACCTCCATGTCGATGGGTTGTAACAAGGCACAGCCTTGCTCGGCCCAGTAGGACTGGAGTTTGAGAATGATTTGTTGAAAAGTCAGCATGCAACGAGGCCAGCTTGATACTGGCAAATTAAGTTTCGGGTCAATACGCCCGCAAACCTCTGATTTTACGGGCCGAACCGCCTCTGTCCGTGCCGAGATGCGTGGGCCATGCTCGCCACCGCCAATAAGGTGAGCATAGCGAGCCCCGTCAAGGGCCAAAGCCCCCAAACGGATACCCAGCGCGCGTATGGGGTGACGGGGCCATGCGCACCGTAAACATCGGCTGTCAGCACCCCCCGCACAGCACTTGGGAGGCGGTGCGTGACTTGGCCTTGTGCGTTGATGATGGCCGTCGCGCCCGTATTGGTGGCCCGCAGCATGGGGCGGCCTAGCTCTAGCGCACGCATGCGCGAAATTTGCAAGTGCTGATCAATGGCCACGGTATCGCCAAACCAAGCAATGTTGCTGAGGTTGACCATCAGAGTGGGGGCATGTTCTGAGTCTGCAAAACTGCGCGCCAACTCTTCACCAAACAAATCTTCGTAGCAAATGTTGGGGGCAATCCGCTCACCTCGCCAGTACAAGCTGGGCTGCGCGACATCACCACGCGTGAAGTCGCCCAAAGGGATATTCATCAGCCGCACAAACCACTGAAATAGCGGCGGCACAAACTCACCAAAGGGCACCAGGTGGTGTTTGTCGTATTGGTAGGTCGCGCTGGATGCAGGCGTGACTTGCGGCATCAAGCCTAAGGCGGAGTTGCTGTATTGCAAATGCCCGTCTTCGTTTTGTTTGACCAGTGGCAATCCAATCAAGGCGGCTTGCGTACCTTTTGCAAAATGTGATTGCAGCAGCCCCCAATAGCGTTCCGGCATTTGCTCTGGAATCAGCGGGATCGCTGTTTCTGGCGTGACGACCAAGTCACTGTCGCTCGAGAGCAAGGCTTCACGGTAGTCGTGCAACGCACGACTCACGCCGCCACCAAACTTCAAGTCTTGCGGGATATTGCCCTGTAGCAAGCTCACACGCAAGGGTTTGCCAGAGGCATGGTCATCGCTCGCGGTTCGGCTGGGTGACGTCACCCAAGTGAAGCCAAGGACCGCCACCAGCAACACGACAGCGATGATCGTTGTTCTTGTGACAGCGCCATGTCCTCGGTGCTCCGCTGCGATGACCATCGCGATGAATGCACACAACGCACACAAGCCATAAACACCGATCCAGGGCGCCCAATGTTGCAAAACACTATCGACGTGCGCGTAGCCCACAGCACCCCATGGAAAGCCGGTCCACAGCGTGCCGCGCACCATTTCGGCCAACACCCAGACGGCCGCAAAGACACAGGCGCGAGGAAAGACATCGACCCCTTTTTTGCACACGGCATAGAACACCGCAGATGCAGTCCCATAAAACAAGGCCAAGCCTGCGGCCAATGACACCACGGCCAACGCCGCGAGGGGAGAAGAAAGACCGCCGTAGCGGTTCATCGAAATAAACAACCACCACGTACAGCCGATCAGCCAAGCCAAAGAAAAGAGCCACCCTTTTACAAAGGCCTGCTGAGCGGAGTGACTTCGGTCTAAGATGCGCGCGAATATCGCCAAACTCAAACACTGCAGCCATCCTTGGGGAGCCCCTTTGAACGCGCCTTCAAACGGCCAGGCCAGTGACAGGGCCTGTGCTAATCCAGCCATCACCAAAAGTGCCGAGGCGCCCGTCGTCAAAGGCCATCGTTTGGCTTGCCACACGTTATCTAGCATACGTTACGGCGACACTTTTTCTGCAGGCGCTGGATAAACCTTGAACCACTTCACAGCCCCGCCACGGGTGTGCAGCACTTCAAAACGTAATTTGTTGATCTCAAAGTGTTCGCCACGGCGCGGAACATGCCCCATGGCGTGCGCGATGAATCCACCAATGGTGTCGAAATTTGTATCTTCGCTTGCTTCGGCCGCTGTCACTTCTAGATGCGTCCCGAAAGCTTCGGCTACGCGTTCTAACGAGGCATCGCCACTGACTCGGTAGGTGTCATCGGCCAGGGCGAAAATATCACCCACGTCTTCTTGGCTGTCGAACTCGTCTTCGATGTCACCCACAATTTGTTCAAGCACATCTTCAATCGTGATGAGCCCCGCAATTCGGCCAAACTCATCGACCACCAACGCCATGTGGTTACGCGTGTTTCGGAACTCGCGTAACAAGTCGTTCAGCCCCTTGCTCTCCGGCACAAAGACCGGCGGACGCAGCAGGGTACGGATGTTGAGCGACGGCGCACGTTGGAGTTTGAGTAAATCTTTGGCCAACAAGATGCCAACAAGGTTGTCTCTCTCGCCTTCGTACACAGGGAATCGAGAATGCCCCGTATCGATGACTTGGTGCAAACTCTCTTCGATGTTCGCATCTAAATTGATCAGGTCCATGCGTGGCGCGGCCACCATGACTTCGCCTGCAGTGAGGTCTGCCATTCGCAGAACGCCTTCAAGCATCAGGCGACTTTCAGCGCCAATGACTTGATTGTCTTCCGCGTCGGAGAGCGCATCTAAAAGCTCTTCGCGGGAATCGGGACCGGGGTGAATGAACTCAAGCAAGCGTTGCCAGTAGCTGCGCTTGTCTTGTTTTTCTAATTCGCGGGAATTCGAGGGTATCACAGTGTTGCAGCCGTTGCTGCGAGAGTCTCACAAGCCTCAAGCATAGCCCATGCGCACGGGTGGCTTGCTTACTCAGCGGCTTGGTGACGTGCCTCTCGCACGCCTTTGCGAATTTCTTGCACTTTGGCTAAAAAATTCCAAAACCGCTTGGCATCTTCTTTGATGCTGTAATTTGTTTTTGCGTACTGATCTGCAACGAGCTCGGTCACCCGGCTATCAAGATCGCGCTTGGACAGGCGCAGGAAGGCCTCAGTTTCAGAACCATCTCGCTCGATTTTGGCGCCACCTTTACGGGCAATACGAATCATGGGCGCGTTTTCGCTCAAGGCATGGATGTACATCTGATACACCTGTTCGTTGCGGGCATGAATGACGGCACGCTCGAACAAGCGCGCACCATAGCCTCGGCCACGGGCGTATGCCGAAACAGACACGCCAAATTCAGAGCTGAATTCGCGACCTTGATCTTTCATCAGCGCGAGATGTGCCATGGCAATGATCTCAAGATCGCTATTGAAAATCCCGTAAATTTCATCACGCTCGAAATTAAGGCCACTGACATACCTTTGTATATGCTCGTCTGTGGCGGTATAGCCGAAACGCAAGTACCTGTCATGCTCAGACAATGCGAGCAGATGTTTCAAAATTTCAGGTGAATGCTCCACGTTGAGAGGTGCAATGGGAATCAAGACACCCTCAGTCTTGCGAAGTTGCTCTTGTGACATTCCTGTAAAGCGAAGCATTTGGCGACCGCCTTCCAAGGTGGTTTTTGCAAGAGTTTGTACGAG
>CANCCJ010000126.1 GCA_947374535.1 Comamonadaceae bacterium | reverse complement strand
CCCCGTGCAAGGTGATGTAGCACTCATCAAGCAGTATTTGGATGTGGGCGCACAAACCTTATTGGTACCCATGATTGACACGCCCGAGCAAGCGGCGTTGATGGTCAAGGCCATGCGCTACCCACCGCATGGTATTCGTGGTGTGGGTGCTGCCTTGGCGCGAGCATCGCGTTGGAACCAAGTGACTGATTACCTGAAAAAAGCCGACGACGAAATGTGTTTACTTGTGCAAGCTGAAACCACCTTGGCTGTTCAGAACCTCAAAGCCATTGCGTCTGTCGATGGCGTGGACGGGGTGTTTTTTGGTCCCGCAGATTTGTCTGCCTCGATGGGCTACCGCGGCCAGCCTGCACATCCTGAAGTGGTGAAAACCATTTTGGAAGGCATCGCCACCGTGCGTGCGGCAGGTAAAGTACCCGGCATTTTGATGGCCGACCAAAAAATGGCAAACATGTATCTCGAAGCGGGTGCGCAATTCGTGGCCGTGGGTGTGGACACCACGTTGCTGGTGCGTGCGGCAACAGACTTAGCCGCGGCATTCAAAGGGCCAAGCAACGCCGTGACTGACAACTCGCCCAAAGTTTATTGAAACGAAATTCACACACATGCACACGCTCCAACTCAAAGACACTGGCTTGCTCAAGTCGCAGTGTTACATCAACGGCTCATGGATGGATGCCAGCGATGCCAGCACGATTGCTGTCTTGAACCCCGCAGATGGTTCGCACATTGCTTCTGTGCCTAATGCGGGTAAAACTTTGACGCAACTTGCGATTGACGGCGCTGTGAAAGCACAAGCCGATTGGAAAACGCGCACCGCTGAAGATCGTGCACGCATCTTGCGCCGTTGGTACGAGTTGATGTTGGCGCATCAAGATGATTTGGCGCTCATCATGACTAGCGAGCAAGGCAAGCCTTTGGCCGAGGCCAAAGGTGAAATCGCCTATGCCGCGTCGTACATCGAATGGTTTGCAGAAGAAGCACGTCGTGTGTATGGTGAGATGGTGCCATCGCCTTGGCAAGACAAACGCATCTTGGTCACGCGCGAGCCCGTGGGGGTCTGCGCGGCCATCACGCCGTGGAACTTTCCCTCGGCCATGATCACACGCAAGGTGGCTCCCGCTCTGGCGGCAGGTTGCGCCATCATCGTCAAGCCGGCAGAACAAACGCCGTTATCGGCTTTGGCTATGGCTGAGTTGGGGCAACGTGCAGGCATTCCAGCAGGCGTGTTCAGCGTCATCACGGGGGATGCGCGCGAAATTGGTGGCGTGCTCACAGCCAGCCCAGTGGTACGAAAACTGACCTTCACTGGGTCAACCGAAGTGGGCCGAATTTTGGCCGCGCAATGTGCACCCACGCTCAAGAAGATGTCGTTGGAGTTGGGCGGCAACGCACCTTTCATTGTGTTTGACGATGCGGATTTGGATGAAGCCGTGCAAGGTGCACTCGCATCGAAATACCGCAACACTGGCCAAACGTGCGTGTGCGCCAACCGTTTGTTAGTGCAAGCGGGGGTATATGACGCCTTTGCAGCTAAGCTGGTCACCGCAGTTCAAGCGCTGAAAGTGAGCCACGGTTTAGACGAGGGCGCCGCACAAGGACCTTTGATTGACGAAGACGCCTTGGCCAAAGTGGAAGACTTGGTGGGCGACGCCGTCAAGCACGGTGCACGCGTGCTGACCGGTGGCAAACGCCACGCCTTGGGCGGCACGTTCTACGAACCCACCATCTTGGGCGATGTGACGACAGCCATGCGCATTGCCCGCGAAGAGGTTTTTGGCCCTGTGGCGCCGCTGTTCAAGTTCAACACCGAAGCCGAAGCCATTGCTTTGGCCAACGACACTGAGTTTGGTTTGGCTGCTTACTTTTATGCCAAAGACATGGCCCGCGTGTGGCGCGTTTCAGAGGCGATTCAAGCGGGCATGGTGGGCGTGAACACGGGCGTCATTTCTACGGCAGTAGCGCCCTTTGGCGGCGTCAAGCAGTCCGGCATGGGGCGTGAGGGCTCGCATCAAGGTATTGAGGAATACATGGACACCAAATACATTTGTTTGGGTGGCGTTGGCACACATTGATTCCTCGGCATAAGAGGCGGCAAGGAGACACAAAATGAGCAATTACCAAGACACCTACCCACGTCCTGAACGCTTCAGCGAGGCCGAGTGGGCCGCACGCGTTGAGCTTGCAGCGGCTTATCGCATTGCTGATCACTTGGGGTGGGCCGAGTTGATCTACAACCATATTTCACTGCGTGTGCCCGATGAAGACGGACACTTTCTGATCAACCCTTTTGGCTTGCACTACTCTGAGGTGTGCGCCTCCAATTTGGTGAAGGTGGATGTGCACGGCAACATCATTGGGCAGTCCGATTGGCCCATCAATCCGGCGGGCTTCACATTCCACGGCGCCATTCATGCACGCGTGCCCAACGCACATTGCGTCATGCATGTGCACACCACAGCCACGCAAGCGGTGTGTTGTTTGAAAGAAGGTTTGTCGTTCACTAATTTCTATGCGGCACAGCTGTACGGAAAAATTGCGTACCACGATTTCGAGGGTATCACCGTGCATCTGGACGAGGGGCTGCGCATTCTGGACAGTTCACAAGGGATGCCGGTGTTGCTCTTGCGTAGCCACGGTCCTGTGACGATTGGATTCAATTTGGCAAATGCGTTTTCATTGATGTGGCTAGTCAACCGCGCATGCGAGGTGCAGTTGGCCTCTCAATCCATGGGTGAGGTTTTGTCCATTCCTGTGCCCGTTCTTGAAAAATGCGTGCGTGATTCGTTGAACTTTGATCCGAAATTTGGCGGTGGCCAAGATGCGTTTGATGCATTGCAGCGCATCGTGGATCGGGCGGATCCAAGCTATCGCAGGTAAATAGATGCTTTCCAATTTTGCATAGCCCCCTATGAGGTATGCAAAAATGAAATAGCAGATAGAACGTAAATTCGTTCACCAATTGGCGGACCCTAGCCAAAATAGGGGACTGAAATACAAAAAGAGTTGAGGAGAACTTATGAGTCAAAGCAAAGCGCCAAGTTCTGGCGTTGACCGTGTTCTAGAGCTTTTGTGCGATGCCAGTGCCACCATTGGTGGCGTGGTGTTAGTCGCCATCGCTTCTGTCACGGTGGTGAGCGTTGTGGGTCGTGCGTTTTTTTCGCATCCCATTTTGGGCGATGTTGAGCTGGTGCAATTGGGCTGTGCGGTGGTCGTCGCATCATTCTTGCCTTACACCCAATTTCGCCATGCCAACATCATTGTGGATTTCTTCACCACCCACGCCTCTGAGCGCACTCAAAGTAAGCTGGACGCTTTTGGCACCTTGCTCTACACCGTGGTGATGGCTTTGGTCGCTTGGCGTGTAGCTGTGGGCTGCGTTGACATCAAGGCCAACCAAGAAACCTCCATGCTGATGGCCTTGCCACTATGGATTCCCTACATGTTGATGGTGCCAGGCTTGGTGCTGTGCTCGGTGATTGGGTTTGCACAAACCCTGCAACATTTGGGTCTGATTGCGAAGGAAGAAGTATGAGCACGATGAGTATTGGCTTGTCTATGTTTGGCGCCATGTTGGTGCTGATGGCCGTTCGCGTGCCGATTGCAATTTCTATGTTTGTGCCAGGCGCGGTGGGCTACATGGCCTTGGCGGGTTGGTTGCCTTTGCTGTCGCACCTTAAAGGCGCTGTTTACAGCCGTGTGTCGATTTACGACTTGTCGGTCATTCCTTTGTTCATGCTGATGGGCGCGTTTGCTGTGCACGGCGGTTTGTCCAAAGCCTTGTTTGATTTCGCCAATGCTTTGCTGGGTCGATTCAAAGGCGGTATGGCTATGGCAGGTGTGTTGGCGTGTGCTGCATTCGGCTCCATTTCTGGTTCTACCGTGGCCACCACAGCGACCATCGCCCAGGTGGCCTATCCAGAGATGCGTCGCATCAACTACTCAGGCCGACTCGCTACGGCGGCGCTGGCCACGGGCGGAACGATGGGTGTGTTGTTGCCGCCTTCCGTCACCTTGATGGTCTATGCCATCTTGACCGAGCAGAACATCACCAAGATGTTCTTGGCCGCCTACATCCCCGCCTTGCTGGCGGCGGTGGGCTATCTGATCGCCATTGCGGTGATCGTGCGCATCCACCCCGACCAAGCCCCTCAAGCCAAAGCCGCCTCTGGCAGCGAAGTGCTTACCAGTGCCTTAAACGTGTGGCCCATCGCCGCCATCTTCTTGGTGGTGTTCGGTGGCATCTACGGCGGCGTGTTCACCGCCACGGAAGGCGCGGCCATTGGCAACGTGCTGACGTTTGCCATCACCTTGCTGCGTCGCGAAATGACGTTTGACAAACTGGTGGCCTCTATCCGTACCACGGCACAAACCAGTGGCATGATCTTTCTGATCTTCATTGGTGCTGACATGATCAACGCCTCCTTGGCCTTGTCGCAGTTGCCCGCGCAGTTGGCTGATATGGTCGGTCACTTGCAGATTTCACCTTTGGTGGTGATGGCTGGCATCATGATTTTCTACATCATCCTCGGCTGTGTGATGGATGAAATGTCCATGATTTTGCTGACGGTGCCCACCTTATTCCCCGTGATCTTGGGTATGGACTTCTTTGGTTTGAACCCTTCTGATAAGGCTCTGTGGTTTGGTATCCTGATCCTCACCGTGTGTGAGATTGGCATGATCTTCCCGCCCGTGGGCTTGAATGTGTACATCATGAATGGCTTGGCCAAAGATGTGCCCATGGTCGAGACCTACAAAGGCGTTGTGCCGTTCCTCATCACGGACGGCATTCGTTTGGCGTTGTTGATTGCGTTCCCGGCCATCTCGTTGTGGTTGGTGCATTTGTTGACTTAAATTTTTATAACCTGGAGACAAAAATGAAGACTCGTTTTCTCAAAGTTGCAGCCGCCGCCGCGTTCACCGCAGCAGCCCTAGGCCAAGCAGCATCGGCTCAAGAAGTGACACTTAAAGTGCACCACTTCTTGCCTGCTTCGTCCTACGCACAAACCTTGTTCATTCAACCTTGGTGTGACCGCATCGCCAAAGAGTCAAACAACAAGATGAAGTGCCAGATTTATCCATCCATGCAATTGGGTGGCTCACCCCCTCAGTTGTTTGAACAAGCCCGCGACGGCGTGGCTGACGTGGTGTGGACATTGCCTGGCTACACAGCAGGCCGCTTCCCCTCGGTGGAAGTGTTTGAAATGCCCTTCATGATGCAAAGCCCAGAAGCCACCAGTAAAGCGGTGTGGGACTATGTGGACCAATATGCCAAAGCTGAGTTCAAAGACGTCAAAGCGCTGGCTTATCACGTCCACGGTGACGGCGTGTTCCACATGGTCAACAAGCCCATCCGCACTGCAGCTGATTTAAAGGGCGTGAAGCTGCGCGCACCGACTCGTGCCACCAACAAGTTCATCGCCATGTTGGGCGCGACCCCTGTGAGCATGCCAGTGCCTCAAGTCGGTGATGCATTGTCCAAAGGCGTGATTGATGGTGCCGTGGTGCCTTACGAAGTGGTGCCAGCGGTCAAGATTCAAGAGTTGGTTAAGTTCCACTCTGAGACCGACCCAGCTGAGCCAGCCTTCTACACCTCTGTGTTCATCTTCGCGATGAACCAAGCCAAGTACGACTCGTTGTCACCAGAGCTCAAGCGCGTGATTGACCGCAACAGCGGTCAAGCGTTGTCGGGTATGGCAGGCAAGGCGTTCTTCGAGGCAGATGCGGAAGGCAAGAAGCTGACCACCAAAAACACGACCAACGTGATTCCAAAAGCCGAGTTAGAGAACTGGAAAAAATTGTCACAACCTTTGTTCGATTCTTGGGTGTCAGACATGAATGCCAAGGGGCATAACGGCAAGCAAATGCTCGATGGTGCAAAGGCGCTGATTGCCAAGCACGGTGCAGGCAAATAAAGCGTTTCATGCCAAGTCAAAAGGGCCGCGATTGCGGCCCTTTTTTTGTTTGTGCATGGGTGGTTCAGTGACGGCTGTAGACCAAGCCCGAAGCTACACCACCAAACAGATCACCCTCGACCAATGGCACGGCCTCAAACTCGGCTTGCAGTGCTTGTTGAAAAGTACGCAAGGCCGATGAACCACCCGTGAGGTAAATGGCATCTGGCTTGCCGTGCTTGAGTCCTGCGCGTTGCACGCATTCGCGTGCGCACGCGACGGTGGTGGCGAGTAGTTGCGCCAAGTGTGTGTGTAGGTCGGTTGTACTGAGTGAGGCTGTCAAACCCGCTTCCACATAAGACAAGTTAATGTGGGTGTCGTGGTCGGTGTGTGAGCAACGAATTTTGGCTTGCTCTACATCGTGGGCCATGTGATGGCCGTGGCGTTCGGTTAACACGCGCATTAATCGGTCGTGTAAACGCGCCTCACTGTAATTCACCTGTAACGCTTTGGCTTGCGCCATGGCCTTGGGCTGGTATTGCCAGTTGATCAAGTGCCACGTCGACAAATCAAAAAATACACGGTTCGGTACTTCGCGGTTTTGCGGACCGATGTGGCCGTAGCCTAGCAAGGGCATCAGTTGTCCCAAGCTCAGCTTTTGGTCAAAGTCAGTGCCGCCAATGTGCACACCTGTGGTGGCCAGCACATCGTTAGCACGGTTGGCTTGGTGCATGCGTTCAGGCCCCAGACGTACCACGGTGAAGTCAGATGTGCCCCCGCCAATGTCGGCCACCAGCACGGTAGTTTCATGTGTGAGGCGTTGCTCGTAATCGAGCGCAGCGGCGATGGGTTCGAATTGAAACGTGATGTCTTTGAAGCCCACAGCTTCTGCCGCTTGGCGCAGTGAGGCTTCGGCTTGAGCATCACGCGCCGCATCGTCATCCACAAAATGCACAGGGCGACCCATCACCACACGCGTGGGTGCTTTGCCCAAATGACGCGTCGCGCGTTCGCGCAAAGTGGCCAGATAGGTGGTGATGATGTCAGAGAAGCTCACCAATTGGTTGTTGATCAGCGTGGTCTCCATCAACAGCGGGCTGCCCAGCAGGCTTTTGAGCGAACGCATCAAACGGCCCTCGGTGCCTTCTAAGTAATGCGTGATGGCTTCGCGGCCAAAGTG
>CANCCJ010000125.1 GCA_947374535.1 Comamonadaceae bacterium | reverse complement strand
GCTGCTGTGCGCTTCAACGATATTCCCAGTGACAACCTCTTTGTGGCGGGCGAGATGATGTCTGGCAACGTTTTAGGCAAGGGTTACACCGCCGGCGTAGGCATGTCCATTGGCACAGCGTTTGGTCGCATCGCAGGCACGCAAGCCGCTCACGCGGCGTTGCTCACAAAAGGAGCGCGACATGCAAACGCTTGAGGCCCTCACCCACGATGCTCGGGCTCTGGCCAACGGCGACATGGTGCTGTCTGCCCCAGAGACAGAGGTGGCGCGACAGCTGCAAATCTGCAATGCCTGCCGCTATTGCGAAGGGTTTTGCGCCATGTTCCCGGCGATGACGCGTCGCTTGGCATTTGACAAAGCCGACATTCATTACTTGGCCAATCTTTGCCACAACTGCGGCGCGTGTTTGCACGCCTGTCAATACGCTCCGCCACACGAGTTTGCCGTCAATGTGCCGCAAGCCATGGCGCAAGTGCGTGGCCAAACGTACGCCGATTACGCATGGCCTCCTGCCTTAGGTGCGCTCTACAAGCGCAATGGTCTCACTTTGTCACTGGCTTTGGCTGCGGGCTTGTCGCTGTTCTTACTGCTCGTACTGCAAATGAATGGCTCCTTGTGGGCTACCCAACTGCCGGGCAACTTCTACAACGTGTTTCCGCACAACCTGTTGGTCGGTTTGTTCGCCCCCGTGTTCTTGTTTGCTGCCCTAGCCTTGAGCTTAGGGGTGCGACGGTTTTGGCGTGACATCACCCCCGCCACCAGCGGTGCGGCGGTGACCTCACCGGCAGCCAGTGAAACCACTCAAGACGTATTACGTCTGAAATACCTCGATGGTGGACATGGTGAAGGTTGTAACAACGAAGACGACGCGTTCACGCTGTCACGCCGTCGCGCACACCACCTCACTTTTTACGGTTTCATGCTCTGCTTTGCAGCCACCAGCCTGGCAACGGTTTACCACTATGCCTTCGGGTGGGTGGCGCCTTATGACCTCCCCAGTTTGCCCAAAATATTGGGTGCGCTCGGCGGCATGAGTTTGTTGTTGGGCACGGCGGGCCTGTTCAAGCTCCATCTGCAACGCCACCACATGCACGGCGATGCGGCGCAAAAGCCGATGGACTTGGGTTTTATCGCCCTGCTGTTTTTCACCAGTCTGAGTGGTTTGGCCTTGTGGCTGGGTCGAGGCAGCACCGCCTTACCTGCACTATTGGCCATCCATTTGGGAGTGGTGATGGCCTTGTTTGCCACCCTGCCCTACGGTAAGTTTGCACACGGTATTTTTAGAACGGCCGCGTTGCTACGCTATGCCGTTGAAAAACGACAACCCAACCAACTCGGTTTGGGCAGCGAGTAATTTGAAAGGGACAACCCATGAAAAAACGTAACTTCCTCCGCACCTGCACATTGCTCGCATTGGGCGCATCGGTTTTGGCTGCACACGCCCAAGAATTCCCACCTAAAAAAACCATCACCATGGTGGTCGGCTTTGCAGCCGGCGGTGCAGCGGATACGGCGGCGCGCATCATCGCCAGAAAATTGGGCGAAAACATCGGGGCGTCAGTGGTCATTGACAACCGAGGCGGTGCAGGCGGCAACATCGCACACCAATTTGCAGCCAATGGTCCGACCGATGGCAGCACAATTTTGTTTGGCTCGGTAGGCCCGCTCACCATCGCCCCGCACATGATGAAGTTGCCCTACGATCCCGTCAAAGACCTCTCACCCATCACCATGGGTGTGAACTTTCCCAACGTATTGGTGGTACATGCAGGCACAGGCATCAAGACCTTTCCCGAATACATCGCCTACGCCAAAAAGAATCCTAAAAAACTCGATTACGCCTCCACAGGCCCTGGCTCTGCCTCGCACCTTGCCGGTGAGTTGCTCGACGATATGGCAGGCATCGAAACGGTGCACGTTCCTTACAAAGGCGGGGCGCCTGCATTACAAGATTTGTTGGGCGGGCGCGTGGCCGCCTACTTCTCGACGTACTCAACCTCACAGGCCTACATCGACAACGGCAAGCTCATTCCCTTGGCCAGCACGGGCGCGCAACGCTTGAAGTCATTGCCAAAAATTCCCACCGTGGCGGAATCAGGCTATCCCGGCTTCAGCGCCACAAATTGGTATGCCTTTGTGGCTTCATCCAAAGTGCCTGCTGCGACCTTGGACCGATGGAACACCGAGCTTGTGAAGGTGTTGAAGTCGCCCGATGTGGTCGATCAGCTCAACAGCCACGGACTGACCCCGCAACCCGGTACACGCGATGAACTGGCTAAGTACATCGCCAAAGAGTCAGCAACATGGGGCCGTGTGATTCGTGAACGAAAAATCACTGGCGAATAAAACAAAAAACTAACGGAGACAACACATGACACTTACACCCCACAACATCACCCGCCGCCTGCTGCTGGTTGGCCTTGGCTTATTCCTAGCCGCATCACAAGTTGCGCACGCCGCAGAAATTCGCGTCATCACCTCCGGCGCGTTCACAGAAGCTTATAAAAAGCTTGTGCCTGAGTTTGAAAAACAAACGGGTCATAAAGTCATCAGCTCTTTTGGCGCATCCGTGGGCAACGCCCCAGACGCCATTCCTACTCGGTTTTCGCGTGGTGAGAAATTTGACTTGATTATTTTGTCGGATGGCGGCTTAGAGGCGATGATCAAAAAGGGAAATGTCATCCCCGGCAGCCGTGTAGACCTCGTACGTTCACAAATTGGTGCAGCTGTTCGCAAAGGCACGCCAAAGCCCGACATCAGCACGGTGGAGGCTTTGAAACAAACCTTGCTCAATGCCAAGTCGATTGCTTACTCGGCCAGCGCGAGTGGCACCTATTTGTCGACAGAGTTGTTTCCCAAACTCGGCGTGGCTGAGCAGCTCAAAGACACCGCCAAGAAAATCATGAGCGAACGCGTGGGCGCTGTCGTGGCACGGGGCGATGCTGAGCTGGGTTTTCAACAAGTGAGCGAGTTGATTTACTTCAAAGAGCTGGACTTCATTGGCACCTTGCCCGAATCTGTTCAGCAAACCATTTTCTTTTCCGCAGGCTTGGTAGAAGGTTCGACCGAACAAGAGACGGCCAAACAACTGATTCGTTTCTTCCAATCCCCCGAAGTCGCTGAAACGATTCGTCAAACCGGTGTAGACCCCGTCGCCGCCCGATAATGGGGGCATGACTGCTGCACATCACACCTCATCCTCTGGCGCCCCCCTCAAAGGGGTGCGCGTTCTCACCCTCGCTTTGAACCTGCCAGGCCCAGCCGCTGTGATGCGGCTGCGGGCCATGGGCGCCAAGTGCACCAAACTCGAACCGCTCGCGCCTCGTGGCGTAGGCACGGCAGACCCGATGGGCATCTACAAGCCTACCGCCTACGAGGTGATGCACAAAGGCTTGAAAGTATTGCAAGCCGATTTGAAATCTGAGCGCGGCCAAGCGGCACTGCACAAACAATTGTCGCAAACCGACGTACTCATCACCTCCTTCCGACCCTCAGCGTTGGTCAAACTGGGTTTGGCTTGGAAAGAGTTGCACAAGCGCTACCCGGCCTTGTGTGTGGTGAGCATTGTGGGAGCCCCAGGCGAGCGGGCCGAAGAAGCTGGCCACGACTTGACCTACCAAGCCGACAGCGGCTTGGTCAACGGCCTTGAAATGCCCGCCAGCCTGTATGCCGACATGGGGGGTTCGTTGTTCACCACCGAAGCCGTGTTGCAAGCGCTGCTGTTGCGCCAACGCCCAGGCAAAGCACATGGCCAGGGCGTTTTTCACGAAGTCGCGTTGTGCGATGCGTCTTCATACCTCGCCTTGCCTCGCACATGGGGCCTCACGGTACCCAGTGGCGATGTGGGCGGCGCGCATGCAGGCTACAAGATCTACTCCTGCAAAAATGGACGCGTGGCCGTAGCGGCCTTAGAGCCACACTTTGCGGCGCGTTTGTGCGAGGCTGCAGGCTTGCCCAAACTAGCCTCAACGCAAATGCATAAGCGCAGCACGCATGAAGCGATTGCCCAGTTTTTGACCACACAAACACGCGCACAGCTCGACAAGCTGGCGAGCAGCAAAGACATTCCACTGCACACGCTGCCGCGTTAAATCCCGTTCGTATGAGCGGCGTTCACTTAATTCAAGTGACGCAATGGGTGCGCAGACGCAGGCCAAGGACTTTCAAAAAATGGCTGCACTATCTCGGGAGTCACATCGGCAATACGCGCAGGCTGCCATTTTGGGGCATGGTCTTTATCCACGGCTAAAGCACGAATACCTTCCACCGTTTCGCTACGCACACCTCTGCGTGACAGGTGGTCGGTCTGAAAACAATGCCGCACCAAGTCGCGCTCCATGCGCAGGTCTTGCGACAGTGTCATGTGGCGCCCGCGTCGAATTTGCTCTAGCGTGACGCACAGCATCAAGGGTGATTGATGGTGCAAGGCTTTCAAGGTTTGGACTGACCACTCATCGGTACCTTGCAAGGCCTGCTCAATGGCCGCAACGGTCGCCAAACCGAACACCGTATCTATCGGCGCGTTGTGCCATACCGGTATCGCAGCCATGGTTTGCCCCGTACTGGCTTTGCTTTGTTCGCGCAACCAAGCCACGACAGCCTCGCCACTGGCCCAGTCTTGCTGACGCAAAACATCCCACAGCGCAGGTAATTCGGAAGAATTTACACACACATCGGCCAAGCCCGCATGCAACGATTCACCACCACGCAGCACATGGCCTGTCAGCGCCAAATACTCCCCCAGATGACCAGGACAACGGCTTAAAAAATAGCCCCCTCCCACATCGGGAAACAAACCAATGTGCGTCTCGGGCATGGCCATTTTGGTTCGCTCCGTCACCACCCGCAAAGCCGCGCCTTGACTGATGCCCATGCCACCGCCCATGACGATGCCATCCATCAAAGCGATGTAAGGCTTGTTGTAGTTTTGAATCAAATGGTTGAGGCTGTATTCCTCGGTGAAGAAATCTTCCAAGGTGGCATCACTGCTCAGGGCGGCTTGATGGAAGTAACGAATGTCACCACCTGCACAGAATGCGCCAAAGGGCCCTTCTTTGTTGCTACCGCGAACCACCACCGCTTGGATGCGACTATCGTCTTGCCACTGCTGCAACACATGGTGAAGTTCACGCACCATGGCCAACGACAAAGCGTTCAACGCTTTGGGGCGATTCAGCGTGATGAACCCTAAATCACCAACGCGCTCGGAGTGAACCTCAGGGGTGTAAGTTGACATGCGCAAATTCTCCTCGTAAAAAAGCCGAGGTCACGACCTCGGCTTTGATGCAATACCTGTGCTTACTTGTTGCGCTTACGCTCGTGCTCTTTCAAGTAGCGCTTACGCAGACGCACGCTCTTAGGCGTGATTTCAACCAACTCGTCGTCTTCGATGAATTCCACACCGTACTCCAGCGTCAAATCGATAGGAGGCGTGATCTTGATCGCGTCTTCTTTGCCAGACACGCGGAAGTTGGTCAACTGCTTGGTACGCGTGGCGTTGACCACCAAGTCGTTGTCACGGCTGTGGATACCCACAATCATGCCTTCGTAAACGGGATCGTTGGCTTTCACAAACATGCGGCCACGGTCGTCCAATTTGCCCAAGGCGTAGGTGAAGATTTCACCGTCGTCCATGGAAATCAACACACCGTTCTTACGACCACCGATGTCACCTTTGTGTGGCTCATAGCTGTCAAAGATGTTGGAGATCAAACCGGAGCCACGGGTCAAGTTCAAGAACTCGTTGGTGAAACCAATCAAGCCACGGGCAGGAATGCGGTATTCCAAACGTACGCGACCACGGCCATCAGGCTCCATGTTCACGAGTTCACCTTTGCGTTCACCCAAAGCTTGCATGACGCCGCCTTGGTGACCTTCTTCGATATCGGCCGTGACCAATTCGATAGGCTCATGACGCACCCCGTCGATATCGCGATACACCACGCGCGGCTTAGACACAGCCAATTCGTAACCTTCACGGCGCATGTTTTCCAACAAAATCGTCAAGTGCAATTCGCCACGACCGGCGACATCAAACACGCCTTCTTCGTCGGTTTCTTTCACGCGCAAAGCGACGTTGTGTTGGAGTTCTTTTTGCAAACGGTCCCAGATTTGACGGCTGGTGACGTACTTGCCTTCGCGACCGGCCAAGGGGCTGGTGTTCACGCAGAAATTCATCGTCAGCGTTGGCTCGTCAATCTTGAGCATAGGCAGCGGTGCTGGGTTCGCTGGGTCTGTCACCGTCACGCCGATATTCAAATCAGCAATACCGTTGATCAACACGATGTCGCCAGGGCCGGCTTCGGTGGCTTGAACACGATCCAAACCTTGGAACTTCAACACTTGGTTGATACGGCCTTTGATGGCTGTGCCATCAGGACCTTCCATGACCAACACATCCATCATGGGTTTGATAGTGCCTTGGCTGATACGGCCCACGCCGATACGACCCACGAAGGTCGAGAAGTCGAGCGCAGAAATTTGCAATTGCAAAGGAGCGGCAGGATCACCTTGTTGGGGTGGCACATGCTTCAACACGGTGTTGAACAGAGCCGACATGTCTGGGCCCCACTGCTCACCGGGTGCGCCTTCTTCAAGCGAAGTCCAGCCGTTGATACCCGAGGCATAGACGACGGGGAAGTCGAGCTGTTCGTCAGTGGCACCGAGTTTGTCAAACAAGTCAAACGCTGCGTTCACCACTTTGTCTGGGTTGGCACCGGGCTTGTCCACTTTGTTCACCACGACGATCGGCTTCAAGCCCAAAGCCAAAGCTTTCTTGGTCACGAAACGGGTTTGAGGCATGGGGCCTTCTTGCGCGTCGATCAACAACACCACGCCGTCGACCATGGACAGGGCGCGTTCCACTTCACCACCGAAGTCCGCGTGACCGGGGGTGTCGACGATGTTGATGTGTGTGCCTTCCCAGCTGACGGCACAGTTCTTGGCCAAGATGGTGATGCCACGCTCGCGTTCGATGGCGTTGTTGTCCATCACGGTGTCGACCACTTTTTCGTGGTCGGCGAAGGTACCTGATTGACGCAGCAATTGGTCAACCATGGTGGTTTTACCATGGTCAACGTGGGCGATGATGGCGATGTTGCGAATTTGCTTACTCATGCTTCTCTCTTCCTTTATGCCTGCTGGACCAGCAGGGGCTGGTTGACAGGCGATCTTTCCAAAATTTGTTGAATTTCAAGGGGACTCAACAATCGTCCCGGA
>CANCCJ010000124.1 GCA_947374535.1 Comamonadaceae bacterium | reverse complement strand
ATGTTTTTCAGGTTGTGCGTGCGCGCCCCGCGAATGCTGATGTTTCGCATGGCAGAGGGATGGTTCAGGGCTTGGCCTAAGTAGGCGCCGTCAGAAGGTGCGTTCACTGGACACTCAAATTAAAAGGGCAACCCGCCATGATAGTGGCGCATTAAGAAAGATGCATACGCAGGCGTTGTGTACGTGCAAAGCCCAAAAGATTTGATGGCGCGTTTCTTGGCCGGAGCAATCGTCAAACCACACTTCAGAAAAAGACACCTTAATTTCTGTAGCTACATTAAAATATGCCTATCGAGTTCGATCCGACCAAAGATGCGAGTAACCAGCGCAAGCATGGTGTATCGCTGGCACCAAAAACCGAAACCCTCTATTACGTGGCGTTTGTGAATCGTGGTGAGGTACAAAGAATCATCAGTCTTCGCCGCGCCAACCGCCGTGAGGTGAAGCACTATGTCAACAATGATGAAACGCTCTAAAGTTCAAATGCCAAGTGCGCAGGAAGACCGCGCCATCACCGCAGCCGCCAAGCTCGACCCAGATGCGCAGCCGCTGACAAGCCCACAACTTAAAGCCATGGTGCCCATGAAGGCTTTGCGCGGACGGCCAAAGTCTGAGAACAAAAAACGTTTGGTGTCGGTGCGGTACAGCCCAGAGGTGATTGACTATTTCAAGTCCACGGGGGATGGTTGGCAATCGCTCATGGACACCGTTTTGCGCCAGTACGTGGCACGTCATTCACGCAGCGCTTGACCTGATCTGATTCACCGCCATAGTTGGCGGTTGAGTCACAGAATGCGGGACAATGGCAGGCTGTGACGATCAACCTAACCCCCGACCCCACGCTGGACCAAAGCCCCACCATGTCGCGTACCGAGCTGCGCGCTAGTGGCTCGTTGGCGTCCATCTTTGCCTTGCGCATGTTGGGCTTGTTTTTGGTGTTGCCCGTGTTTGCGCTGGAAGCACGCAAGTACCCAGGCGGGGACGACCCCGCTTTGATTGGCTTAGCCATGGGTATTTATGGCCTGACTCAAGGCCTGTTGCAAATCCCGTTTGGCGTGGCGTCTGACCGCTTGGGCCGCAAGCGGGTGATTATTTTTGGCCTCCTCATTTTTGCTTTGGGCAGCTTGGTGGCTGGCAGTGCCGATACTTTGATGGGCGTGTTGGCCGGCCGTGCGTTGCAAGGCGCAGGTGCAGTGTCTGCCGCGGTCACCGCTTTGTTGGCCGACCTCACCCGCGACAGTGTGCGTACCAAAGCGATGGCCTTGGTGGGGGCGAGCATTGGGCTGATGTTTGCCTTGTCGCTGGTGGTATCGCCTGTGTTGGCGGCGCACATTGGTTTGTCAGGCTTGTTTGTGTTGACGGCCGTGCTGGCGCTGTTGGGAACAGCCGTGGTAGTTTGGGCGGTGCCTGCTGAGCCTGAGGCGCACAAAGACGCGGCCCGTGGTGGCCTGCGCCAAGTGCTGTCAAGCCCCGCGCTGCTGCGCCTGAACATTGGCGTGTTTGTGTTGCACGCGGTGCAGCTGGCCATGTGGGTGGCGATTCCCGCTTACTTGGTGCAAGCGGGGTTGGGCAAGGATGACCACTGGCAAATTTATTTGCCCGCTGTGCTGGGCTCGTTCGTGCTGATGGGCGGTGTGTTTCCGCTAGAGCGCCGTGGCTATTTGCGTGCGGTGTTTTTAAGTGCGATTGCCTTGATTGCTTTGGTGCAAGTGGTGCTGCTGTGGGTGTCGTCGGGTGCGCCCAGCATCACCTGCTTGGCTTGGTTGTTGTTTGCTTTCTTTTGCGGCTTCAACGTGTTGGAAGCCACGCAGCCCAGTTTGGTGTCGCGCATCGCGCCTGCGGCATCGCGTGGCGCGGCCATGGGTGTGTACAACACGCTGCAGTCGTTGGGCTTTTTTGCGGGTGGCGTGATGGGCGGTCAGCTCGTCAAAAGCTACGGCACACAAGGCCTGTTTTTAACTTGCGCAGCACTCATGGTGCTGTGGCTGGTGGTAGCTTGGCCCATGGTGGCGCCTAAGCGGCCAGCCCCTTCCGCAAAGACCCCATAATTAGCCCCTATCTGGAGGAATTTACCCATGGCATCCGTTAACAAAGTCATCCTCGTCGGCAACTGCGGCCGCGACCCCGAAGTGCGCTATTTGCCCAGCGGTCAAGCCGTGGCCAACGTGAGCGTGGCCACATCGAGCCGCCGCAAAGACAAAAACAGCGGCGAGATGATTGAAGACACGCAGTGGCACCGCGTCACGTTCTATGACCGCCTGGCCGAAATCGCTGGCGAATACGTCAAAAAAGGTCGCCCTATTTACGTGGAAGGCCGCCTGAAATACGGCGTGTACACCGACAAAACCACAGGCGTGGAAAAAAATACAGTGGACATCATTGCCACCGAGTTGCAACTCTTGGGCGGCCGTGAAGGCATGGGTGGTCCCAGCGGTGGTGGCGAAGAAGGCGGCGGTGGTTACAGCCGTCCAGCAGCCGCACCTCGCGCCGCTGCGCCCGCAGCACAACGCCCTGCGGCACCTGCGCCTGCCAAGGGTGGGTTTGACGACATGGATGACGACATTCCGTTCTAATTTGCTCACGCAAATTTAGCGAGCAACAAAAAAACCGACGAGCGAGAGCTGGTCGGTTTTTTTACGTCTGCGCTGGGCTCAGTATTTCTTGACGTTGTGCAATGTTTCTTGCGCAATCCAGCCAATGCGCCCTTCAGCGTCCATGCGTTGAATGTCGTCCAACGCGACGCGCATGATTTCGTTTTCTTCTTGTAATTGATAGACACGGTTGCGCAAATTGCTCGCGTCTAACCACGAGCCAATGGCGCTCAGTAAGCGTGCAACGAAGACGCCCCAATTAGGCATAAGAGAAGAAGTGAAAAACAGAAGACATGTGAGAAGTCTATTGGCAAATTTGGCGATTGAGTTAAAGCGGCACAACGAAACACAGGCAAAAACGTTGACCAAAATAATTAAATATTTACGTCAACAGTTGTGTATCAGCCTCCGTTGTTTGATCACTCCGATGTTGGAGTTGTTCAAAACCTCAAAGGAAATTTTGTATGAACAAGTTGATTGCCTCTTTGATCGTTGGTGCTTTCTCTGCTGCCGCGTTCGCAACCACACCGGTTGCACCAGTGGCAACACCTGCAACCGCCGCGCCTGCCGTGGCCGCTGCAACTGCTAAGGCTGAAGCTGCACCTGTGGCTAAAGCTGAACCCAAAAAAGTGGTGAAAGAAAAAACAGCTGTTGTGAAGACCGATGCCAGCAAGAAAGTGGAAGCCAAAGTGCCTGCAGCCGCAGTCCTCAAGTAAAACCACCGCGGCATTAAGGCCGCGGGCAACTCAGGCAGGGGTCGCGCTCAGCGCTGCAGCGCTGGCAATGACCCCGCCGCCCATACACACCTCACCGTCATACAACACCGCCGATTGGCCGGGCGTGACGGCCCATTGAGGGTCATCAAAGGCGAGCACCAGCTCGCCTTCGTCGTTGTAGCTCAGATCGCACGGCGCATCGGCTTGGCGGTAGCGGGTTTTGGCAGCGTAGCGGCCGGGCGCTGGCTGGTGCGGGGCACACCAGCTCAGGTCGTCGGCGTGCAGCGAGCCATAAAGCAACCAAGCGTGGTCGTGGCCTTGCACGACGTACAAGGTGTTGGTGGCCATGTCTTTGCGGGCTACAAACCACGGCTGGTGTTCGCCACCACCGCGCTGTGCTCCCTTTTCCTTCAAGCCGCCAATGCCTAAGCCTTGGCGTTGGCCCAAGGTGTAAAAGCTCAGGCCCACATGCGTGCCAATTTTGCGACCGCGTTCGTCTTTGATGGGGCCTGGCTCGTTGGCGATGTAGCGGTTCAAAAACTCGCGGAACGGGCGCTCGCCAATGAAGCAAATGCCGGTCGAGTCTTTTTTCTTGGCGTTGGGCAAACCTATTTCATCTGCAATGCGCCGCACTTCGGTTTTGTGTAGTTCTCCCACGGGGAACAGAGTTTTAGACAGTTGCGCTTGGTTCAATCTGTGCAAAAAATAGCTTTGGTCTTTGCTGGGGTCTAAGCCTTTGAGCAGTTGAAACTCACCGCCCACGTCGCGCACGCGGCAGTAATGGCCAGTGGCAATTTTTTCAGCGCCCAGGCGCATGGCATGATCTAAGAAGGCTTTGAACTTGATCTCCGCGTTGCACAAAATGTCGGGGTTGGGTGTGCGGCCGCCTTGGTACTCGCGCAAGAACTCGGCGAACACGCGGTCTTTGTACTCAGCGGCAAAGTTGACGTGTTCAATCTCAATGCCAATCACATCGGCCACGGCAGCGGCATCCACGAAGTCGATGTTGGACGAGCAGTACTCGCTGTCGTCATCGTCTTCCCAGTTTTTCATGAAGATGCCGACGACGTCGTAGCCTTGCTGTTTCAACAAGTAGGCGCTGACAGCGGAGTCCACGCCGCCGCTCAACCCCACCACCACACGTTTGTTATTTGCCATGCGGCAATTATCCCTTTGTGCCGCTCAGCACACTGGGGTCTGTGTAAATCAGGCCTAACGGAAAACGTTGTCCAGCCAAGTGGTCTTCCATGCAGCGCAGTACCAAGGGGCTGCGCAGGCGGTGCGCGTTCGCGCGTATTTCTTCGGGTGTCATCCACAGGGTGCGCACGATGCCTTTGTCCAGTTTGGCGCCCGCGACTTGTTCGCCCAAATCGCCGCAATAGGCCAAGCGCAAGTAGGTCACGTCTTCAGCAGCGAACCCTTCGCGGGCGGGGCGCAGCAGACGAGACATGTAGATACCCACCATCTCTGTGGGTTTGAAGGTGAAGGTGGTTTCTTCGAATGCTTCGCGTGCGCAGCCGTCTTCGGGGGATTCGCCCGGGTCGAGGTGGCCGGCGGGGTTGTTCAGGCGCAAACCTTCGGGCGTATGCTCTTCGATGAGCAGATAACGACCCTCGCGCGCAATGATGGCGGCGACGGTGACACTGGGTTTCCAACGTTTATTCATCTACGCATTATCTTTCGGGTAAATCCGTCTCTGCCGCCTTTGGAAAGTCGTGTAACCTTGCATCACTCTGACAAAAATAAGTACCCACATGAGGAGAAGCGCATGTTGATAGGTGTTCCCGCCGAGACGACGGCAGGTGAGACCCGCGTGGCCGTCACGCCTGAGACGGCCAAAAAACTCATTTCCCAAGGGCACAACGTCCGCGTGCAAGCTGGGGCAGGGGTTGGCGCCAGCGTGCCAGATGCAGCTTATGTGGCGGTGGGTGCCGAGGTGGTCGATGCCGCTGGCGCTTGGGGTTGTGATTTGGTGCTCAAGGTGCGCGCCCCCGAAGCCGCTGAGGCTGCAAGCGTCAAGTCCGGCAGCACGGTGGTGGGTATGTTGGAGCCCTTCCATGCAGACGCTTTGCAGCGCTTGGCTTCGGCAGGTGCCACAGGTTTTGCACTGGAAGCCGCACCCCGCACCACCCGCGCACAAAGCATGGACGTGTTGTCCTCACAGGCCAACATCGCAGGCTACAAAGCCGTCATGCTGGCAGCTGACAAATACCAACGCTTCTTCCCCATGTTGATGACGGCGGCTGGCACTGTCAAAGCGGCTCGTGTGGTCATCCTCGGTGTGGGGGTAGCGGGCTTGCAAGCCATTGCCACCGCCAAGCGTTTGGGCGCCGTGATTGAAGCGACCGACGTTCGCCCCAGTGTGAAAGAACAAGTGGAGTCACTCGGCGCGAAGTTCATCGACGTACCGTTTGAAAGCCAAGATGAAAAAGATGCGGCCGAAGGCGTGGGAGGTTATGCCCGCCCCATGCCGCAAAGCTGGTTGGACCGCCAAAAGGTGGAAGTGGCCAAGCGTGTGGCACTGGCAGACATCGTCATCACCACGGCGCTCATTCCCGGTCGCGCAGCTCCTGTGCTGGTGACCGAAGACATGGTCAAGGCCATGAAGCCCGGCGCGGTCATCATTGACATTGCGGCAGGCAAAGGCGCCAACGGGACTGATGGCAATTGCCCGCTGACCGAAGCCGGCAAGACCGTCATCAAGCACGGCGTGACGATCGTGGGCGAAACCAACTTGCCGGCCCTGGTGGCCGCTGACGCCAGCGCCCTTTACGCGCGCAACGTGCTCGACTTCTTGAAGCTCGTCATCAACAAAGAAGGTGCGCTGCACATTGATCTAGAAGACGACATCGTGGCTGCTTGCTTAGTCACCCGCGATGGCGCGGTGGTGAAGAAATAAAAACGAGGAACAACAACATGGATGCAGTCTCTCCCACCCTCGTCAACTTGATTATTTTTGTGTTGGCCATCTACGTGGGTTACCACGTTGTTTGGACCGTGACGCCGGCCTTGCACACCCCGCTCATGGCGGTGACCAATGCCATCTCAGCCATCGTCATTGTGGGCGCCATGCTGGCTGCGGCCATGACGCAAACCACGCTGGGTAAAACCATGGGTGTGTTGGCGGTGGCGCTGGCTGCGGTCAACGTATTTGGTGGCTTTATGGTCACGCGTCGCATGCTGGAGATGTTCAGGAAAAAAGACAAACCAGCTAAGGCAACTGCAGGAGACAAAGCATGAACATGGACTTTGTTTCTATGAACCTCGTCACCTTGATGTATTTGGTGGCGAGTGTGTGTTTCATCCAAGCGCTCAAAGGTTTGAGTCACCCCACCACCTCCATTCGCGGCAACGTGTTTGGCATGACGGGCATGACAATTGCCGTGCTGACCACGGCGGCGTTGATTGTGAAGCTGTCGGGTTCGAGCATGGGAATGGGCTGGGTTTTAGCGGGCCTGGTTGTCGGTGGCGGTGCCGGCACCCTCATGGCGCAACGTGTTGAGATGACCAAAATGCCAGAGCTGGTGGCCTTCATGCACAGCATGATTGGTTTGGCTGCGGTGTTCATTGGCGTGGCGGCCGTGGCAGAGCCTTGGGCGTTTGGCATCACACCAGCCCCGCAAGAGTTGATCACCAAGGTGCAAACGACGTCGGGCGTGGTCATCACTGAGATGATGCAGCGCTTCCCTATTCCAGCCGGTAACCGCTTAGAGCTGTTCCTCGGTGCGGCCATCGGCGCGATCACCTTCAGTGGCTCGGTGATTGCGTTTGGCAAGCTCTCGGGCAAGTACAAATTCCGTTTGTTCCAGGGCACGCCGGTGAGCTTTGCAGGCCAACACATGCTCAACCTCGTATTGGGTTTGGTCACCATCGGTTTGGGTTTGATGTTTGTGGCGACCGAAAGCTGGACTGCGTTCTTCGCCATGCTCGCTTTGTCGTTTGTGATGGGCGTGCTCATCATCATCCCGATCGGCGGTGCGGACATGCCAGTGGTGGTGTCCATGCTCAACAGCTACTCGGGTTGGGCGGCAGCGGGCATTGGCTTCTCGCTCAACAACA
>CANCCJ010000123.1 GCA_947374535.1 Comamonadaceae bacterium | reverse complement strand
GCCAACTGGTTGCACCACGGCGTGGTGACCCCCGCTGAAGTGAACGCCACGTTCAAACGCATGGCTTCCGTGGTGGACAAGCAAAACGCAGGCGACAAGCTGTACCAAAAAATGGCAGGTCGCTTTGCCAAAGCGCCTGCTTACCAAGCTGCCCTCGACTTGGTTTTCAAAGGCAAAGAGCAGCCTAGCGGCTACACCGAGCCTTTGCTGCATGCATGGCGCTTGAAAGTGAAGGCGGGCCAAGCCTAATCACTTCTCCTTGAAGCAATAGAAAACGGCTCCTTAGGGGGCCGTTTTTCATGGACACTGCAAACTATGATGGAACGATTCCATTTTGCAATTGAGACCCTGCCATGACACACCCTCTGATTAGCACCACCCTTCGCTTTGCTTTGCGCACCGTGATCGGTTTGGTTTTGACTTTGCTCATGGCTGCGGGCGTGTACCTGCTGTTCTCGTACCACTTCACCTACTCCAAGGGCGAGAGTGTGGGCTTTGTGCAAAAGCTCTCTTACAAAGGTTGGATCTGCAAAACTTGGGAAGGCGAACAAATTCGCGCGTTGGCCACCCTGCCCGCCATTCCAGAAAAATTTGCTTTCACCGTGCGTGATGATGCAGTGGCTGACCAGATCAACAAACACATTGGTCAAAAAGTGGTGGTGGAATACGAACAGCACAAAGGCTTGCCAGGCTGCTTTGGTGAGACCGAATACTTCATCAGCAAAGTCACACTAGCACCTGGCGAATAACGCGCTTTAGAGCACGTTCAAGGCGTCGACGTACGCGTACGCTTGACCAACGGGTACACCAACTGCTGCAGGTGCCGCACATTTTTGTTCACCTGCACCCACCATTTGCTGAACGAGTCCATCGTTTTTTCAATGTGACGGAACAAGCGTGGCGCAGGTCGCAGTTGCAGATGAGGCATCGCAGTGAGATCGGGCAAACACAGATGCGCCACCGTTTGCACACTCTGCGCATGGGCCAAAGCTTGCAATACCTCATCAGCAGAAGCAAACCAGCAGTGTGAGGTGAGCGCGACCATGCGCTCGCCCACAAAGTGCCAACGCAAAGCACTCCACGGATGTGCCTGTGTATGTTCTACAAACGCCACGGCCACGCACACCACATCCGCGGGCAAGTCCTCAGGCAAATCGGCCAACACCCACGGATGCACCAACCACACTTGTTTACCCGTCACATCGTTTGCCACGGGTTTTGTAAAACCCAACTCAGCAGGCGGCTCAACAAACACCTTGGGCTCACCCCAAGCCAGTTCGTTTTTGCGTACCTGCGCCACGGTGGCTGAGCTATTGGCCAAGATGTCCATCAGCTCGTAACTCACATCAATCGACGTGCCACGGCTGTGCCAAATTTCTGGTGCAAATTTTTCAACCGTGTCGGCATTGAACAAATAGGGCTTGCTACTACCTGTGGCCGCAACCCATTGCCAGCTGAGATAGTTGCTGGCCAAGTCACCGTCCAACAAATGGCTGTACATCCAATCGGCCGCGACACGCCAATGCACTTTACGCAAATGCACGATGTAGCTGGCCAGCCACAAGCGTGCGTGGTTGTGCAAGTAACCAGTGGTGTAGAGCATGCGAATGGCATTGTCGATCACGGGCACACGGGTACACGCATGGCGCACATCCTCGGGCAGATCGGTGCGGTATTCAGACTCAGGCAACACACCTTCATGCAACGACTGTCCAATACCTTCACCCAAATGGTGATGCATATGCTGGAAGTATTCGCGCCAACCTAGTTCGTAAATCAACTTATGTTGCACGCCCACGCGGTATTGGTGGTACATGGCACTGGCCACATCGGGCACAGTCAAAAAACCATGTGTGAGGTACGGCGACAAATGCGTGACCGCCCCATCCAACGCATTGCGCGTGTGGGCGTAGTCTTTGGGGTTAACGTGGTCAAGCCGCAGACGAGCAGCTTCGGGCGTGGGTGCAAATTCGTACATAAGATTTTTATGATTGTGCCTTGTTCGCTTCGCTACACTTTGAGGCATGTCCAGACCCATGCCCGCTCCCCTTGACGCTTGCGCCTGTCCTTTGTGCGGCCAGCCAAACCAATGCACCATGGAAGCGGCCAAAGCAACCGGGCAAGCAGCGCCCACATGCTGGTGTGTGAACGTGTCTTTCTCACCTGAGTTACTCGCCCAAGTACCTGCCACTTCACAACGCCAAGCCTGCATTTGCCAAGCCTGTGCCACGAAAGGCACACATGCTTGAACACGGCTCATTGGCTGATTTGCAAAGTCGCTACGGGACACGCCACCGTTGGCTGTTGCTGACCACCGTGATGATTGGTTCCATGGCCGCCATTATGTCGTCGACCATCATGAACGTGGGCATTCCCGACATGAGTTTGCAATTCGGCATTGGCCAAGAATTGGCGCAATGGGTGAGCTCTAGCTTCATGGTGGCGATGACGGTGTCCATGCTCACCACCCCGTGGCTGCTGGCACGCTTTGGCTATCGCACTACCTACTTGGGTTGCATGTTGGTGTTGCTCAGCGCGGGCATTGCTGGTGGACTTTCAACAGATTACAACCTTGTACTGGCGGCGCGCGTGATCGAGGGCTTGGCCGCAGGCGTAGTGCAACCCATTCCCGCCATCATCATCTTGCGCGCCTTTGACACTTCCGAACAAGGCCGTGCCAACAGCTTTTTTGGCATGGGCGTGGTGCTAGCCCCCGCGCTTGGCCCCAGCATCGGTGGCTTGCTAGTGGACTGGATGAGCTGGCGCGCGCTGTTCTTCATGGTGGTGCCGTTTTGTCTGATTTCCATATGGATGGCGCTGCGTTATGTGCCCACTACAGCCCCCGGTGGCGTGAGCGCCAACCACGGCAAGCCCTCGCTCGATTTAGGCGGCCTGGCACTCGCCACCGTTGGCACCTTGTGCTTGCTCAATGGTTTGGTAATGCTCCACAGCGGCAATGTCACGACCTCGGTCGCCTTGGTCGGTGCAGCGGCGCTGTGCACGGCTGGGTTTGTGACGTGGCAGCGTGTACAAACTCAAAGCGACGGCAAACCGCTGATGAACTTGGGGCTGTTTACGCATAGACCGTTTGCCATGGGCACTACCGTGGCGTTTATTTACGGCATTGCGATGTTTGGGTCCACCTATTTGTTGCCTTTGTATTTGCAGCTGGGTCTGGGCCTGTCACCTAGCTATGTGGGCACTTTGTTGTTGCCATCCGGCTTGTTGTTGGCGTTCACGATTGCCATCGTGGGTCGCTACTCGAGCACACACCCCACGCACTTGATGGTGAGTTTTGGCTTGGTGCTATTGGCACTGTCTTTTGCACTCATGCTCACAGTGAATTTACAAACAGGCCTGTGGGTACTGGTGGCGTTTGCGATTTTGGGGCGCGTGGGCTTGGGCTTTATCTTGCCCTCGCTCAATATCGGTGCCATGCGCGGCATGGACAGCAGCTTGATTCCTCAAGGTGCGAGTGTGATCAACTTTTTGCGCATGCTAGGCGGCGCTACGGGCGTGAGCCTGTGTGGCATTTTGCTAGAGTGGCGACTGGCCGTGCATGGCGATTCGCTCACCAACAGCAGCACTTCGACCATGCGTCTGGCGGCGTTTGATGAAGTATTTTTGATGCTCGCGTTTGTTTGCATGCTGGCACTTTTAGCCGCTTGGCGCATTCGCCAACCAAGCAAGAGCCCTGATTGATTTTGATTGAAACGCCATGTGCCAACTGCTCGGACTGAACTGCAAAAACCCCACCGATGCCACCTTCAGCTTCAGTGGCTTCGCGCAACGTGCGGGCGTGACCGACCACCACGCCGATGGTTGGGGCATTGCATTTTTTGAAGGCTCTGAGCAAGACCGCGGCCTGCGCCATTTCATTGACCACTTGCCTGCCAGCACCTCGCCTGTGGCCGAGCTGATTCGCAAGTACCCCATCAAAAGCCGCAATGTGATTTCGCATATTCGCAAAGCCACACAAGGCGTGGTGGCCCTCGAAAACTGCCACCCCTTTGTGCGCGAGTTGTGGGGCCGCTACTGGGTGTTTGCACACAACGGCAATTTAGAAAATTACGCACCTCGCTTGCACGGCAGCTTTAAGCCAGTGGGGCACACCGACAGCGAGCTTGCGTTTTGTTGGTTGATGCAAGAGATGGCCAAGTCACACGCCAATGTGCCGTCGATTGACGAGCTCACACTCACGCTGCAGGAGTTGGTGCCGCAAATTGCCAAGCACGGCACGTTCAACTTTTTGCTGTCTAACGGCCAAGCACTGTGGGCGCATGCCTCGACGAATCTTTGTTACATCGAGCGCAAACATCCATTTGCAAAAGCAACTTTGAGCGACCAAGACATGAGTATCAATTTCGCAGAGCACGCGTCACCCGATGACCGTGTGGCGGTGGTGGTCACTGCGCCGTTGACCACCAATGAGGTGTGGACCCCGTTTGCATCGGGGGAGTTGAAGGTGTTTGTGGATGGACAGCTGCGGGGCTGACCTTGTGTCCCCTGGCGTGACTTCTTTCGCTTCACCACGGCTTACCTCGTCCGCTACACAGCAGCCAGCATTCGCCGTGGCTTACACCGCCAACCGTTCTCAGACCTTAGAAGCAGCGCTTTCTAATGCGTCGATGAACATCGCGGCCACATCGAAACCTGTTTGGTCAAAGATCTCTTGAAAGCAAGTGGGGCTGGTCACGTTCACTTCGGTGAGGCAGTCGCCAATCACATCCAAACCCACCAACAGCAACCCACGCTTGGCAAGGGCGGGGCCAAGAGCTTCGGCGATTTCTTGGTCGCGCGCAGAGATGGCTTGCGCCACGCCTTTGCCGCCTGCAGCCAAGTTGCCGCGCACTTCACCCCCTTGCGGAATGCGGGCCAAGCAATAGGGCACGACCTTGCCGCCGATGACCAGCACGCGCTTATCGCCTTGCTCAATGGCAGGGATGAACTTTTGCACCATGACGGTTTGTGCGCCATCTCGATTGAGTGTTTCAATGATGGCGCCTAGGTTCAGGCCATCGTCTTTGACGCGAAAGATGCCCATGCCACCCATGCCGTCAAGGGGCTTCAAGATGATGTCGCGGTGCTGCGCATGAAAGGCGCGAATGGCATCGGCGCTGCGGGTCACCAACGTGGGGCTGATGAATTGCGCAAATTCCAGAATGGCTAACTTTTCTGGATGATCACGCAAAGCCGCGGGTTTGTTGAACACCTTGGCGCCTTCGCGTTCGGCTTGCTCTAGCAAGTGCGTGGCATAAAAGTATTCGCTGTCAAAAGGCGGGTCTTTGCGCATGACGATGGCGTCTGCACTTTTGAGCGCGTAGTGCTCGTCCACGCTTTGCACGTCAAACCAATCCTCTGCGAGCCCCGTCAAGCGAACCTGCTGCACACGCGCCGTCACCTGTTGGCCGCTTTGCCACACGATGTCTTGCGGCTCGCAGGCCAATACTTGGTGGCCACGGCGCTGGACCTCACGCATCATCGCAAACGTGGTGTCCTTGTAAATCTTGAAGGACGACAACGGGTCTGCGACGAAGAGGATGTGCATGAGGTTTTAGATTTCGATTTTGCTGCCCAACTCCACCACGGAGTTACTAGGCAAGTTCAAGAAGTCGGCAGCAGAGCTGGCATTGAGGTGCATTTGTGCAAACAGTTTTTCACGCCAAGCCGACATGCCACTACCCACCGTGGGCACGATGCTGTCGCGCGATAAGAAGTAACTGGTGGTCATGGGGCTGATTTCACATCCCATGCCATTCAAGTGCGACAGAGCCCCAGGCACATCTGGGTCGTCTTTGAAACCGTAATGGATTTCAACTTGCCAGCAATCATTGCCTAAGGCATTGATTTGCAAACGTTCAGCTTCATCAATCCATGGCACTTCATGGTTTTGCACATTCACAAACAAGTTTTGCTTGTGCAGCACTTTGTTGTGCTTGAGGTTATGCAACATGGCGTTGGGCACTGCGCCTTTGCCAGAGGTCAAGAATACCGCTGTACCTTCGACGCGTGTGGGCGGCGATAAAAACACGGCCTCCAAAAAGCTCGTCAAATCCAGCGCATCTTCTTTGCGCTTTTCAGAAAGAAGGGCACGACCATCGCGCCATGTCAGCATGAGCATCATGATGATGGAGGCAATCAACAGCGGGAACCAACCACCTTCAAACAACTTCAACAGGTTGGAGGCCCAAAAAGCCAAGTCCACCGCAAAGAAGAAGCTCGTAGCGGCCAAACACCACCAGAAAGAATATCTCCAACCGTAGTGAATCACGAAAAATGTGAGTACGGTGGTGATGAGCATGTCCGTACACACGGCGATGCCGTAGGCCGCGGCCAAATTGCTCGACGACTTGAACATCATCACAGCCAACACAATGACGGCAAACAAACCCCAGTTCACAAAGGGAATGTAGATTTGGCCGGTGTCTTTCACGCTGGTGTGCAACACCTGCAAACGCGGCAAGAAGCCCATCTGCACCACTTGTTTGGTCACACTAAAAGCGCCAGAAATCAAGGCCTGAGAAGCAATCACGGTCGCTGCCGTGGCCAAACCGACCAAGGGCACCAACAACCAGTCTGGCGCCATGTTGAAGAACGGGTTCGCCACAGCCGATGGGTCGCTCAATAGCAAAGCACCTTGACCGAAGTAGTTGAGCGTCAGCGAAGGCATGACCACAAAGAACCACGCAATGCGGATGGGTTTCTTGCCGAAGTGCCCCATGTCGGCATACAGTGCTTCCCCGCCTGTCACGCACAGCACCACGGCACCCAAAATCAAGAAGGTGACGGTAGGCTCTGTGACGATGAATTGCACAGCATAGTATGGATTGATCGCCCACATGATTTCTGGATGCGATGCAATGTGATACAGGCCCAATGCCGCAATAGCGGCGAACCAAACCACGGTGATGGGGCCGAAGAATTTACCAATGCCACTGGTGCCTCGCTTTTGTACGGCAAACAGGCCAAACAAAATCACGATCGTGAGTGGGATCACATACTTCTTAAAAGCAGGCGACACCACCTCTAAACCTTCCACGGCAGACAGCACCGAAATGGCCGGTGTAATGACGCCGTCACCGTAAAACAGACACGTCCCAAAGATACCCACGATCAACATACGCTGGCGCAGCACAGGACGGTCTTTCACGGCCATCGACGCCAAGGCCAGCATGGCCACCAAACCACCTTCGCCATGGTTGTCAGCACGCAAGACCAACGCCACATACTTGATGGAGACGATGACGGTCAGCGTCCAAAAGAAGATCGACAAGATGCCATAGATGTTGTCAGGCGTGAATTCCACATGCCCCGAACCGAACACCTCTTTCATGGCATACAGCACGCTGGTGCCGATGTCGCCATACACCACGCCGATTGCGCCCAAAGTCAGTGCCGCAAGCGACGATTTACCGTGTTGTTCCATGAATCACCTTAGTCG
>CANCCJ010000122.1 GCA_947374535.1 Comamonadaceae bacterium | reverse complement strand
GTGCGATCAGTGCATCTTTGACGGACTCTTGGGTGGCGCGGCTGGAATCGGTCGGGCTGACCAAGCCGGGGGCCACGCAATTCACGCGAATTCCCAGGGGACCTAACTCTGCAGCCAAGTTGCGGCTGAACCCCACCAAGGCCGATTTTGCTGTGGTGTAGTCGTGGTAGGCGATGCTGGGCCGGTCCACCAAATCGCTGGTGAGGTTGACGATGCTGCCTTGCCCGCGTTGTTTGAAATGTGGCAGCACGGCTTGGCACACGTTGTAGGCCGCATGTACCGCGCCATCAAACTGCGTTTGGTAAGCCTGCCAAGGCACCTCCCAAAAACGTTGACGGCGGTCTGGGTCGAAGGTGTAGGGGCTGAACGCGTTGTTCACCACCGCATCAATACGGCCTGTTTCGCGCAAGGCCTGAGCCACCATATCGTTGACGGCTTCTGGCGAGCGCACGTCCGCTGACAGCGCCCACGCGTCGCCGCCGAGTTGCTGGCATTGGGCCACCACATCTTGGGCAGCGGCGTGGTGGCTGAGGTAGTTCACCAACACCATCGCCCCTTCGCGAGCAAAGGCTTTGGCAATGGCGGCACCAATGCCTCGGCTGGCGCCTGTGACCAAGACCACTTGGCCAGCAAAGTTGCGTGCGGTAGCGTTCATTTCTTGGCGGGCTTTGTGACGGGGGGCAACAAGTCTTGGCTGACCACGTCGTTGATTTTGATGTCGCGCTGAATCACGCCAAAGGCTTTGTAGGCCTTGGCGCCTTTTTGCAAGCTCACCATGTCAAAGGCGCCCAAGCCGCGTTGGTCGGTGGTGGCCGACACACTGGCTTCGTTGCGTAAGCGGATGATGTCCAAGTTGATGCTGACGTTTTGGCCATCGATGGCGTGCTTGACCGCCAGCTTGGCCGCTTCTTCGGGCGACTGCATCATCCATTGGGCGCTGTCTTGGTAGGCGCGCAAGAAGCGTTTGAGCACCTCTTTTTTCTGTTGGTAGGTGTCTTCACGCACCACAAAGAAGTCACTGGAAATGTTGAGGTGGTTTTTGATTTCCATCACATTCACGCCGCCCAAGCCTTTTTGGCGGCCCACCAGCAAGCCGGTATCGGTGGCAGCTGTGGCATCGACTTGGCCTTGCATGAGGGGCGCGAAGTTGAGCAAGCCCGTCACCACCAAAGTCACGTCGGCTTCGGTCAAGCCGGCTTGGTGCAACAGCACTTGCAAGTTTTGACGAGTGCCGCTGGACAAGCTGTACACGCCAATGCGTTTGCCCTTGAGGTCGGCAGGTTTGAGGATATTTTGTGATTTCAGCGACACCACGTTGAACACGTTTTGCGGGTAAATGTCGTAGATGGCGCGTAGCTTTTCGCCTTTGTCTAAAGCGGTGAAGAACGAGCCGGGGTCAGTGAAAGCCACGTCGGCTTGGCCGCTGAGCAAGTTGCGCAACGCATCGCCGCCACCTGCGCCGGGCACATAACCCAGTTCAATGCCACGGGCTTTGAAAAACCCTTTGTCTTCTTCGACCAGCAAGTTGGTGATTTCGGTGATGGGTTTGCTCCAACCTGCCACCACCACTTTGTCGAGTTTTGGGGCGGTTTGGGCCCAGCTCAAGGTGGGGACAGCGAGCGTCATGGCGCAGCTCAGGGCAATGCCCGAGATGCGGCGCATCCAAGTGATGGCAGTGTAGTAAGTCATGAAGGAGTCCTGGTTGAAAAGTCAGAAGAGACGTCGAGCAAACGGCGCTCCAGCCATTGGGAAACTTTGTAAAACGCGAGTCCAAGCACGGTGATGACCGTGAGCACCGCAAACATCAGCGGTGTGTCCATAGAGCCTTGCGCGGCGATGATCAAGGCACCGAGCCCACGGCTGGCGCCGATGAACTCACCCACCACCGCGCCCACCCAGGCCAACACCACGGCCACGCGCAAGCCGGCCATGAGGTGTGGCAAGCCAGCGGGCAACTTCAAACGCCACAAGGTTTGCCAGGGGCTGGCACGCAACATGCGAAACAGCTCCAGCTTGTGGGCATCGACTTGTTGCATACAAGTGGCGGTGTTTTCGAGCAAGGGGAAAAAGCAAATCAAGGCGGTCATCACCACAGTCGGCAAGGTGCCAAAGCCAAACCAGACGATGAACAGCGGGGCTAGCGCGAGCTTGGGCACCACTTGGCTAATTACCACATAAGGCATCAGCACGCCACGCAAACGCGCCGACTCGCCCAGCACCACGCCACCCATAAAGCCCATGGAGGCGCCCAGCAACAGGCCCAACACCACCTCGGTCAGCGTGTGCACGATATGCGGCCACAAGTAGCCGCTGTTCAGACCTTGCCACAGCGACTGCGCCACCACAGACGGTGCGGGCAGCACCAAGGGCGAGGTGTGGCCCATACGCACGGTGGCTTCCCATGCGGCTAAGCCAGCCAGGCCTAAGAGGGTTGAGAGCAGGACGTCGCGTTGCATCACAGCGTGGCGTCCATGGTGTTTCGTAACTGCTCGCACAGCGCGTTGAAGGCGGGGGTGTAGCGCATCACACCTTGGCGCGGGCGCGGTAAGGCAATGTGCAGGGGGGCTTGCATACGCCCTGCGTGCATGAGGCTGACATGGTCAGCCAAATACACGGCCTCGGCGATGTCGTGTGTGACAAACAGCACAGCTGTGCTGTGCGCTTGGCAGAGCGTTAAAAAGTCACGTTGCAATTCGTCGCGCGTGATGGCGTCAAGTGCTGCAAAAGGCTCATCCATGAATAACACGGCAGGACGGGTGATCAAAGCCCGCGCAATCGCCACGCGGCTTTGCTGCCCACCCGATAGTTGTTGGGGTTTGTCGTCACACAGCGCGGCCAAGCCCATTTGCGCCAACAGTTGTTCGCCATAGGCACGCTGGGTGTCCGTGACGGAGCCGTGCAAGCTGAGCGGCAGCAGCACGTTGTCGAGCACGCTGAGCCACTCCAACAAGGTGGGGGACTGAAACACAAAGCCCATGTCCGAGGTGGGCTGCTGCACGGTCTGACCTTTGAGCTGAACCAGACCTTGCTGAGGCGTGAGCAAACCCGCGGCGAGTTTGAGTACGGTGGTTTTGCCGCAACCACTGCGGCCAATCAGGCAATGAATTTCGCCAGGCACGAGTTGCAGACACACGTCACGCACCACCTCACCCCGGTCGGGGTAGCCGAAGTGCAGGGCGTTGAGTTGCAAAAAGGGCATGGTGTCAGGCTGCATCATCAAAGCTCGTAGGACGTGAAGCGTTCGGCCTCACGCTCGGTGGAGGCTTCGATGTCCACCATGCGCACCAAGTCGAGCAAGCTGAAGCGTCCGTCGTGGTGCCAACCAGCTTCTGGGGAGGTCATGGCGCCCAAGGCGCAAATACGCGTCACACCTGCTTGGCCTAAACATTGGCCCAGATGCAGCAACTCTTCCGGTGCAGCGGCCAAGCCTACGGTTTGCAGGTAGTCGCGTTGTGGCGTGATCAAAGGGATCACTTCCGTCAGTGTGTCCACAGCGACCACCAACACATGGCGGTTCAGTGGGCCTGCGGTGAGTGGCAGGGGGCGGTCGCTGTACACCACGGTGCTTGCGCTGTGGTCTGCACCGTTGCCCAACACCGCGTGTGTGGCGTCGTTCAGCGAGGCCAATTCATGGGCCTCGCGCCAAGCGCCCACTTGGGCGGCTTCTTCGAGCGACAACACACGGCGCGGCAGTTTGTGTTGCAAGCCTGCCAGTGCCTGGGTCAGCTGCTGTGCAAAGTCTTGGGGGCTGACAGGCCCGCCGCGTTGCACATAAAACACATGCGGTGAATAGCAGCCTTGTTGGTCGTAGCGGGCCACATCGCGTGCGGCTTGACGCGCCACGCTGGGCCCTTTGTGTACCGACAGCGCGGCTGCCGACACCATGCCAAAGCTCAGCTTGTGGCCATGGGGTAAAAAACGGGTGGTCACAGGCACATGGGCTTGCATGGCGTGCAAGGCCTCGTTGCCGCCATAGGCCAACACCACGTCGGCCAAAGCGAAGGCGGTGCTTTCGTGTGCAGCTCCGCTGGGCCACCACAGCACGGCAAAGCAATCGGCCCAGCGTGGTTCAACCTCGGCCAGCAACCTGGCGTACAGCGTGGCAAACACCGGTTCGGCACTAGCCACTTTGCCGATGGACCCCGCCTTGACTAACAGACCTGAGACAAAGCTCCACATGGGCAAAGCTGGCACATTGCCTGCCCACACATGCACCAGCAACTCGGGCCCAAAGGCTTGGGTCCAACCCCCTTGTGTGCGGGGCTGAAACTCATCCAGTACTTTGGGGTTGGCAAAGTCTTCGGCCACAAAGCGTTGCAGCTGCAAACCACGAAAGGTTTGCAAATAAGCGTTCAAATTCAAACGCACCATCTCGGCGTCAAAGCCTGTGGCTTGGGGCAGCAGACGTTCGAGCTGTTGCCGATAGACATCATCGCGGTCGAGCAGGCGTGCCGTGGCTTGGTCCAGCACCTGCACGATGTCAGACACGGGCATGGTTTTTAAATGGGTGCGGCTGGCGTGCTGCACCCGCTGTGCCAGCGCCGTCATTTGTTCAGCGCTGAGTTGGGGCACGTCCACCCGCAACGGGGCATGGGGCATGCCCAAGCTCAAACGATGCCAGCTCACATCGGTATCTTGCAAGCCTGGTAGATAACCTGCTTTGAAAACCTGGGTGCTCATGCCTGCGCCGCTTTCAAAAAATCGTCCACCGCCATGGAGCAGCCTTTGGCTTGCGCCCCTTGGGCACGGCCCAACAACACAAAGCCATCGGCAGTGGCTTGGCCCACGTCTTCTGTCAGGATGGTGACCACCGAATTGAAGTTGGCCAAATCGGTGTGGGCCAAGATGCCACGCTCACCTGCAGGCACGTCTTGTCCCGTCAACGGGTCCACCAAGCGGGAGCGAATCCAATGCGGGCCTCGTTTGACCGAGGGCACTGTGCGATTCCCCGCGTCGTAAAACTGGGTGCTCAACTCGGTCATGCCGTACATGTTGAGGCACTGGTCGCGGGTGACGCCAAAGGTGGCGCTGAGCTGGTTGTAAAACGCATCCATGGGTACTTCGCGCGACTGGCCTTTGAAGCCACCGGTGTCGAGCAAGCGGCTGCCTGTGGGTAAGCGAAAGGTTTGTTCGCGCGCTTGTAACGCGTCTATCAGGTGCACAAAGCTGTAGCTGGCGCCCATTAGTGCAAAGGGCTCGCCGGAGTCTTGGGCGTGTTGCAGCACCTCGCACAGGGCGTCGGTACGCAGACCGCTCTCGTCCAAATAGTAGGCGCTGTCGGGTGTGCCGAAGTGGTCGATGGCCAAAGCCAGGTAGTGGGCCAGTGAGGAGTTGGGCATCAGCACCTCGTTGGGAAACAAGAGGCCCATGCGCACACGGGCATTGCCCTGCATGACATGCTGCGCAAAATTATTCAGCATAGAGGCGTCGTACACCGCTAGGGTGGGGTGAAAGTGTCGGCCCTTGACGTCACCGCGTGTGGTGCCACTGGTCATGAAGGTGCGTGCACAGGTGTCGGGTGGCACGCAGCTCAAGGTCAGGTCTTTGAATGCGTTGATCGGCACGGCGGGAATGTCTTGCCAGCGTTTCACCACGCGTGGGGTTTTACCGCGTCCTTGGCAAAACTTTTGAAAAGGGCGGTTGTGTTCAAACTGATGGGCGAAGAGTTTCAGCGCGAGCGCGTTGAAGTCGTTGTCGCTGACCGTGGGGCGTGCGATGAAGGCCAGCAATTCTGAGACGAGGGCGTTGTTCATGCTGAAGCCTTGGCTGCATCATGTGGGTGTGTACCAGACCCAGACCCCACGCGGGGCCGCGATGTTTTGTTTGTATTTGCCATTGCTTGTCTCAAGTAAATGGCAGTTCGGCGAGGCCTGAGCAAGCCTATAGAAAGTGCGTGCTCTGTGTAGACCAGCTTCCCTGCGCGAGGATTACCTCAAGTCCTTGCGGACTTTGAGACTCGCCAAGGGCGGGTCTCAACAGGTTCAAAGGGACTTTCTCAGTCGAAGTCGGTGACGGCTTCAACACCCCTAGCGAATGCGCTATTGCTAACGCGGTGTGAATTTTAAACGATACCCAGCAAGCGGTGAAGTTCGGTGGACGTGGTGGTGTATTGCAGCAAGGTTTTGCGGGTGGGATGCACGATGGCGGCGGCACCAAAAGCGGCGAGTGTGGCTTCGTGAAAGCCGCACAAGATGAGTTTTTTCTTGCCTGGGTAGGTGTTGATGTCGCCCACGGCAAAGATACCCGGCACATCGGTGGCAAAGGTTTCGGTGTTGACCACCAGTTGTTTGCGCTCCATGGCCAAACCCCAGTGGGTGATGGGGCCGAGCTTGGGGGAGAGTCCCAGATGAGCCACTACCTGTTGTGCAGGACGCTCAAGGGTTTGCCCATCGGGTGTGGCCACTTGCAAGGCTTTCAGATGTGTTGCGTTGCTGAGCAAGGCCGTGGGTTGGCCAATTTGCAGTTGTAACTTGCCGCTGGCGATGGCATCGCGCATGGCTTGCAGCAGCACTGGCTCGGCTGTAAAGACATCACGGCGGTGCATCAGCGTCACGCTGCGCGGGGCTGGCGCTTCGAGCGTCAGTCGTAACGCGGCGGCGACGGCAGATTCTTCGCCACCCAGCACCACCACGTCTTGGTCAGCAAAGCGGGATGCATCGCCCAAGCGGTAATGCACCTGCCTGCCTTCGAATTCTGCGGCGCCTTCAACCGATAGTTTGCGCGCTTGAAATGCGCCCACGCCGGCAGCGATGACCAACACCTTGCAAACGAAGTGTTGCTTCGCTGATGTACATACTGAAATAAGGCCATCGTTCAAGCGCTGGACCTCAGTCACTTCTTGGTTGAGGTGAAAGGTGGGGGCAAACGGTTTGATTTGGATTTGCAGCTGCGCCACCAATTCACGGCCCGTGCATACAGGAATGCCCGGGATGTCGTAAATCGGTTTGTCAGCGTACAGCTCCACACACTGGCCGCCTACGTGGGGCAGTGCGTCAACGACATGGCTGCGAATGTCTTGCAGCCCCAGCTGGAAGGCCTGAAACAGACCCACAGGGCCTGCGCCCACGATGACGGCATCGGTATGAATCGCAGCGGCCGTCATAGGGCGCAGTGCTTAGCGCTTGAGTTCGGCGAGTTTGCCGGTCTTGTCTTTCCATGCGTCAGCATCTGCCAAAGGCGCTTTGCGCTTGGTGATGCTGGGCCAGCCGATGAGGGACAACTCAGCGTTGAGTTGGGTCATGTGCTCTTGGCCTTCTGGCACATCTTCTTCGGCGTAGATGGCGTTCACAGGGCACTCAGGGATACACACCGCGCAGTCGATGCACTCGTCTGGGTCGATGGTGAGGAAGTTAGGGCCTTCGCGGAAGCAATCGACCGGACAAACGTCCACACAGTCGGTGTACTTACATTGGATACAGGCTTCGGTGACAACGTGCGTCATGACAATTCAATCGATGGGTAAAAAAGAGGGCGCAGCAGCGGGAGCTGTGCGCCAAGCCTTTGATTTTAAACGGGATT
>CANCCJ010000121.1 GCA_947374535.1 Comamonadaceae bacterium | reverse complement strand
ATCATGGCGATGTCCATCGCGTCAGAGTGGTTGGTGCGGAAGCTGCGTGGTTTGCAGGTGTCGCCGGTCAGCTTGTCTGACTTGCTGGCTTGGATGAAGTAAGCCGCATCCCAGCGGTCCAAGTTTTGGGCAATCGCCAAAGAGATGGATGAAGGCACTGCGCCGATCAACAGGTTGTGGCCATCGCGTGCCATTTTTTCAGCCACGCGGCGACCAGCGTCAGGTGTACTTTCATCGTCACCTTCTTGGACTTCGACTTTGCGGCCATCCACGCCACCTTTGCTGTTGGCTTCTTCAATGGCGAACTTCACGGCGCGCATGACTTCTTCGCCTTGCTCCGCGAACACGCCAGACTTGGATGACACCAAACCGACCTTGACCGGCTCTTTGCCTTGCGCCAAGGCGCACAACGGCAGGGCTGTCACCAGCGCTGCACTGGCCAACAGTTGATAGATTTTTTTATGTTGCATGCTTGTCTCCTAGGAATGAAGGATTGCCGGAGTCGGTCCGACGGCCGTTGGGAACTGGGCGTGATGGCTTTAGACCGTCACATGGCTTTCTAAATCTTTGAGCCCTTCGGGTGAGTGGGTCACCACGCCTTGTGCCACCACTGAGCCCTTGGCCATCGCCAAGTAACGGTGGGCCACGCGGGCGACGAGGCTCATGTTTTGTTCAATCAACAGCAGGGCTGTGCCTTGGTCGGCTACGCGCTTGAAGATGTCAGCGAGCTGGTCCACGATGACGGGGGCCAAGCCCTCGGTCGGTTCGTCTAACAAAATCAAACTCGGGTTGGCCATTAGGGCGCGTCCCACGGCCAGCATTTGTTGTTGGCCGCCTGACAGGGCGGTGCCCGGGGTGTGGGCGCGCTCTTGCAAGATGGGAAACAGCTTGTAAATCTCAGGCACCGACCAAGGGCCTTTGCGGCCCACAGCGGCACCGAGTAATAGGTTTTCTTCGACGGTCAAATTAGCAATGATGCAGCGGCCTTGCGGCACCACCGCGATGCCGTGCTGCGCAGCCATGTAAGGGCGAGGCTTGGTCAGCTCTTGTTTGTCCAACTGGATGTGACCTGCTTTGAGATCGGCCAATCCCAAGATGGTGTTGACCACTGTGGTTTTGCCCACGCCATTGCGACCAATCAAGGCTACGCGTTCGCCTGCGTTCACATGCAAGTTCAAGCCGTGCAAGATGTGCGCAGCGCCGTAGTAGGCGTGCACGTTTTTCAGGTTCAGTAAGGCACTCATGCGGCACTCCCCAAATAAGCTTCACGCACGCGTGGGTCAGCGCGCACGGCGGCTGGTTCGCCACTGGCGATGACGCGGCCCAGTTCAAACACGGTCACCACATCGGAGATGCCAAAGACCACATCCATGTCGTGCTCCACCAGCAGCACCGACACATCCCAGCGTGAGGTGAGGGCTTTTAAATGGTGCGCCAAATCGTGTGATTCTTTGACGGACAAACCGGCCATGGGTTCGTCTAGCAGCAACACACTGGGGCGTCCCACCAAGGCCAAGGCCAAATCGAGACGGCGTTGTTCGCCGTAGCCCAAATCTTCGGCTATGACGTTGGCCATGCGGTCTAGCTCTAGCTCTTTCAGCACCGCATCGGCATCGGCGCCCGAGTCTTTTACGCCCATCTTGTGTGACGCCAATTCGACTTGTTTGCGAACCGGCATGCCACCAAAAATGCTGGTGCGTTGGAAGCTGCGTGACAAGCCCAGCATGCGGCGCTCCACCACACCCATCTCGCTCACATCGGTGCCACGCAAGGTGACTTTGCCGCGTGTCAAACGGCGACGGCCCGTGATGGCATCGATGACGGTGGATTTACCTGCGCCGTTGGGGCCAATCAACCCGCGAATTTGGCCTTTTTCCAGGGTCAGTGACACACCATCGACGGCTTTGACGCCGCCATAGTGGATGGCCACGTCTTCGGCCTGAAGTACATAAGAAGAGGAATTGCTCATAAAGGGTTCCGTGTCTGTGTGTCGCTTAATGCGCACCAGCTTTGGCACGCGATGCCGCAGCTGGTTTACCGCTCCAGAGGGCTTGCAAAGCGCCCGCAATGCCTGTGGGTGAGAACACGATGACGGCAATCAAGGCCACGCCAAAAATGGACATCCAGTGGGTGGCGTAGTCGCCCACTACGTCTTTGAAGATGAAATACACCACCGCACCGAGTGCTGGGCCCCACAGGGCTTTGAAACCACCGACCACCACCATCATCAGCGCCATGCCGGACAAGCTCCAGTGCAAGCTCTCGGGAGACACGAACCCCGTGTTCAAGGTGGATAACAAGCCCGCCACGGCGGTGACCACGGCAGACAGTGCATAGATGGCCGCACGAGGAAGAACCGTCGAGATGCCAATGAAGCGTGCCCGTTCTTCGTTGTCGCGCACGGCTTCAGTGATGGCGCCAAAACGTGTGTTGAGCAACAAGGTCAGCAGCAACATCAAGATGACCAAGGTCGACCAGCAAATCAAAAACATGGCGGCAGGTTTGAGGATGGCTGACTGGCTAAAACCAAACAGGGTGGACGGCCAGTCCACTTGCATGCCGTCGGCTCCACCGGTGATGCCGCGCGCACGCGAGACGGACAAGAAAAACATTTGGCCAATCGCCAAAGTCAGCATGCCAAACGCAATGCCGGGTACACGCACAATGATCAGGCCAATCACAAAGGCGGCCGCACCCACGCCGACCAAGGTGGCGAGGATGGCCCACTCCACGGGCATGATTTGCTGTTGCATCGTGATGCCGATGGCGTAACCCGCGACACCAAAGTACAAGGCGTGGCCAAAGCTCACCAAACCATTTTGTTTGAGCAACACGCCAATGCCTAAGGCAAACACGGCATACACCACGGCTTGTGTCAGCAGTGACAACACGGTGTTCGAGCTCACCACCGTGACGACGCCCACGCCTGCAAGCAGGGCAACGACAGAAAAAAGAACAGCGCGTAAAGGGCTCATATCAAACGTCCTCGTCAATTAGGTGCGGCTGCCAGCAAAACCTGCTGGCTTCCAAATCAAGACGGCCACCATGAACACAAACGGCAGCAGCACCGAAGCATCCGGCAAATACACCGCGCCAATCGCTTGCACCATGCCCAGCAAAAGTGCGGCAATGAATGCGCCTGCGAGCGAACCTAAGCCGCCAATCACTACCACCACAAAAGAGTCAATCAACACGTCGGAGCTCATGGAAGGCGAGAGTGACAAAAAAGGCGCCGCGACCACACCGGCCAAGCCGGCCAACGCCGTGCCCAGCCCTACGACACCCGCGCTCAGCGCATCGGTGTTGACGCCCTGCATGGCGGTGGTCACAGGGTCTGTGCTTGCGGCCCGCACAAACAAACCCACTTTCGAGTGGCGCAGCCACAAACTCAAGCCCAGAGCCACGGCGGCCCCCATCACGATGACCCCCATGCGGTAGGCTGGAACGGGGGTGCCAAATAAATCAACAGAGAAGTTCAGGGCTTCGGGCGCCGCCACTGAGAGGTTGCTTTTGCCCCAGACCGACTGCACCATGTCTTCAATCACCAACAACAAGCCAAAGGTGACCAGCACCACAGTGAGTGGTTCGCGGTCTTGCAGTAGGCGAAAACCATACCGATCCAGCAGCACACCCAAGACCGCCATCAAGGCGGGAGCGACCACCAAGGCGACCCAAAAGTTGCTCTGCAATGCCACTGTGTAGCCAAGGTAGGCGCCCAGCATGTACAGCGAGCCGTGGGCAAAGTTCACCACACGGCGCAGGCCGTAAATCAGGGCGAGCCCAGAGCACATCACGATGAGCAATGCACCATAGACAAGGCCGTTAAAAAGATTGATGGTCAACATGGGGTGTCTCTCCTGTTTTTTGTGATGTGCGCTTAGGCATGCTCAATGTCACCTAGTGCCGTGTCGGGCGCACCCAACACGCTCCAGCCACCGTCTACGGCCAAAGTGGCACCGGTGATGTAACTGGCGGCAGGGGAGGCTAAAAAGAAAATGCTCTCTGCAATTTCGGCGGGCTCAGCCATGCGGCCCAGTGGCGTGCGTTGCGCGATGGCGGGTGCGTTGATCGCCCCTTTTTCTGCCAAGTTCGTCACCAAAGTCGTGGCGACATAGCCGGGTGCCACCGCATTCACGCGAATGCCTTGGCGAGCCCACTCGGTGGCGAGGGCGCGGGTCATGCCCAAAATGCCAGCCTTGGCCGCGCTGTAAGCGTTGCGCCCCGGAATGCCGCCGGTGCTGGCGATGGAGCCGATGTTGACAATGGCACCACGGTTACCTTTGGCGTCTCGGCCTTGTGTTTGCATGTGGGCCAGAGCTGCTTGCGTCATCAAAAATGCGCCGCGCAAATGCACAGACAGCACGCGATCAAAGGCGTCAACGTTTTGTTGCAAAGTGGGCGTTGTTTGATCGCCAACGCCTGCGTTGTTGACCAGGGCATCCAGGCGTCCCAACTGCGCCACCACTTGCGCCATGGCGCCAGACACTTGATCTGCGTTGGTGACATCGCAGAGCAAGCCCATGTGGTGTTGACCGAGCGCTTGCGCGCGTTCACTCGCTTTGGGCCCGTCCATGTCTAGCAGCGCCACACGCCAGCCGCGCGCAGCAAACAGCTGCGCGGTGGCCCAGCCAATGCCATCGGCCGCGCCAGTGATGGCGACAGCATGGGTGCTGAGTGTGGCGGCGTTTTGCGTCATGGTTGTTTGCGTAAATATGTCAATGTATTTACTTTAATTATCTTGAAGTCCGACGCGAATAGGGTGTGAATTTTTGGATAAATCACTATCGTTTTCCCTTTAATTTAGGTGGGGTTATGTATTTATTTAAATCAGACGTTTGAGTTTATTGAGTCAATACATTGTTTTAATTTTTCCAAAAAGGCATCGGCGTAGCTTTGATGAGCTTTGTTTCTTGTGCCGTGATCAGGTGTCCTGAAGCTGCCAAATACGCCGCAAAGTCTGGGTGGGTGTCGCGTGCTTTGCATCGGCGTTCGTAGTCCGCCAAGTCGTCGTAGGCCCACAGGTGGATGAATTGGTTTTGCGGCCCAACCCAGCTGGTGTAGAACCCCAAGGGATGTCCCAAGGTGTCCATCAAAACGGGCATGGCCAAACGGTTGAACACTTCTAAAAACTCTGGCATCTTGCGCAGCGCGATGGTGTAGGTGCGGTGGTCGATGAGGGGTTTGTCTAAGTAAGTCATGCTTTCGCTCCTGCTTGGTCTGCGATGTGGTTGCCCGTGACAAAACCAAAGGTCATATTCGGGCCGTGCGTGATGCCTGCTGCGGGATAGTTGCCGCCCATGATGCTGGCGCGGTCGTTACCCACGGCATACAAGCCGCTAATGGCAGAACCATCGTCTTTGAGCACTTCGCCCACCACGCTGGTTTGAATGCCATCAAAAGTGCCCAAGTCGCCCATGATCACCTTGACCGCATAGAACGGACCTGTTTGCACAGGAGCCACGCAAGGGTTGGGTTTGTTTTCGGGGTCGGCCAAGTAACGATTGAAGCTGGTGGTGCCACGGCCAAAGGCAGGGTCGTCACCTTTGACGGCGCCAACGTTGTACGCGCGCACGGTTTGTTCCAAGCCCGCAGGGTCAATGCCTGCGTTGTGGGCTAACTCAGCCAAAGTCTTGCCTTCGATGAGGTAGCCGTTGCGCAAGAAGCGGCCAATCGGCATGGGGGCAGGTTTGACAAACCCAATGCCATATTTGCCAAGGGTGACTTTGTCACACACCAGCCACATGGCAGTGTCTTTTTGGCCCTCGCAGGCACGAATCAAATCAGCGCCCACGTCGTGGTACGAGTTGCTTTCGTTGGTGAAGCGTTGGCCGTTTTTCAGCACACCGATGATTCCCGGCTTGTAGCGGTCCAGCAAATGTGGGAACACGCCGAACTCGCCATTGGCGTAGGGCACATACGACACGGGCATCCACGCGGCGGCATCCTTGAAACGAATCTCTACTTTGCCACCCAAGGCCTCCGCCATGTTCAAGCCGTCTCCCGTATTGCTGGTGGGTGTGGGTGACAAATGTTCACCGCCACGTTGCAGGTGTGGGTAGGCTTTGGCGATACGTTTGACGTCGTGGGGGAAGCCACCGCACGCGAGCACCACACCGTGTCGTGCGGTGATGAGTCGCTCGCCCCCCTCGCTGCCCGCACGCACGCCTGAAGCATGGTCGTTTTTCATCAAAATTTCTTTGACAGGGCTGCTGGTCAAAATCGGGATGCCCAAATCAAGTGCCGACTTCGCCAGTCGCGCTGCCAACGCGTTGCCGCTGGTGACTTGGATGCCGCGTTGGTACAGCACCAATTCTTTGATGTGTGTCACCAAACGCTTGGCCACATAGATGAATGAGGTCAGCGACTTGGTGGCCTGAAAGAAATGCTTCAAATCAGCGTTCGATGAGTTGAACATCATGCCGATGAAGGTGATGGTTTTGAGTGGCGGCTTCAAGCGCGGCATGTCTTTGCCCAAGCCGCGAATGTCAAAGGGTGCCGCCAAGATCGAGCGGCCAATGTCTACCCCCCCAGCCACGGTGGGGTGGTAGTCGGGGTACATCGTGGGCACGAATTTCATCTCGGTTTCGCGCTCGAAAAACTCCACCATCTTGGGGCCGTTGTCGATGAAGGCATCTACGGCTGCCGCGTCAAAGTAGCTGCCGGTTTCTTGCATCATGTACGTGCGCACCGCTTCGCGGGTGTCGGCGGGGTTTTGTTTGCGGCCGTGTTGATTCAGCGGAATCCACAGCACGCCACCTGACAGGGCGGTGGTGCCGCCGAAGACGGGCTCTTTTTCGAGCACCACGACATCTAGGCCGCGCTTCTTGGCCGTAATGGCCGCTGACAAGCCTGCCGCGCCTGAGCCCACTACCACCACATCGCATTCAAAATTTTGAGACATTGTGTTCTCCAGTCAATCAGTTCTGTACGGTTGAGTTAAAGCCGGGGCGGGGCACCATGTCCATCAACATCGAGGACATGCCGCCATCCACCACCAGTTCGGCGGCGTTCACATAAGCAGCGCGTGGACTGGCCAAAAACACCGCCACATCGGCAATGTCTTGTGGTTCACCCACGCGGCGGCTGGCGGTGACGGCGGCGCGTTTGGCTTCAAAGCCAGGTTCTTCGTAAAACTTGGCGGACAGCGGGGTGCGAATCATGCCGGGGCAAACGGCATTGCTGCGCACGCCCTGTGGCCCCCATTCCACCGCCATTTGTCGCGACATCAGCAGCACCCCAGCCTTGCTGGCGCTGTAGGCACCGCTGCTGGTTTGCGGAAACAAGCTGGCGATGGAGGCGATATGTACCAAGGCCCCTACACCCGCTTCGCGCATGGGTTTGGCAAAGGTGCGTGCGCACAGCAAGTAGCCGGTGAGGTTGACGTTGAGCACATGGTTCCAATCGTCTAGGCTCACCTCATCTAAGCCGCCTGCGCGTAATAGCCCAGCGTTGTTGATGAAGGCGTAGCAAGTGCCCAGTTCATCGGCCACGCGTTGGGCAGCGGCTTTGACTTGGGCCTCGTGGGTCGTGTCGCAAGCGATGGAGATGGCGGTGGCACCCTGTGCATT
>CANCCJ010000120.1 GCA_947374535.1 Comamonadaceae bacterium | reverse complement strand
TTCCCTTATGCGTCCGAGCGCAAGTACACGCCGTGCGATGCCAGCAAGCACCAGCTCTATGCGCTGCGTGACCACCTGGGGTTTGCGCGCAATGTGGTGGTGCAAGCCACTTGCCATGGTGCGGACAACCGGGCCATGGTCGATGCCTTAGTCCACTCCGGCGGCAAGGCGCGAGGCGTGGCCACTGTCAAGCGCAGCGTGACCGACCAAGAAATCCAGGCCATGCACGACGCCGGTGTGCGTGGCGTGCGCTTCAACTTCGTCAAGCGTCTGGTGGACTTCACGCCCAAGGACGAGCTGCTCGAGATCGCCGGTCGCATCGCCAAGTGGGGCTGGCATGTCGTGATCTATTTCGAGGCGGTCGATCTGCCCGAGCTGTGGGACTTTTTCACCGCGCTGCCCACCACCGTGGTGGTGGACCACATGGGGCGGCCCGATGTGTCTTTGCCGGTGGACGGCCCGCAGTTTGCGCTGTTCCAGAAGTTCATGCGCGAGCACACCAACGTGTGGAGCAAGGTGTCTTGCCCCGAGCGTCTGTCGGTGAATGGCCCCAAAGCACTCAACGGCGAGCAAAACGCCTACCAGGACGTGATCCCGTTTGCCAAGCGCATCGTCGAAGAGTTCCCTGATCGCGTGCTCTGGGGCACCGATTGGCCGCACCCGAACTTGAAAGACCACATGCCCGACGACGGCCTGCTGGTGGACTTCATCCCGCACATCGCGCCGACCGCCGAGCTGCAACGCAAGTTGCTCGTGGACAACCCGATGCGCTTGTACTGGCCAGAGGAGGCTAACTGATGGCACTCGACAAACCCTACACCGATGTACCCGGCACCATCATTTTTGATGCTGAGCAATCGCGCAAAGGTTACTGGCTCAACCAGTTTTGCATGTCGCTTATGCAAGCCGAAAACCGTGAACGGTTCAAGGCCGATGAGCGTGCGTATCTGGACGACTGGCAGATGACCGAAGAACAAAAGCAGGCCGTGCTCGCGCGAGACCTCAACTGGTGCATGCGCACGGGCGGCAACATTTATTTCCTCGCCAAAATCGGGGCGACCGATGGCAAGAGCTTCCAACAAATGGCGGGCTCCATGACCGGCATGACCGAAGAGGAATACCGCAACATGATGATCGCGGGCGGCCGCAGTGTGGAAGGCAACCGCTACATCGGTGAGAACGGTACTGCCCAAGCACAGAATCAACCGCAAGGCGCAGCCGGGCAGAAAGCATAAACATGGCCAAAATCACTGCATCCGTTTTCACCTCGCACGTGCCCGCCATTGGCGCGGCCATGGACCTGGGCAAAACGAAAGAAGACTACTGGAAGCCGCTGTTCGCGGGCTACGACTTCTCCAAGCAATGGATGAAGGACAACAAGCCCGACGTGATCTTTCTGGTCTACAACGACCATGCCACGGCCTTCAGCCTGGACATGATTCCGACCTTTGCGATTGGCACCGCTGCTGAGTTCAAGCCCGCCGACGAAGGCTGGGGTCCACGCCCTGTGCCCCTCGTCAAAGGCCACCCCGAGCTGGCCAGCCATATCGCGCAGTCGGTCATTCAGCAAGACTTTGACCTGACCATCGTCAACAAGATGGACGTGGACCATGGCCTCACCGTGCCGCTGTCGTTGATGTGCGGTGAGCTGGACCCGGTCAAAGATGCTTGGCCTTGCCCTGTGATCCCGTTTGCGGTCAACGTGGTGCAGTACCCCGTGCCCAGCGGGCAGCGCTGCTTCAATTTGGGCCAGGCGATTCGCAAAGCGGTCGAGAGTTACGACGAAGACATCCACGTGCACATCTGGGGCACGGGCGGCATGAGCCACCAACTGCAGGGCGCACGTGCGGGTCTGATCAACCGCGAGTGGGACAACGTCTGGCTGGACCAACTCATCAACGACCCTGTGGCCTGCGCCCAAACCCCGCACATCGACTATGTGCGCGAAGCGGGCAGCGAAGGCATTGAGCTGGTCATGTGGTTGATCGCCCGTGGCGCCATGAGCGACATCAATGACGGCCAAGCCACCGGACCCGCCCCCCAGCTGCGTCACCGCTTCTACCATGTGCCCGCCAGCAACACGGCGGTGGGCCACGTCATTCTCGAAAACGTTTAAGAGGAATCCTCATGAGCAAAACCATCAAAGTCGCCCTCGCGGGCGCAGGTGCCTTTGGCATCAAACACCTGGACGGCATTCAAAACATTGACGGTGTGAAAGTCGTCTCGCTGATCGGCCGCGAGTTCGCCAAAACCAAAGAGGTGGCAGACAAATACGGCATTGGCCATGTCACCACCGATTTGAACGAATCGCTGGCTTTGAAAGAAGTCGATGCGGTCATTTTGTGCACACCTACCCAGATGCACGCCAGCCAGACCTTGGCTTGCCTCAAGGCTGGCAAGCATGTGCAGGTGGAGATTCCGCTGTGCGATGTGTACAAAGAAGGCCAAGAAGTTCTGCGCGTCCAAAAGGAAACCGGTCTGGTGGCCATGGTGGGTCACACCCGGCGCTTCAACCCCAGCCACCAGTGGGTCAACCACAAGATCCAGGCCGGCGAGTTCAACATCCAGCAAATGGATGTGCAGACCTACTTCTTCCGCCGCACCAACATGAACGCGCTGGGCCAGGCCCGCAGCTGGACCGACCACCTGCTGTGGCACCACGCAGCCCACACGGTTGACCTGTTCGCCTACCAGTGCGGCAGCCCCATCGTCAAAGCCAATGCGGTGCAAGGCCCGATCCACCCCACTTTGGGCATCGCCATGGACATGAGCATTCAGCTGCAAGCCGCCAACGGCGCGATCTGCACTTTGTCGCTGAGCTTCAACAACGACGGCCCGCTGGGCACGTACTTCCGCTACATCGGCGACACGGGCACCTACCTGGCCCGTTACGACGACCTGTACACCGGCAAGGAAGAACAAATCGACGTGTCCAAAGTGGCGGTGTCCATGAACGGCATTGAGTTGCAAGACCGTGAGTTTTTTGCGGCCATCAAAGAAGGTCGCGAGCCAAACTCCAGCGTTGCGCAAGTGCTGCCTTGCTACAAAGTCTTGCACGATTTGGAGTTGCAACTCAACGCTTGAAGCGTTCCTGCATCTGCCTTGTGATGAGGCGGATGACAAAAGAAAAAGCGGCTCGGTTTTCCGAAGCCGCTTTTTCTTTTGCTAGCGAGTCGAGGCTAGTAACCCAAACGCTGCTGTGCAGGCAGAACTTGTGCGCGCACCTCGCCGCCAGGACTGACTTTGGTGTGAAGATTCACGTACCACTTGCCGTCCAGCAGATCTTTGGATTGCGCCGCTGACAGTGTGGCGCTGCCTTTGATAGGGCTTTCAAGCGGACCTTTGAAACCAAGTGCGACACCTGCATTCGCTCCGGCCTGTGCCGGACCATGGAAGTGGCCCGCAACCGCAGGGCCGCTCAATCCAGTGTAGGTGACGGTCCATGTGAGTTCATTCGTTTCTTTGTTGAGGGTGGCTTCAACCGTTCCCTTGCCCAAACTCGTGTTTGGCGGCACTTGATTCATGCCTGTCAGTTGGCCGCTCAATTTGACGCTGTTGGGATCGCCGTAAAGAGAGGCGCAGCTAGCGAGTAGCAAGACGCACGATGACAAAAATGTGCGACTGATGAATGCTTTAAAAAATGACATACGTTTCTCCCTTTTTCAGGTGGTGTTGGCTTGATCAGTGGATCAAGGCGAATTCATCGTACATCGATTATTTTTTATTGCCAATCATATTTTCTGGCTTCACCCAACGGTCAAAATCTTCTGGTGAAACCAAGCCTAATGCCAATGCAGCAGCTTTCAACGTCGAACCTTCACGCTGAGCTTTCTTGGCAATTTGAGCAGCACGGTCGTAGCCAATGTGCGGCACTAGCGCCGTCACCAGCATCAATGAGTGGTGGACCAATTCGGTAATTCGTTCGCGTTGCGGTTCAATACCACGCGCGCAATGTGCGTCAAAGCTGTTCATGCCATCGGTGAGCAACCGCACGCTTTGCATGAAGTTGTAGGCAATCAATGGCTTGTACACATTGAGCTCAAAATTTCCAGAAGCCCCACCGAAGCTGATGGCTGCATCGTTCCCCATCACTTGGCAGGCCAGCATGGCGATGGCTTCTGATTGGGTTGGGTTGACTTTGCCCGGCATGATGGAGCTGCCGGGTTCATTTTCTGGCAAGGTAATTTCGCCCAGCCCGCAGCGTGGGCCAGATGCGAGCCAGCGGATGTCGTTGGCAATTTTCATCAAGGCGATGGCCAGCACTTTGAGCGCACCATGCGCAGCGACCAACCCATCATGGGCGGCCAGTGCCGAAAATTTATTGGCAGCACTCACAAACGGCAGGCCTGTGGATTGCGCTAGCGCAGCTGCCACGCGCTCACCAAATTCAGGGTGCGTGTTGAGGCCTGTGCCAACAGCCGTGCCACCGACAGCCAAGGGGTAAATGGAAGTCAATGCTTGTTCAATGCAGGAGGCTGCATGTTCTAGCTGTGCCACATAGCCCGACATTTCTTGCCCCAAGGTCAGTGGCGTTGCATCTTGTAAGTGGGTTCGACCGATTTTGTAAATGTCATTGAACGCCTCAGACTTTTCACGCAACGTTTGTGTCAAACGCATCAAGCTGGGTCGTAAGCGGTTTGATATTGCAGTGACCGCCGCGACATGCATGGCGGTTGGAAAAATGTCATTCGAAGACTGTCCGAGATTCACGTCGTCATTGGGGTGAATGAGTCGATCACGGCCTCGTTGCCCGCCTAGCAATTCAGACGCACGGTTGGCTAGCACCTCGTTCATGTTCATATGGCTCTGAGTGCCAGAGCCCGTTTGCCAAACCGACAAAGGGAACTCGTCGGGATGCATACCCGACAGTACCTCCTTTGCCGCTGCTGTAATCGCGTGCGCCTTACTTTCTGAAAGCAATCCGAGTTCGAAATTGACGTTGGCGCAAACGGCCTTGACTTGCGCAAGCGCATGCATGACTTCAGTGGGCATCTTTTCACACGAGATGTGGAAGTGCGCCAAAGAACGCTGGGTTTGCGCGCCCCAAAGCCTTTCTTCAGGCACCTCGATGGCGCCCAATGAGTCATGTTCTATGCGTGTGGCCATGGTGAATCATGAACCTGTGTGATGGGCCCGCGCCACCGCGTGTTTGGCAGCCAAGTAGCCAAACGTCACACCTGGCCCAATCGTGATGCCCGGTGCAGGGTAGACGCCGCCCATGATGGAGTGCATATCGTTGCCCGCAGCGTAGAGGCCGTCAATCGCAATGCCCTGTGCATTGAGCACGCGCGCATCGCCATCGGTGACCAAACCTGTGGCGGCACCAATGTCGCCCGGGTAAAGGGCCACGGCATAAAAGGGGCCTTCGCGCAGAGCGCCCAAGCAGGAGTTGGGGCCATGCCATGTGGCGTCGCCGTTGGCGCGTTGGTAGTCGGTGGTGCCGCGTTGGAAATCTTCGTCAATGCCTTTGTCAGCCAACGCATTGAAGCGTTCGACCGTGGCTTTGAGTTTGTCTGCAGGCACGTTGAGCTGCTGTGCCAACTCGGCCAAGGTGTTGCCTTGTTTCAAATAACCATCGGCCAAGAAGGGCGTCAAGCCTTGACCACCTGGACGAACCATGCCAATGCCATAGCGCTTCAAAGCGCCTGCATCACACACCAACCACGACGGCACGCTGGGCGTGATGGCGTGGTGCGCTTGCATGGCAATGCCAAACAAGTGGTAAGAAGTGGATTCGTTCACATAGCGTTGGCCTTGGCTGTCCACGGTGAGCATGCCTGGCTTGCCGCGGTCCATCACAAAGTGTGGAAAGACGGCGGTGCTGCCATCGTCGCGTTGGCGTGTGGACACCGGTGCCCAAAATGCGTGGCTTAAGCCACCAGTGCCGAGTTGACCGCCGGCGAGCAGAGCCAAGTCTTGCGCTTTGCCGGTGTGGCCAGGACCTGCGGGGCACCAGGCTTCTTTGGCGCCTGGCAGCATGTCTGCGCGGCGTGTGGGGTGGCGGTTGAAACCACCGCTGGCCATGACCACGCCACCTTTGCTGTGCACCATGCGTTTGACCACGCTGCCATCGGGCAAGGTTTGTTGTAAGGCCACGCCTTGAATGGCGTTGCCGTCTTGCAGCAGTTGTGTGGCTTCGGTGTTCGTCACCAGCAGGCCTTGACGTTGGATATAGCTGTAGAACATGCGCGCAATCATGGCGTTGCCCATGACCAAACGCGTGCTGCGGGGGTGCCGCAGTTTGTCGAGAAAGTGACGCAAGATGATGCGTACGCTGTAACTGAACGACTTCCACGTTTCTGTCAAACGCAGCAAATGAAAAATGTCGTCACGATCCACCATCATGCCGCCGAGCACGGTGAACTCGGGGATGGGGTTGCGCACGAGCGGCAGATTGGGGCCAAGCAGTTTGCCATCGAAGGGTTGCGGCTCGATCGCACGGCCACGCAACACCGAGCCTTCAAGCTCTGACAAATAGTCGGGGTGCAACATGCGCACCTGAAATTGCAGTGCGCTGTTGGTTTCGAGTTTGGCGATGGCGTGTGGGCCGTTGTCGATGAATGCCTGGCGCACTTTGGTGTCTGAGCGTTCGCCCACGGCGAGATTCAAAAACGTGGCCACGCGCTCAGGTGTGTCATCTGGGTTGACTTCCAAGCCGCGCTTGGTGCCGGGCACCCAAGTGGTAGCTGCTGACAAAGCGGTGGTGCCACCCACATGGGCCATGCGTTCGACCAACAGCACGCGTGCGCCGTCAATGGCCGCATTGAGTGCGGCTGAGAAACCTGCCCCGCCAGAGCCAATGACCACCAAGTCCACGGTGTCTTGGTCCTTGAGTTGCGACAGATCGGTGTTTATGCGGTGACTGAGTCGCTGATGAGGAAAATTTAAGGCGTCGCGCATCGCTCAAATCTCCAACAAGAAATTAACCATCAGCTCGCGCACTTGCGCAAACATGTCGGCACCCGTCACCGTCTTGCAGCCTTTGGCGCGAGCCGCAGCAATTAAAGGCGTGATGGCGGGTGCGGTGATGACGCAGCCCACAAACATGTCGCTGTTAATTTTGCTGGTGTCAATAGGGGTGGGATCGGTTTCTTTCATGCCGATGGGTGTGGCGTTCACTGCCACATCAAAGCCTGTGGGGTCGGGGCTGCCTTGTATGACCTTGCCTAGCTTCAAGGTGTTGAGGCGGTCAATCAACGATTGACGGCGTTGGTCGTCGGGGTCGTGAATGGCCAACTCGCTCACGCCTGCCAGCACCAAGCTGTGTGCGATGGCTGAGCCTGCACCGCCTGCGCCAACCAGCAGTGCGCGTTTATTTTTCAACATGCAACCGTTCTTTTCCATCGCACGGACATAGCCCAAGCCATCGAACATGTCGCCATGCCAATGGCCTTGTGCGTCGCGGCGCACGGTGTTCACTGTGCCTAGAAAAGCGGCGCGCTCTGACAGCGTGTCACAAAACGCAGTGCAGGCAAATTTGTGTGGCACCGTGACGATCAAGCCGTCGATGTTGCGTGCGCGTTGGGTGCCAGCCCACCAGTCGGACAAGTCAGCGGGGGTGACGTGGGCGGGGACGCAGATGGCGTCGCGGCCATGTGATTCAAAAGCTTGGGTCACGCCAAAAGGCGATTTCACTTGGGCAATGGGGTCGCCCACAATGACGTGAACTCGTGTGGCGCCGCTGAAATTTTCAAGCATGGTGATTCAAA
>CANCCJ010000119.1 GCA_947374535.1 Comamonadaceae bacterium | reverse complement strand
GCACGCCAAACTTACCCACGTTGGGTGGAGTTGCAGTATTTGGCAGGCCGGGTGTGTTGGCATCACGCCTTGTGGGGCAAGGCTCAGCAAATGCTCGAGCTTGCTGCGCCGCAACTGAAGAATGCCGACATGCAGCGCGAAGCTTGGCGTGCTCTGGCCCAGTTGGCTGAGCAGAAAGAAGAAACGGCGCGTGCCCAGTTGTGCTGGAAACGCGCCGCTGAAGTCTGAGCCAGCTTCTCAGCTGGCTAGCTAGGGTTAGAGGTCCTTGCGGGTCTCAACCAAGACCAGTGGACCTTCATCCAAGATCACCACAGGGGGACGTTCGCGTGGCACATGCACGGGTTTTGGCTCGGCTGCAATCGCAGCTTGCACCGCAGCAATGCTTTCTGGATTGGAGTTGACCCATTCCAAACCGCTGCCTTGGGCCACTGCTTGCATTTCTGCCAAAGGCAGCGCGAAGCTTTGAACGCGTGGCATACCCGTGCGTGTCGGTGTTTGGGCCGCTTGTTCTGAGTGCTCGTTGCGAACTTGGCGTTCACCGCTTGGCTCGCGCGCCTCTTGTGGGGCTTGCTCGCTTGACGCGTGGTCATGCGTAACGTGCGCGTGTTCAGCAGTTGAGGCGTTGTCGGCGTGTTCTGCAGAACCCTCTTCACGGGGGGCGCGGTCGCCACGCTCGCGGCGGTCACGGCCATAACGGTCGCGTGAGCGGCGTTCACGACGCTCGCCACCGTTTTCGTCGGTTTGCGGCGCTTGGCCTTCGGCGACAGCGGTGTTGTCGAGTGGCAAGGTTTCTGGGTTGCCGTTCTCGTCTAAGCGAGGGGCGCGTTCACGGCGGCCTTGACCTTCGTTGCGTTCACCGCGTGGGCTGCGTTCGCGACGGCCTTGACCTTCGCCACGCTCGCCACGTTCACCGCGAGGTTCGCGTGGCTCATTGCCATGGCTGCCTTCGGTGCTTTCGCCGCGTTCTTCGCGGGCCATGCGTTCGTTGCGGGCTTTAGAGCGCGCTTCGGCTTGGGCTTCGGGTGTGGCGTTGTTATCGAGGGCCGGTTGGCCTTCACCACGACCACCGCGATTGCGGTCTTGGCGTGGGCCACGACCTTCGCGACTGCCTTCTGGGCGCCCACCTTCACGGCTCTCCACATTGCGTTCACCGCGCTCTGGGCGCTCGCCGCGTGCAGGACGTTCACCACGGGCCTCAACGCCTTCGGCGTTGCGCTCTGTGCGGCCTTCGGCACCGCGCTCGGCACGGTCGCCACCACGGCCACCGCGACCACCACGGCCGCCTCGGCCATTGGCGCTGCGGCCATCACGGCGCTCGCCGCGTTCGCCTGGCTTTTTGTCGCCCACGGCTGGCTTGGCTTTTTCTTCTGAGTCGCTGCTGAACAAACCAGTGAACCAGCCCCACAAGCCGCCCGATTTGGCTTCGGGTGCTTTGGCCGCAGGCTTGGCGCCGCGTGCGTGTGCAGGTGCTTTCGCTGGTGCAGCAGGCTTAGGCTCATGCGCGGGCGCGGGTGCATCAGGCAACACGCCTTTGATGACCGGCGTTTGCTTATTTGTAGGCTCTTGTGAGCGACGGGTGACGGCGGTGGGGTCTTCAAACTCCTCGGCCATTTTGTAGCTGGCTTCCACGCGGTCGAGGCGCGGGTCGTCGTGCTTCAGACGCTCCAACTTGTAGTTCGGTGTTTCCAGTGTCTTATTCGGCACGAGCAACACGCTCAAGCGTTGTTGGATTTCAATCTTGGCAATTTCAGTGCGCTTTTCGTTCAACAAGAACGAGGCCACTTCCACCGGCACTTGGGCATACACGGCAGCCGTGTTGTCCTTCATGGCCTCTTCTTGGATGATGCGCAAAATTTGCAGTGCCGAGCTCTCGGTGTCACGCACATGGCCCGAGCCGCCGCAGCGTGGGCATGGAATGGATGCACCTTCGCTCAGCGCAGGGCGCAGACGTTGGCGGCTCATTTCCATCAAACCGAATTTGCTGATGGTGCCAAATTGCACCCGGGCGCGGTCGTGGCGCAAGGCATCGCGCAAGCGGTTTTCCACGTCACGGCGGTTGCGGCTTTCGTCCATGTCAATGAAGTCGATGACGATCAGGCCGCCCAAGTCGCGCAAGCGCATTTGGCGGGCCACTTCGTCGGCGGCTTCGAGGTTGGTGCGAGTCGCTGTTTCTTCGATGTCGCCGCCTTTGATGGCGCGGGCCGAGTTGACGTCCACCGACACCAAGGCTTCGGTGTGGTCAATCACAATCGCGCCGCCCGAGGGCAGGTTGACGGTACGGGCATAGGCCGACTCGATTTGGTGTTCGATTTGGAAGCGGCTGAACAACGGGGTTTCGTCGCTGTAGCGCTTCACACGAGCGGCGTGCTCAGGCATGACGTGGGCCATGAACTGGTGCGCTTGCTCAAAAATGTCATCGGTGTCGATCAAGATGTCGCCGATGTCATGGTTGAAGTAGTCGCGGATGGCGCGGATGACCAAGCTGGATTCTTGGTAAATCAAGAACGCGCCTTTGGCACCCTTGGCGCCATCAATGGCGGTCCACAACTTGAGCAAGTAGTTCAAGTCCCATTGCAACTCAGGGGCGCTGCGGCCAATGCCAGCGGTGCGCGCGATGATGGACATACCCTTTGGGTATTCCAATTGGTCCATCGCTTCTTTGAGTTCTGCGCGGTCGTCACCCTCGATGCGACGGCTGACGCCTCCACCGCGTGGGTTGTTGGGCATGAGCACCACATAGCGACCGGCCAAGCTGATGAAGGTGGTCAGGGCTGCGCCCTTGTTGCCACGTTCTTCTTTTTCCACTTGGACCAAGAGCTCTTGGCCTTCTTTGATGACGTCTTGAATGCGTGCTTGGCTTACCGACACGCCTTCAGCGAAGTACTGTTTCGAGATTTCTTTGAACGGCAAGAAACCGTGGCGGTCTTCGCCGTAGTCCACAAAGCAAGCCTCGAGAGAAGGCTCGACGCGGGTCACAACGGCTTTGTAGATGTTGCCTTTGCGCTGTTCGCGGCCTTCGATTTCGATTTCATAGTCGAGCAGTTTTTGGCCGTCGACGATAGCCAGGCGGCGTTCTTCCGACTGGGTTGCATTAATAAGCATCCGTTTCATGATGCGGTTCCTTCACATGTCAAATCATCACAGGCCCATGACGAGCCAACGATGCCTGAGGGACGTCAGAGAACGAAGGGAATTGCCGCTGAGACCGTCGCCGCCGAGCTAATCAAGTGTGAGATTAGCGCAGGGGACGGTGGTTGGGCGCGTGGATAAGGGCAAGAAGTCGCGGTTGTCCTGTTGTCGAGTGCGTGGCTTGATGAGCCGGTGCAGGGGAGACAGGGCTGGTCCAGCTGGCTTTGGTGCGACGCGCAACGCTGCACACAGTCGGTGGCAAAAGCCACTCTGTGCAGAGTTCCATCAACATCAACATTGCCACAACCATCGTTTTTGCTTCTCGCAGTGATCCGTTATGAAGGCTTTTCAAAAATAGCCTCCACAACTTGGGGTATTCCGTTTCAGTGTTTTCTGAGCGTCGGCTCAACTTTTGGGGCGAGTGCCACACCGTCTCTTGGGTACGGGGTCTGCATCTCGGGCACAAAAGGGGCATCGACCTTACCGCGTTCGTCAGTACATGGTCTAATCTGTGTTAAATCAAGCACTTAGAGCAAAACGCTGGTGAATCACATTATAGGGGCTTTGGCCCCAACCCCCACCCCTTCGGTTAAAACACTCACAGTCGATGAAGACTCGGCGGGTCAGCGCCTGGATAACTTCCTCATGCGCCACCTCAAGGGGGTGCCGAAAACCCACGTTTACCGCATCATTCGATCTGGCGAGGTGCGGGTGAACAAAGGCCGCGCCTCGGCGGACCAACGGGTGGAGGCGGGTGATTTGGTGCGTTTGCCGCCTGTGCGCATCTCGGCCCAAGTGCAGGCCAAGGCCGATGCACCGGCGCCGGCCCGCGAGTTCCCGGTGCTGATGGAAGACGAAGCCATGATGGCCATCGACAAACCCGCTGGCGTGGCCGTGCATGGCGGCAGTGGGGTGAGCTTTGGTGTGATCGAACAACTGCGCCGTGCCCGCCCCGCCTCGGCTAATTTAGAGCTGGTGCACCGCCTAGATCGTGAAACCTCGGGTGTTTTGTTGGTGGCGAAGAAGCGCAGCGCGCTTAAAAACCTGCAAGACCAGTTCCGCGACCGCGAAACCGGTAAAACCTATTTGGCGTTGGTGCTGGGCCTATGGCCATCGAACAAGAAGGTGATTGATTCGCCTTTGTTCAAGTACACGGTTGAAAACGGGGTGGGTGAGGGCGAACGCCGTGTCAAAGTGGTTGGCAAAGACGATCCGAATGGCATGCGCTCCATCACCTTGGTCCGCGTGGCGCGTACGGTCGGACCTTACACCTTGTTGGAAGTGACCATCAAGACGGGGCGTACCCACCAAATCCGCGTGCACTTGGCCAGCCAAGGCCACCCGATTGCGGGTGACGACAAATACGGGGATTTCGAACAGAACAAAATTTTGCAGAAGATGGGCCTCAAGCGCATGTTTTTGCACGCGTGGCAGCTCAAATTTCAGCATCCGCAAAGCGGGCGTCCGGTCACTTTGCAAGCGCCTTTACCCCCCGAGTTGAAAAACTTTGTGGATTCGGTGCAGCCGCCGATCATTCAACCTCACCTCGACGTTTAAGCCATGCGCCCACGCCAATTTGATTTGATTGCCTTCGATTGGGACGGCACGCTGTTTGATTCCACACAAATCATCACCCGCTGCATTCAGTTGGCGGTGGTGGATGTGGGTGGTGCCAAGCCCACGGACGAAGCGGCCTCGTATGTGATTGGCATGGCGCTCATGCAAGCCTTGGCGCACGCAGCCCCTGATGTGCCGCAAGACAAATACCCGTTGTTGGGCGAGCGCTACCGCTTTCACTACATGCAACACGCCAATGACATCGCCTTGTTTGAAGGCGTGTTGCCTTTGTTGGCGGCGTTGCGTGAGCGCCACCACTGGTTGACCGTGGCCACAGGCAAAAGCCGTCGCGGCTTAGACGAAGCCTTGCACACCTCCGAGTTGAAGGGTGTATTCGATGGCTCGCGTACGGCCGATGAAACCGCAGGCAAACCCCACCCACGCATGTTGCAAGAGTTGATGCGTGAGTTTGGCGTCGACCCTGAGCGCACCTTGATGATTGGCGACACCACGCATGACTTGCAAATGGCGGTGAACGCGGGCTGCGCCAGTGTGGGTGTGAGCTACGGCGCACACGATCATGGCCAGTTTGAGCCCTTGAACCCACGATTCATCGCGCACTCTGTGAAGGAGTTGCACGACTGGTTGTTAGCCAACGCTTGATCGCCATGACTGACCTTGTTTCGCAAATCATTCCTCTTTGCAACAGCGCCGACTTAGCCGAAGGTGGCCGTGCCGTTCCATTTGATGTGGTTTACGCGGGTCAAACTTGTCGTGCGTTTGCCATTCGGTTTGAAGGTCAGCCGCACGCTTATCTGAACCGATGCACGCATGTGGCGATGGAGATGGACTACCAGCCGGACCAGTTTTTTGATGCCAGTGGCCGCTGGTTGTTGTGCGCCACGCACGGGGCGGAATACGCGCCCGACACTGGCGAATGCGCTGGTGGGCCTTGTCGAGGTGGCTTGGTGAAGATCGCACTGAGCGAAACCGATGGCGTGGTCCACTGGCATACTGCGTACAACTTGAAACCTTTCGAATTTCTAGATTAATTTGTGAAAACCTACTGATATGTCTGAACATCACGCAAACTCTGAAACTCCCAGCCATAAAACGGTGTGGGAGCGCGACACCTTGGAGCGCTTGGCATTCGCGACGTTGGTTGAACAGCGTGCCAGCCGTCGCTGGCGCATTTTTTTCCGCATGGCTTGGCTTGCTTTTGCCGCTGTGGTGCTGTGGACGGGGTTGCACAAAGGGGGTGTGGGCGGTAGCAATCCGAGTCAGCCACACACGGCGGTTGTGGCCATCAAAGGCGAAATCGCCGATGGTGCAGATGCCAGCGCCGAGTGGGTGGTCACGGCTTTGCGTGCTGCGTTTGAAGATGAGGGTTCGCAAGCCATCGTCTTGCAAATCAATTCGCCCGGTGGCAGCCCTGTTCAAGCGGGCATCATCAACGATGAAATTCGCCGTTTGAAAGAAAAGCACAAAAAGCCGGTCTACGCTGTGGTGGAAGAGTCGTGTGCTTCAGCGGCTTACTACATTGCCGTGGCTGCTGACGAAATTTATGTGGACAAAGCCAGCATCGTGGGCAGCATCGGCGTGCTGATGGATGGTTTTGGCTTCACCGGGTTGATGGACAAGCTCGGTGTGGAGCGCCGCTTGATGACGGCGGGCGTGAACAAAGGGTTCTTAGACCCCTTCAGCCCTCAAACGAAACCCCAACGTGCCCACGCACAAACCTTGCTGGATCAAATTCACAAACAGTTCATCCAAGTGGTGCGCGATGGCCGTGGCAAACGTTTGAAAGAAACACCTGAGCTGTTCAGTGGTTTGTTTTGGAGCGGCGAACAAGCTGTGGAATTGGGCTTGGCCGATGGTTTGGGTAACTTGGACTACGTGGCCCGTGAAGTTGTGAAAGCCGAAGACATCATCGACTACACCCGCCACGACAACGTGGCAGAACGTTTGGCCAAGCGCTTTGGTGCGGCGATAGGTGAAGGCGCGGTGCGTGCCTTGCAAGCCATGCCTGTGGTGCGCTGAAGCCGACGTTCGTTTTTATTTGCCAATCAAAAACACGGTCGGCTCACCCGAAATTTGCGCCTTACCCGCACTGCGCCATGCCTGAACGGTTTTGCACTGCACTTGCATGCCGGTCATGGTCAAGCCGCTGGCGCGGGCCAAGCGGGTGTTGCTTTGTAGGCCGTTGACCAGTCCATCCCACAGGGCTTGGTTGCGGTAGGGTGTCTCAATGAATATTTGGGTTTGCCCATGCTTGGCGGCGAGGTTTTCTAGTTCACGCAAACGCTGCGTGCGCGCCGCGCCGTCTTGCGGCAAGTAGCCTACAAACGCAAAGTTTTGGCCGTTCAACCCACTGACGGCCAAGGCCAGCAGCAGTGACACGGGGCCGACGAGCGGGACGACGCGAATGCCCAACTCATGTGCCGCACGCACGACGGACGAGCCGGGGTCGGCCACCGCAGGCATGCCGGCTTCGCTGACCAAACCCACGTCGTGGCCCGCTAGGGCGGCTTGGAGCAAGGGCTTGGCGTCAAAGTCACCGGTGTGGTCGCCCTTTTTGTGCACCTCGCGGGGCAGCTCGGTGATGGTGTTTTCTTGAATGGTTTTGGTCAGCGGCACATGAGCATCCACGCGCTTTAAAAAGGCGCGTGTGCTTTTGGCGTTCTCGGTGATCCAGTGCGTCACGCCCGCCGCCACGCGCAAGGTTTCTTGCGGCAGCACATCAGTGATGGGAGCTTTGGTGTCGCAGCCAAAGTCGAGTGGCGTGGGCACGAGGTAGAGCGTGCCTTTTTGGATTGTGGCGGTCATGGCTTCATGGCTCCCAGCAGGTCAATGCCCGCTGCGCGCAGCAAGCGAGCAGTGCGAATCATGGGCAGGCCAATCAAGGCGGTGGGGTCGTCGTTGTCGATGGCGTCGAGCAGGGCAATGCCGAGGCCTTCGCTTTTGGCGCTGCCGGCGCAGTCGTAGGGTTCTTCGGCGCGCAAATACGTTTCAATTTCGGTATCGCTCAAGTCGCGAAAACGCACCTTGATTTGGGCAAGTTCAGTTTGCTCAAAGTGGCTGGCTTGGCACACCACCGACACGGCGGTTTGAAACACCACGGTTTGCCCGCGCATGCGTTGCAGTTGCAGCACGGCGCGTGCGTGATTGCCGGG
>CANCCJ010000118.1 GCA_947374535.1 Comamonadaceae bacterium | reverse complement strand
ATGAAAGGCGTCTTGCGTTCAACGGCTGCATCGACGATGCACGCGGTGCTGGGGCCTAGGCAGCGCAAGTCGGCAATCTTTTTCAAACGGTCCACGGTGGCCGTGATGTCGAAGGGCTTGTTGTTGGCAGCGGCCATCACGAGCTCACGGGCGGCGAGGAAACTTTCGCGGCCCAGTTCTTCGTGCTCGGTGCGGAACACCACTTTGTAGATGCCGCGCTTGCTGATTTCGCGGGCCTTGCCAAATTCAGCACGTGCACCTGCTAAGAGCTGTAACTCAATCGAGACGTGCTCCATGATGTGGCCCATCCAAGTGCCACCTACCAAGCGGGTCAAGAAGCCGCCACGGTGGCCCACACCGCAGTGGTGCTCGACCAAGCCGGGCAGCCAGCCATTGATGCGGTCGTTGAAGCCGTCGATTTTGTTGGAGGGGTGGTCTTCCATCTCGCCCAAGTCGATCAGTGCTTCGATGATGGGTCGGTAAGTCCAGATGTTGGGCCCACGCAAATAGTTCATGCGCAGGATTTGAATGTCTTTGAAGGCCATAAATTAGCGGAGGTTTTTAGCGAAGGTTTGGGGTGGCTGAAGCAGGGGGGAGAGCCGGGGTCGTCACCGAGACCTCCGAGGCTGCGGCGATACAATCATTTGCAAACGTGCTGGGGTGCAACAAAGTCCTGGCTCCTGCTTTTATCTTTATCGCCGTCCATCGATTTGCATCGATTGAAAGCAGCAACATTCCAATAATGAATTCTTCTTTATCGGCTTCTACCAAAGTTGTTTTGCCCGAGGGCTGGCGAACTTCAGCTTTTGCACAACTGTCTGCTCAAGAAAACGTTCTAGCTTGGCTAGAGGTTGACTTAAACGCCCAATTGCATTTTTCGCTAGGGCTGCTAATTGTGACAGACCAAAGGGTTCTTTTTGGCTCACAAGAGGCGGGCTCAGCGCCTGTTTGGGACAGTTGGGCACTGGCTGCCGGCATGACGATGACACACACCGATCACGCCGGTGTGGGCACCTTGAACTTGGTCGATGTCACGCACCGCATTGCCAGTTGGCGCTTCACCTTGACGCACAACATCACGGCGATGCGTTTGCAGGAGAAGTTTGCCGACCGCATTGAAGTCTTGGCCAACGGCAAATCATTGGCGTCCATGGCGCAGGCCCGTTGCCCCCAGTGCAAATTGCAACTCGAAAGCGTGGGCGATGCGTGTCCGGTGTGCAGCCGCGAGCAGCATGCACCGCTTTCGACGTGGGGTCTGTTCCGACTGTGGCGCTTTGCCAAGCCTTACCAATGGCGCTTGTTGGCAGGCTTCTTGTTGACGCTGGCTTCCACGGCTGCCACCTTGGTGCCGCCTTATCTGACCATGCCCTTGATGGACGATGTGCTCATTCCGTTCCAAAACGGCAAAGACATCGACCACGATTTGGTGACCCTGTATTTAGGCGGATTGCTGTGCGCAGCTTTGCTGGCGTGGGGCTTGGGCTGGCTCAAAACCTACATCTTGGCCTTGGTGTCTGAACGCATTGGCGCTGACTTGCGCACCACGGCCTACGAACACTTGATGCGCTTGTCGCTCGAATACTTTGGTGGCCGTCGTACAGGCGATTTGATGAACCGCATTGGCGCTGAGACCGATCGCATCTGCGTGTTCTTGTCGCTGCACTTGTTGGACTTTGCCACCGATGTGCTGATGATTGTCATGACAGCTTCTATTTTGATCAGCATCGACGCCAAACTGGCAGCGGTCACGTTGCTGCCGTTGCCGTTCATCGTGTGGTTGATTCATACCGTGCGTGACAAACTGCGCACGGGCTTTGAGAAGATTGACCGCGTGTGGTCCGAGTTGACCAACGTGTTGGCCGACACCATTCCCGGTATTCGCGTTGTCAAAGCCTTTGCCCAAGAGACGCGCGAAGCCAATCGCTTCCGCGACGCCAACAAGCACAACTTGGCGGTGAACGACCGCATCAACTTTGTGTGGTCCTTGTTCTCACCCACAGTCACGCTGATGACCGAGGTCGGCTTGCTGGTGGTCTGGGGCTTTGGAATTTATTTGGTGTCGCACAACCAAATCACCGTGGGTGTGTTGGCCGCGTTCTTGGCCTACATCGGCCGTTTTTACACGCGCCTCGATTCGATGAGTCGCATCGTGTCACACACACAAAAGGCAGCAGCTGGCGCCAAGCGTATTTTTGAAATTTTGGATCACATCTCTAGCGTGCCCGAAACCACCCATCCACAAAAGCTGCCAGTGCCTTTGCAAGGCAATATCGAGATTCAAGACGCGGGCTTCCGTTATGGCAACCGCGCTGTCATTCGCGGCATGAACTTAACCATCCGACCCGGCGAGATGATTGGCTTGGTCGGCCAAAGCGGTTCGGGCAAGAGCACCTTGGTGAACTTGATTTGCCGCTTCTACGACTTGAGCGAAGGCTCTATCAAGCTCGACGGCATCGACATTCGCAATATTTCTTTGTCTGATTTTCGCAGCCACATTGGCATGGTCTTGCAAGAGCCGTTTTTGTTCTTTGGCACGATTGCCGACAACATCGCCTACGGCAAGCCCGACGCCACGCGCGAAGAAATCGTGGCAGCCGCCCGCGCAGCCCATGCCCACGAGTTCATCTTGCGCTTGCCGCAGGGTTATGACTCTTTGGTGGGTGAACGTGGCCAAGGTTTGTCGGGTGGCGAACGTCAGCGCATCTCGATTGCGCGTGCCTTGCTGATCAACCCGCGCATTTTGATCTTGGACGAAGCCACGGCTTCGGTGGATACCGAAACCGAATTGGAAATTCAAAAGGCTTTGGATAACCTCGTGCAAGGTCGCACGACGATTGCCATTGCGCACCGTTTGTCTACGCTCAACAAGGCTGACCGTTTGGTGGTGATGGAGCAGGGCGTGGTGGTGGAAGAGGGTGATCACGACACGCTGATGGCCCGTCAAGGCGCTTATTACCGGCTGTATGAAGCCCAAGCCAAAAACGCAGAAGACGCCGTGGTGCGTGCTTCAGTTAAGGAGTCTGTATGAGCGACGTATTGACCTTTTCCTTGGCGTTCGATGCCTTTGGCAAATTGGTCGTCACCTTGGCCGATGGCACGCAACATGTGGGCGCTTTGGTCGCCCGTGCATTCCCGATCGCGGCACCGGACCACGCCATTTCTATCTTGAGCGCTGAAGGCAAAGAGCTGGCTTGGGTAGAAGACCTCAACCACTTACCCGCCCATGAGCGCGACATCGTGGCGCAGGCCCTGCAGGGGCGCGAGTTCATGCCCGAGATTTTGCGTTTGGATAGCGTCAACAGCTTTTCCACGCCCAGCGTGTGGCGCGTGCAAACCAGCCGTGGCCCCACGCAGTTGGTACTCAAAGGTGAGGAAGACATCCGCCGCCTCAGTGCCAATCGGCTCATCGTCGCGGATGCCCATGGCGTGCAGTTTTTGATCCGCGATTTGCCCTCGCTGGACCGTCACACCCGCAAGCTGCTGGACCGCTTCTTGTAAAGCGGGCGGGGCTCAGCTTCCTTCGCAGGCTGCGAAGAAATCACGCTCGCGCTGGTAAGCGGCGGTCTTCACCGCCATCACACCCAAGACTGAATGGAACAAGTTGTCATGCGACAAAGGCTTGTTACGCTCGGTTTGCAAACAGCGGGTGCTCACACGGCTGAATTGCTCGAAGCCGGGCGACAGCCAAGTGATCATCGGCACGGTGGTTTGCTCAGGAGGGGCCACGCTGTAGGGTAGGCCGTGCAAATACATGTGCTTTTCACCCAATGATTCGCCGTGGTCTGAGACGTAGAGCATGGCCGGCGTATTGTCTTTTTCTTTGGTTTTCAGCCACCCGATCACGCGTGACAAGAAGAAGTCGGTGAACACAATCGTGTTGTCGTAAGCGTTGACCACTTGGGCGCGCTCGCATTGCGAGAGCGAGGTGTCGGTGCATTCGGGTGCGAACTTTTTGAACTCAGCCGGCGTGCGTTTGAAGTAGGCGGGCCCGTGGCTGCCCATTTGGTGCATCACCACCACGGTGCCGCGCGCGCGGCGCTCAGCGGAAAGTTTGGCCAGTTCGGCCTCGATGCGCGTGAGCATCACGGTGTCGCGGCATTCATCGCCATCGCAGTACTCGGGCAACTTCAGGTCTGAGGTGTTCACGTAAGGCACGCGTGCGCATTGGCCTTTGCAGCCCGATTGGTTGTCCATCCACAGCACGGCATAGCCCGCGTGTTGCAGCACGTCGAGCATGTTTTCAAATTCGTTGCTGCGCTTGGCGAAATCGGTGCGACCGAGGTGCGAGAACATGCAAGGCAAAGACTCCGCTGTGCTGGTGCCGCAGGAGCTGACTTGGGTGAAGCTGGTCACGTTTTCTTTGGCCAGCAACGGGTTGGTGTTGCGCGCATACCCGTTGAGCGAAAAGTTATGGCTGCGGGCCGTTTCGCCCAGCACAAACACCAGCAGGGGTGGGCGTTGTGGTGTGTGGCCTGCGCGTGGGGCAATCTTTGCGTCTAAGCCCAAACTTTGCATCGGGCCACGGGCTTGTTCGGCGGGAATCACCGTCATGTCCAACACAGCGTAGATGCTGTTGAGCGGGTTGATCTGGTAGCGCATCTCGGTGTAGTTGCGCATGAGCGACGAGAAGTCTTGAAACACCCACTGCGTGGTGCCAAACGCCAGAGCCAAGGCGCCCCCAAACAATCCGACATTGCGAAGCGCTTGTTGACCCAAACCTGTCGCGGCTACAGGCTGGCGCCATAACCAAACCATCGGCAACACGGCCAAGGACAGCACAGTCACCAGCAAACGCCAACCTAGCTGGTCTCGCGCCTCTCGTGTGTCGGTTTGCAGCACGTTGATGAGCATGGGCGTGTCCACCACCACGCCGTACATCAGCATGTAGTGCGTGGCAAATGCAGCCAGCAGCAGCAGCACTGTGATGGCGGGTTTGAGCGTGTAACGCCAAGCGAACAGTGACAGCACCGAGGCCACGATGCACGCAATGATGACCGCAAATGCCACACCAAAACCAACGCCGTGCCAGCCCGTCAGATCGGGCAAGGTCATCAAGTTTTCCCAAAGCGCGAGGTTGCCCAACACTGCCAACCACACGCTGCTCAAGACCACTAGCGTGGCGGCCGAACGCGTTGTGCGAGCAGGTTTTGTTCCGATGAAGAAGGTGTTGGTGCGCATAGACGAAGTATCCCCCTCTGATGTGACGATACTTCGCTGAGTCTTTAGTTGAAGAAGCGCTTGAGCTTGTCAGCCCATCCACCCTCGACGGGTGAATGTTTGGCGCCGCCTTTTTTCAACGACTCGTCCAACTCTTTGAGCAGCTTGCGTTGGTGCTCGGTCAGCTTGACTGGTGTTTCCACGGAGATGTGGCAATACAAATCGCCGGGGAAGCTGGAGCGAATGCCCTTCAAGCCCTTGCCACGCAAACGGAACTGCTTGTCGTTTTGGGTGCCTTCTGGGATGTCAATCGCGGCTTCGCCTGCCAGCGTGGGCACGCGAATCTCACCGCCCAATGCCGCAGTGGTGAAGCTGATCGGCACAGAGCAATGCAGGTCATCGCCATCACGCTCAAAGATGTCGTGTTTCTTGACGCGAATCTCAATGAACAAATCGCCGGGAGGTCCGCCGTTGGTGCCGGGTTCGCCGTTACCGGTGCTGCGGATGCGCATGCCGTCATCAATGCCAGCTGGGATTTTGACTTCCAGCGTTTTTTGTTTTTTGATCTTGCCTTGGCCGTGGCAACTGGTGCATGGGTCAGGAATGATTTTTCCCGAGCCACGGCAGTGCGGACAGGTTTGCTGCACGCTGAAAAAGCCTTGGCACATTTGCACCTGACCGCTGCCGTGGCAGGTGGTACAGGTTTTGACTGAAGTGCCAGGTTTGGCGCCCGTGCCGTCACAGGTATCGCATTCATCCCAGCCTGGAATTTTGAGTTGTGCGTCTTTGCCGTTGGCCGCTTCTTCGAGCGTGATTTCCATGGCGTAGCTGAGGTCATTGCCACGGTAAACCTGACGCCCACCGCCACCACGGCGTTGCTGTCCAAAAATGTCACCAAAGATGTCGCCAAAGGCTTCACCAAAGCCCGCACCGCCAAAGCCACCCGCACCACCAGGGCCACCGCGCATATTGGGGTCGACGCCAGCGTGACCGTACTGATCGTAGGCCGCACGCTTTTCTGCGTCCGACAACATCTCGTAAGCCTCTTTGACTTCTTTGAACTGCGCCTCGGCTTCCTTGGCTTTGTCGCCTTGGTTGCGGTCGGGGTGGTGCTTCATCGCGAGTTTGCGATAAGCCTTTTTGATCTCTTCGTCGCTCGCGCTTTTGGCAAGGCCGAGAACTTCATAAAAATCGCGTTTGGACATGGTGTGGGCAGTGCCGTATTTTGTGGGGCTTGATCAAGACTTCGCCGCGTGTTCACCTTTTCAGGCGAAACGCGGCGAGGTCAGCTCAGAAGGTGAGAAAAGGGCTTAGCCTTTTTTGACTTCTTTCACTTCAGCGTCGACCACGTTGTCGTCAGCTGGTTTGGCATCGCTGCCAGCGGCTGCGCCACCGGCGGCTTGTGCGGCTTGCATGTCAGCGTAGACTTTTTCGCCCAGCTTTTGCGAGGCCGTCATCAAAGTTTCGGTCTTGGCATCGATGTCGGCTTTGTCTTCGCCTTTCAATGCTTCTTCGACGGCTTTGATGGCCGCTTCAATGGTCTCTTTTTCACCCGCATCGAGCTTGTCGCCGTGTTCGGTCAAGCTCTTCTTGACGCTGTGGACAGCGGCATCAGCTTGGTTGCGCGATTGCACGATTTCGAGCTTTTTCTTGTCTTCGGAGGCGTTCAACTCGGCGTCTTTCACCATTTGTTGAATTTCGGCCTCGCTCAAACCAGAGTTGGCCTTGATCGTGATTTTGTTTTCTTTGCCCGTGGCTTTGTCCTTGGCGCCGACGTGCAAGATGCCGTTGGCGTCAATGTCAAACGACACTTCAATTTGGGGTGTGCCGCGTGCTGCGGGTGCAATGCCTTCGAGGTTGAACTCGCCCAAGCCTTTGTTGTAAGCCGCCAGCTCGCGCTCACCTTGGAAGACCTTGATGGTCACGGCGGGTTGGTTGTCATCAGCGGTGGAGAAGGTTTGTGCAAACTTTGTTGGGATGGTCGTGTTCTTGGCGATCATCTTGGTCATCACGCCGCCCATGGTTTCGATGCCCAAAGACAAAGGTGTCACGTCAAGCAACAACACATCGGTGCGGTCGCCAGACAGCACTTGACCTTGAATGGCAGCGCCCACAGCCACGGCTTCGTCAGGGTTCACGTCACGACGTGGCTCTTGACCGAAAAACTCTTTGACCTTTTCTTGCACCTTGGGCATGCGGCTCATACCGCCCACCAAAATCACGTCGTCAATCTCGCTCACAGACACGCCCGCATCTTTGATGGCGATGCGGCAAGGCGCGATGGTGCGCTCGACCAACTCTTCCACCAGTTGCTCCAACTTGGCGCGGTTGAGCTTGATGTTCAAGTGCTTGGGACCCGATGCATCGGCCGTGATGTAAGGCAGGTTGATGTCGGTCGACGTGGCCGAGGACAATTCAATCTTGGCTTTTTCAGCCGCTTCTTTCAGGCGCTGCAAAGCCAACACGTCTTTGGACAAATCAACGCCAGATTCTTTTTTGAACTCGGAGATGATGAAGTCGATGATGCGTTGGTCAAAGTCTTCGCCGCCCAAGAAGGTGTCACCGTTGGTGGACAACACTTCGAATTGCTTTTCACCATCGACGTCTGCGATTTCGATGATGGACACGTCAAACGTGCCGCCACCCAAGTCATACACCGCAATTTTGCGATCGCCTTTTTCGGTTTTGTCCAAACCGAACGCCAAAGCCGCAGCCGTGGGTTCGTTGATGATGCGTTTGACATCCAAGCCCGCGATGCGGCCTGCGTCTTTGGTGGCTTGACGCTGTGCGTCGTTGAAGTAAGCGGGCACCGTGATGACGGCTTCGGT
>CANCCJ010000117.1 GCA_947374535.1 Comamonadaceae bacterium | reverse complement strand
GGCTTAGGGTTGTTGTTGATTTCGAGCACAGGCTTGGAATGGACGCGCATGTACCGCTTTGAAGACCGCTTGCCCGGTCACAGCAGTGGCGGTGTGTTGGGCTACTTGGTGGGGCCATCGAGTTTGAACTGGTTGGGCTTCAATGGCTCCGGTTTGATTTTTATTGCGTTTGGCGTGGTGGGCGCTTCATGGGTGTTCCGCTTTTCGTGGGGGCAAACCGCTGAAAACTTGGGAGCCTGGCTGGACGGTATTTACGAGTCGTGGCGAGAGCGTCGCGAACGTGAAGAAGATGTGGCCTACGGTTTGGTGGCTGCCCGCGAACGCGAAGAAGTGGTGTTTGAAGAGCGCGTGGAAATCAAAGAACACCCCCCTATCGCGGTGCACATTGAGCCTGAAGTGATGGAGGTGCCCAAGAGTGCGCGCGTGGCCAAAGAGCGCCAGAAAACCTTGTTCACCGACGCTGCGACCGATTCGCGTTTGCCACAAGTCGATCTGCTGGATGATCCGCTGATTCGCCAAGACACCGTGGCGCCTGAAACGCTGGAAATGACCAGCCGCATGATTGAGAAAAAACTCAAAGACTTTGGTGTCGAAGTGCGTGTGGTGGCGGCATCCCCCGGCCCTGTGATTACCCGTTACGAGATTGAGCCCGCCACAGGCGTGAAAGGCTCGCAAGTGTTGAACCTCGCCAAAGACTTGGCGCGTTCACTCTCGTTGGTCTCCATCCGCGTGGTGGAAACCATTCCCGGTAAAAACTACATGGCGCTAGAGCTGCCCAACGCCAAGCGTCAGTCCATTCGCTTGAGCGAAATTTTGGGCTCGGATGTGTACAACGAATCCAAGTCCATGCTCACCATGGGCTTGGGTAAAGACATTGTGGGCAACCCCATCGTGGCGGACTTGGCCAAGATGCCCCACGTTTTGGTGGCAGGTACCACGGGCTCGGGCAAATCGGTGGGTATCAACGCCATGATTTTGTCCTTGCTCTACAAGGCCGAGGCGCGTGATGTGCGACTGCTCATGATCGACCCCAAGATGTTGGAAATGTCGGTCTACGAAGGCATCCCGCACCTGCTGGCACCCGTGGTGACCGACATGCGCCAAGCCGCCCATGGCCTGAACTGGTGTGTCGGTGAAATGGAAAAACGCTACAAGCTCATGAGCAAGCTCGGCGTGCGTAACCTCGCTGGCTACAACGCCAAGATTGACGAAGCCGCATCGCGTGAAGAATTCATCTACAACCCCTTCAGCTTGACCCCTGAGCAGCCCGAACCACTGCAACGCTTGCCCCATATCGTGGTGGTGATTGACGAGTTGGCCGACTTGATGATGGTGGTGGGCAAGAAGATTGAAGAACTCATTGCCCGTTTGGCGCAGAAGGCGCGTGCTGCAGGTATCCATTTGATTTTGGCCACCCAGCGCCCCAGTGTGGACGTCATCACCGGTCTGATCAAAGCCAACATCCCCACGCGTATCGCGTTCTCAGTAGGCTCCAAGATTGACAGCCGAACCATTCTTGACCAAATGGGCGCGGAGGCCTTGCTGGGCATGGGCGATATGCTCTACATGGCCAGCGGCACAGGCTTTCCCGTGCGTGTGCATGGCGCGTTTGTGAGTGACGAAGAAGTTCACCGTGTGGTGAACTATTTGAAGAGCCAAGGCGAGCCCGACTACATCGAAGGCGTGCTCGAAGGCGGTACCGTCGATGGCGACGGCAATGCCTCAGGCCCCGATTTATTTGGCGAAGTGCCTGCCGAAAAAGACCCCATGTATGACCAAGCCGTGGAGGTGGTGCTGAAAAACCGCAAGGCCAGCATCTCGCTGGTGCAGCGTCACTTAAAGATTGGCTACAACCGTGCCGCACGCTTGGTGGAAGACATGGAAAAGGCCGGCATGGTCAGCGCCATGAGCAGCAATGGCCAACGCGAAATTTTGGTACCCAAGCGTGACGAGTGAACGAGATGAATAAGCGTTTGAATGCGCGAGTCATCGCCCTCTGCGCCGCCGTTGCTTGGTGTGCAAGTGCAGCTTGTGCCGGCAGCTTGGACACGTTGGAGACTTTTTTGAAGTCCACCAAAGCGGGGCGCGCTGACTTCACGCAAGTCGTCACATCGCCTGCCAAGTCGGGGCAGACCACGGCTCGCAGCAAAACATCCACAGGTCAGTTTTCGTTCGTGCGTCCCACGCGTTTTCGTTTCGACTACCTCAAGCCGTTCCCGCAAGTCATCGTGGCCGATGGCCAAACATTGTGGCTGTATGACGCCGACCTTGAGCAAGTGACAGCACGCAAACAGACGCAATCCTTGAGCAGCACGCCTGCCGCATTGGTCGCGACAGCCGCTGACTTAGGCGCTTTGCAAAAAGAGTTCACGCTGGAGGCTCAAGCCGATGCGGATGGTTTGCAGTGGGTGCAAGCTACGCCAAAGAATCGCGAGAGCACCATCCAATCGGTACGCATGGGCTTGCGTGCGGATGCCGCTCAAGTGAGCTTAGGCAAGCTAGAAATTTTTGACGCTATGGGCCAGCGCTCGGTGCTGAGTTTTGAACGCTTTGAAGTGAACCCTGCGAACCTCGGCGCGGCTCAGTTTAACTTTGTGTCGCCCAAAGGCGTGAGCGTTATCCGTCCTTGAACCCAGACATGACGGAGGCTGTGCCCGTGTTGCAAGGCTTACCGCCTTTGCTCGACGCCCATACGCGCTTGGTGGTGCTGGGCAGTTTTCCGGGCGTGGCCTCGTTGCGTGCGCAGCAGTACTACGGCCATCCGCAAAACCAGTTTTGGAAAATCATGGCCACGCTGTTGTCGTCCGATGCGGCCATTGTGCTGACCATGGCCTATGCCGAACGTGTGCAGTGGTTGCTGAACCAAGGCGTGGGCTTGTGGGATGTGTACGCCTCCTGTGAGCGCGAAGGCAGCCTAGACGCCAACATTCAAAACGCGCAGCCCAACGATTTACAAAGCTTGCGCACACGTTGCCCTGCGCTGGTAGCCATTGCGCACAACGGCGGGGAGAGCTTTAAGCATGCCAAGCTCACCCGCGCTCTGGGCTTGCCCGTGCACCGCCTGCCATCGACCAGCCCAGCGAATGCCAGCTGGACGTTGGCGCGCAAGTTGGCGGCTTGGCGTGAGGTGTTTCAAATGGCAGGTTTGCTGCGTTGACGCTAGCCCCTTCGCTACACTCACAACTTTTACAAATCAAAGCCTTTTTAAGCGTGTCTTCCACCCACATTCCCCTTGCCGAGCGCTTGCGTCCACGCACGCTGGGCGAAGTCATTGGCCAGCAGCATTTGCTGGGCGAGGGCATGGCGTTACGGGTGGCGTTTGAGTCAGGCCAACCGCACAGCTGCATTTTGTGGGGACCGCCCGGTGTCGGTAAAACCACCATTGCCCGTTTGATGGCCGATGCATTTGATGCGCAGTTTTTGTCCATCAGCGCCGTGCTGGGTGGCGTGAAAGAAATTCGCGAATCGGTGGAGCAAGCCATCGCCGCCCGCGATTCGCTCGACCCCAAACGCACCATCATGTTTGTGGACGAGGTGCACCGCTTTAACAAGAGCCAGCAAGACGCGTTCTTGCCGCATGTCGAGTCGGGTTTGTTCACCTTCATTGGTGCGACGACCGAGAACCCGTCGTTCGAGGTGAACTCAGCCTTGCTGTCGCGTGCTGCTGTGTATGTGTTGCAGTCGCTCAACGAAAAAGACCTCGCCCAAATCATTGCCAAAGCACAAGCCATGGGTGCTGTGCCTGCCTTGGAAAACGCCGCCTTGCAGCGACTCATCGCGTATGCCGATGGCGATGCGCGCAGATTGCTCAATACTTTGGAAACGTTGGCTGTCGCAGCCCACCGCGAGAAGCTTGAAGAAATCAACGACGCATGGTTGATGCGTGTCTTGGGCGAGCGCATGCGCCGCTACGACAAAGGCGGCGAGCAGTTTTACGACACCATCAGCGCGCTGCACAAATCGGTGCGCGGTTCTGACCCCGATGCGGCTTTGTATTGGTTGGTGCGCATGCTCGATGGTGGTGCGGAGCCCAAATACATGGCGCGCCGTTTGATTCGCATGGCTGCTGAGGATATTGGCTTGGCCGACCCACGCGCTTTGCGCTTGGCGCTGGATGCTGCCGAGGTGTACGAGCGTTTGGGCTCGCCCGAAGGCGAGTTGGCCTTGGCTGAATGCGTGGTGTATTTGGCGGTCGCGCCAAAGTCCAATGCGGTCTACAAGGCCTACAACGAAGCCAAAGCCCTCATTAAAAAAGACGGCACACGCCCCGTGCCCATGCATTTGCGTAATGCCCCCACAAAGATGATGAAAGAGATGGACTGGGGCAAAGGCTACCGCTATGCCCATGATGAAGAAGATGGCTTTGCAGCGGGCGAAAACTACATGCCCGAAGGCCTAGAAAATACGGGCTTTTACCGCCCTGTGGAGCGCGGTTTAGAGATCAAAATCGCCGACAAATTGCGCCACTTGCGCGACAAAAATAAACAAGCAGGTAAATAACAAATGGACGTCTTGCTTCAACAAGTCATCAACGGCTTGGTGCTCGGCAGCATGTACGCGCTGGTGGCTTTGGGTTACACCATGGTCTACGGCATCATCAACCTCATCAATTTCGCGCACGGCGAGGTGTTGATGATTGGTGCTTTGTGCAGCTGGTCGGTCATCGGGCTGTTGCAGCCCCTCATGCCTGATACCCCAGGCTGGGTGCTGTTGCTTATGTCGATGGTGTTGGCGTCTATCGCGGCGGCGGCACTGAACTATGCGATTGAAAAAATTGCCTATCGTCCGCTGCGCAATGCGCCCAAATTGGCCCCGCTCATCACCGCCATTGGCATGTCTATCTTGTTGCAAACACTCGCCATGATTGTTTGGAAACCCAACTACAAACCTTTCCCGGCGCTCTTGCCCACCACGCCGTTTGAAATTGGTGAGGCCGTCATCACGCCCACGCAACTGATGATTTTGGGCCTGACCGCAGTGGCTTTGGCCGTGCTGTCATGGTTGGTCAACCGCACCAAGCTGGGTCGCGCCATGCGTGCCACTGCGGAGAACCCACGCGTGGCTAGCCTCATGGGTGTGAAGCCTGATGTGGTGATTTCGGCCACCTTCATCATCGGAGCGGTGTTGGCCACGATTGCGGGTGTGATGTGGGCCATGAATTACGGCACGGCCCACCATGCCATGGGTTTTTTGCCGGGGCTCAAAGCTTTCACGGCGGCGGTGTTTGGCGGTATTGGCAACTTAGGTGGCGCGGTGGTGGGCGGCTTGCTGTTGGGTCTGATTGAGTCGATTGGCTCAGGCTACTTGGGCGAGCTCACCGGTGGTGTGTTGGGTAGCCACTACACCGACATTTTGGCGTTCATTGTGCTGATCGTCACGCTCACGCTGCGTCCTTCGGGCCTGTTGGGCGAGCGTGTGGCAGATAGGGCTTGACCATGTTGACGCACAAAATTTTTTCTAATCGCTGGCTCATGGCCGCTGTACTGTTGGCCTTGCCACTGGTGCTGCAAAGCTTTGGCAATGCGTGGGTGCGCATTGCCGACATGTCGCTGTTGTATGTGTTGCTGGCGCTGGGCTTGAACATTGTGGTGGGTTACGCCGGCTTGCTCGACTTGGGCTATGTGGCTTTCTTTGCTGTGGGTGCGTATTTGTTTGGCTTGTTGGCCTCACCCCATTTGACCGAGGTGTTTCCTTGGATTGCCGTGATGTTTCCTGATGGCTTGCACCTGAGCTTGTGGCTGGTGCTGCCCATGGCAGCGGGCTTGGCAGGTTTGTTTGGTGTGCTGTTGGGCGCACCGACCTTGAAGCTGCGTGGCGATTATTTGGCCATCGTCACCTTGGGTTTTGGCGAAATCATCCGTGTGTTTTTGAACAACCTTGACCACCCCGTCAACATCACCAATGGCCCTAAGGGCTTGGGGCAGATTGATGCAGTGAGCGTGTTTGGCTACCCGCTGTCCAAGCGTATGGACTTGGGCTTCATCGAGTTGTCCTCGGTCACGCTGTATTACTACTTGTTCCTCACGCTGGTAGTGGTGAGTGTGGTGGTGTGTCATCGCCTTGAATACTCCCGCATTGGACGCGCTTGGATGGCCATTCGTGAAGACGAAATTGCGGCCAAAGCCATGGGCCTAAATACGCGCAACTTGAAGCTCATGGCCTTTGGCATGGGCGCTACCTTCGGTGGTATCTCAGGCGCGATGTTTGCCGCCTTTCAGGGCTTTGTGTCGCCCGAGTCCTTCAGCCTGATGGAGTCGGTGATGATTGTGGCGATGGTGGTGCTGGGCGGCTTGGGGCATTTGCCTGGCGTCATTTTGGGTGCGGTGTTACTGGCGGCCTTACCCGAAGCGCTTCGTTATGTGGCTGGGCCTTTGCAGGCCATGACCGATGGCCGCTTGGATGCGTCTATCTTGCGCCAGTTGCTGATTGCTTTGGCCATGACCATCATCATGCTGTGGCGACCGCGCGGGCTGTGGCCCACGCCTGAGCATGGCAAAAACCTCAACCCGCAAGGAGGTGCGCGATGAGCACGCCTGAACTGGTGTTGAATGTCTCCGGCATCTCTAAGCGCTTCGGTGGTTTGCAGGCGCTTAGCGATGTGGCCATGCAAATTGAACGCGGGCAAGTCTATGGTTTGATCGGCCCCAATGGGGCAGGAAAAACCACCTTCTTCAACGTCATCACGGGGCTGTACACGCCCGACAGTGGCCGTTTTGAGTTGGCTGGCAAACCTTATGAACCGACGGAGGTGCACTTGGTGGCACAGGCGGGCATTACCCGCACGTTTCAAAACATTCGCTTGTTTGCCGAGATGACGGCGTTAGAAAACGTCATGGTGGGTCGCCATGTGCGCACAGGTTCTGGCTTGTTGGGTGCGATTTTCAGAACCGCCCAATTCAAAGCCGAAGAGTTGGCCATTGAGCAGCGTGCGCGCGAACTGCTGGACTATGTGGGCATTGCCAACTTGGCCGATTACAAAGCTCGCACCCTGAGTTATGGCGACCAACGCCGCCTAGAAATCGCCCGCGCCTTGGCCACCGACCCGCAGCTCATTGCACTGGACGAGCCTGCGGCTGGCATGAATGCCACTGAAAAAGTACAACTGCGTGAGTTGATCGACAAAATTCGCCGTGACCATCGCACGGTACTGTTGATTGAGCACGATGTGAAGTTGGTCATGGGCTTGTGCGACCGCGTGACCGTGCTCGACTACGGCAAGGTGATTGCCCAAGGCACACCTGCCGAGGTGCAGCGCAACCCACAAGTGATTGAAGCCTATCTCGGCACGCAATCAGAACATGGGGGGCATTGAGATGAAACACAACAACGCAGCCGTGTTGCTGAAGGTCAGCGATGTGAAGGTGGGCTACGGCGGCATTCAAGCCGTCAAAGGCGTGAGCCTAGAGGTGCGCGAGGGCGAGTTGGTCTCGCTCATCGGCTCTAACGGCGCAGGCAAAACCACCACCATGAAAGCCATCACGGGCCTATTGCCTTTGGGTGCCGGCCACATTGAGTTGGCAGGCAAAACCATTGACGGCCAGGGCCCTTGGGACTTGGTGCAACAAGGCCTAGCCATGGTGCCCGAAGGCCGTGGCGTGTTCACCCGCATGACGATTGTGGAGAACCTGCAAATGGGTGCGTATATTCGTGATGACAACGCCGTCATTGCCGAAGACATCGAACGGGTGTTCACCACCTTCCCACGTCTCAAAGAGCGCCGTGACCAATTGGCAGGCACGATGTCGGGTGGTGAGCAGCAAATGTTGGCCATGGGTCGCGCGTTGATGAGTCGCCCCAAAGTGTTGTTGCTCGACGAGCCGTCGATGGGTTTGTCACCCATCATGGTGGACAAGATTTTTGAGGTGATTCAAGAGGTCTCAGCCCAAGGCGTGACGATTTTATTGGTCGAACAAAACGCCAGCCGTGCGTTGCAAATTGCAGACCGTGGTTATGTGATGGAGTCGGGCCTCATCACCTTGCATGGCGATGCCCGAGAGATGCTGCACGACCCGAAAGTGCGCGAGGCTTATTTGGGCGAGTAAGCGCTAGGCAGTTCAGTCGCGCAGAAGAGGGCTTAGCCCTCCATGATCCAAATCAACACTTGTTTGGCGACAAAGCCGAGCATGCCAA
>CANCCJ010000116.1 GCA_947374535.1 Comamonadaceae bacterium | reverse complement strand
ATCGAGCCCTCAAAGCTGTCGAGGACCAATTTCAAATAACCCGTGCCAATGGCAATGTTGGTGTCGCGATCGGTGATTTGGTCCGGCGTGAAGCTGACCAAGCCAATTTTGCGAGCGGTCCACTTGGCCGTGGCGGGCATGACTTGCATGAGGCCCGAGGCGCCCACACCAGAGCGCGCATCGGTGACGAAGCGGCTTTCCTGGCGGATGAGACCGTACACATAAGCGGGGTCAAGGTGGATGGCTTTGGCGCGCGCAATCACCGCATCTTTGTGTGGCATGGGAAACCTTTGCTCAAAATCCATGACCAGACGTGTGCGTTCGCTGGTGTTGATGCAGCGGTCCCACACTTGGTTGTCGCAGGCGAGTTGCGCGGCGGCCAACAGCTCGCGGTCGCTCATCATGCCGGCTTTGCCTTGGGCGTCCACAAGGTTGGTGGCGTAGTTCCATTCGCGCACACCTTCAGAGCGCAAGCCCATGCCGATCGCGTAGAGCGCGCGTTGCAGCGATGGGTTGCGGCGGGCGATGTCGATTTCTTCTGCCGTGGGCGCAGGTGGACGTGCGGGTACGGTGACTTTGCGGCCCAGTTCTTCGAGGGCGAGCTGTTCGTAAAAGCCGCGCACGCCAGCAATGCCCTCCAGCATGGCATTGGCTTCTTGCTGAATTTGTGGCGTTACTTTTTTGCGAGCTAGCAGCGCGCGCGCGTGCCAATAAATCCATGTGGGGTCTTTGCGTGCCTCGGCACTCATGGCGTTGATGGCGTTTTCCACCACGTTCCATTTCGGTGTGTTGCCAGCGCGCAAGGCGGCGCGCACTTTCCAACCCAGCATGTCGTCGTTGAGGTCTTTGTCGTGGGCCACGCGGGCGAAGTGCGTCAGCGCATCGTCATCCAAACGCATGGCGGATTGGCGGCCTATCACGCCCCAGACCCAGTGGCGCTCTTCGGTGGTGAGGTAGGGCTGCCATTTGTTGCGCATGAGCTTGTCGGCTTTGTCGGGGTCGGTGGTGGCGACTTTCACCAAGGCCATGACCACCAACTCCTGACGCACTTTTTGGGGTGCAGCGATGTGTTTGGCCAAGAATTTTTCAGCGTTGTTGATCGCGTCGAGCACCCCGTTGGCCGCATCGGGGGCCACGATTTGCACCGCATTGCGTGCGGTGCGTGGGCGGTTGTGTTCGACCATCAGGCGGGCTTTGCGCCAAATGTCGAGGGCTGTGAATTGTTTGGTGAAGTACAGGCGGTCGGCGGCCAAGGTGCAGCCGTCGTCGGCTTCGCGCATACCCATCCAGTTTTTACGCACTTCGTCAGCAATCGATGCACTGGCCTGTGCGCCTTTTTCCAGTAGCTCAACCGTCAAAAAGTAGCAGCGCAGTTCGCGGTCATCGCGCATGCGGTAGTGGGGGTGCTCGTCACTGAGGGTGGTCCAGTCGCGGCGCTGGCCCAAGAGCAGCAGCCAGTCGTTGCGCAGGCGGTCTTCTTGGTAGGTGGCGGGGTAGCGGGTGAAGAAGGCGCGTACTTCTTGCGAAGAGGCTTCGTCCAAACGGGCTTTCAGCTCCCAATATGCAGCCCATGGTTCTAGCAAGTGGCCTTTGGCTTGGGGCAGCAGCGCGGTGAGGCGTTTGCGGTCGCCGCGTTTGAAGGCTTGCGCCATGTCCGTGATGACCGCATCGGCTTGGGCGTTATTGCCCGAGGGCGTAGCTAGGCTGGGTTGAACTGCAGCCAACGTCACAAAAACGCTAACAAACAATGACACAATGACTCGAAATTTCATGACCTGATTATCTGTGGACAAAAAAACCTTGCGCCAGCAGCTCATTGAAGAGCGTTTGAACTTGCCCGACCGGCTGGAACGGGCTGACCTGTTGCAACGCGTGATGCGCATTTGGCTGTTCGATCGCCCCGATACAGTGATTGGTGCCTATTGGCCCATCAAAGGCGAGTTTGACCCGCTGCCTGTGCTGCACCGCTGGAAAGAAGATGGTGAATTGCTGGAGGAGCCACAACGCCGTCGTATTGGATTGCCTGTGGTCGACAAAGCGCACAAAACACTCACGTTCCATGCTTGGTATCCGGGCTGTCCCATGGAAGAAGATGCCTACGGCATTCCCAAACCCAAAGATACCGAAGTGGTGGTGCCCACCTTGTTGTTTGTGCCTTGCGTGGGCTACGGGCCTGGCGGTTTTCGTTTGGGCTATGGCGGTGGTTTTTATGACCGCACCCTGGCCACCTTGCAGCCCAAGCCGTTCACCGCTGGTTTGGGCTTTACCCACGGGTTTTTGCCTGACCTGATGCCCGAGCCGCATGACATGCCGCTGGACGCACTCTTGAATGACAACGGCGTGGTCTGGCCGATGGTTTGATCTATTTCTTCGTCATTAAGATTTTGAAATCGTTTTCGTAGCCGCGTAGTGTTTCCACCATGTTCTGGCGCTGCGCAGGGGTGGTGCTGTTGTGCAGCTTGGCAAAGCCTTCGCAGTTTTCTTGCCAGAGTGCTTTGCTGTAAGTGCGCAAGCGTTCATTGGGGGGGGTGAAGCTGCGGTCGACCAAGCCACGCAGTTGCTGCTGAGCGGGTTCTTGTTTATGGCCAGCCCCAGCCTCTTGCGTGATGCGCTGCAAGGTTTGTAGCGTGTCGACTTGGCGGCGTTCACGCTCGGCGTAGCTGAGCGCTGGGTCAAACAGGGAGGTGCTTAGCCATTGGTGCAACACCTCGCGTTGTTGTTTATCTAAGCGGCCGTAAAAATCTTCAAGCCGGTTGGTGGCTTGCTTGGTGCGGTAGCGTAGGCGCTCTTCGGCATCTGGGTCGAGCCAGTCTTCTTTCCAAGTTTTGTTTGTTTTGTCGAAGCGTTTGCGCACGCTGCGCAGTTGATCGGGGCCGAGTTGTACTGCAAGCTGTGCTGTAGCGGGCTCGACGTAACGCAGCAGGCGGATGAAACTGCTTCTCATGTCCTCAGTCACCGCGCACACTTGTGCGGGTGTGATGTCGTTCGGGGCCATGGCTTGCATGCGTTTGAGCAAGGCGACGTATTCGGGCAGTTGCTGCTGGCGATGCCAACGCTGGAGATCGGTCAGTGCTTCGCGGGTGAATTGCTTTTGGCCGTCTTGCAAATCAGCGTAGCCATCGAGCCACCAGTACACCAAGTCGTCACTGCTGTTGTAGACCAGCTTGAGGGTGCTGCAGCCACTCAAACCGACCAGCGCAGCCAACACCAGCCAGACAGAGGCATGGCGGATAATTCTGCGCAAGATAAGGATGAATGACATGACGGCTTTGGATGTGGTGATCATGGCTGCCGGCAAAGGCACCCGTATGAAGAGCAGTATGCCTAAAGTTTTGCACCCGCTCGCGGGTAAGGCTTTGGTACAGCATGTGATTGACACCGCGCGTACCTTGAAGGCGCGTCACACCATCGTCATCACCGGTCATGGTGCTGATCAGGTTGAGCCAACTTTGCTAGCCGCGAACGCCGCTGACAACTTGCAATTCGCTCGCCAAATGCCCCAGCTTGGCACAGGCCATGCCGTGCAACAAGCTGTGCCTTTTTTGGCCGATGACGGCGTGGTGGTGGTGCTGTCGGGGGACGTGCCTTTGACGCAAGCCGACACACTGCAAGCCTTGCTTGACTTGTGTGACGGCAAACAGCTGGCGCTCTTGACCATCGACTTTGCCGACCCCACAGGCTACGGCCGTATCGTGCGCAGCCCAAGTGGACAAGTGCACGCCATCGTGGAGCACAAAGATGCCAACGTAGAGCAGCTGGCCATTCAAGAGGTGTACAGCGGCATCATGGCGGTGCCTGCCAAGCTGCTCAAACCTTGGCTGGCGCGTTTGGATAACCACAACGCGCAGCAAGAGTTTTATTTGACCGATGTGGTCAAGTTCGCCGAGGCCGATGGCGTGCCTGTGGTAGCCCACAAAATCAAAGACGTGGCGCAAGTCGCAGGTGTCAACAGCCCCACGCAATTGGCTGAGTTGGAGCGCACGTTTCAACTGCGTCAAGCCCATGCCTTGATGGCCGACGGCGTGCGCATTATCGACCCCGCACGCTTGGATGTGCGCGGTAATTTGACTTGTGCACAAGACGTAGAGATTGATGTGAATTGCATCTTTCTTGGGTCTGTGTCGCTCGGCCAAGGCGTGAAGATTGGCGCGAACTGCGTCATCGCCAACTGCACGATTGAAGCGGGCGCGGTGATTCACCCCTTCACCCACATCGATGGCGAAAAGCTGGGCGTGACAGTGGGTGAGGGTGCCCTCATTGGCCCCTTCGCCCGCTTGCGCCCTGGCGCACAACTGGCGGCAGACGTGCACATTGGCAACTTTGTGGAGGTGAAAAACTCCACCCTAGCCAAAGGCGCAAAAGCCAACCACTTGGCCTACTTGGGCGACGCCACGGTGGGCGAGCGTGTCAACTACGGCGCAGGCAGCATCACCGCCAACTATGACGGCGCAAATAAGCACCGCACCGTCATCGAAGCCGATGTGCATGTGGGTAGCAACTGCGTGCTGGTGGCGCCCGTCACCATCGGCGCTGGCGGCACCGTGGGCGGCGGCTCGACCATCACCAAGAGCACAGAGCCCGGCGCACTGAGCGTGGCGCGGGGCAAGCAAGTGAGCATTCCCAATTACAAGCGGCCTGAGAAACTTCCCAAGGCTTAGTTACCTGTTGCGCAACACAGGCCAAGTACTGGTGAACTTCGCCTGCTTGGTCGCAAAAAACGCTTTCACATTCCGCACATTCGCATCCTGCGTCAGCAGGCGCTGCGTGATGGCCAAGTAGTTGGGCATGTCTGCCGCTTGCACCACCAATACAAAGTCAGGCCCAGGCGACACGCGCCAACATTGCTGCACGGCGTCGTCTGCCACGGCGCGTTGTTCGAAGGCGTCGAGGTGCTCCGTGCCTTGGGCGTCTAGCGTCACCTCTACCAAAGCGGTCAGGCCGTGGCCCAGCGCCTCGCCCAATTTGTCGGAACTCAGCACCGCGATTTGTCGTTCAATCCAACCTCCGTCGGTCAGGCGCTTCACGCGGCGCAGACAGGTGGGGGGCGAGATTTTTAGGCGTTCGGCCAAGGCCACATTGCTGAGGGTGGCGTCGTGCTGCAGGGCGTCGAGCAGCTTCAAATCGGTGTCATCTAGAAATTCTTGTTCCATATAAATACTTTAATTGAAATTAAATTCCAAAATATGCTATTTATGTAATTTTAATTCAAATAATAGAAAAAATACACAAGAAATTTCTCTAAGTGACGCCTAATATTCGGGCAACCCAATTCAGGAGTGCTCTTTATGTGTGGCATCGTCGGCGCCGTTTCTACCCGCAATATCGTTCCCATTCTTGTGCAAGGCTTGCAGCGGCTGGAATACCGTGGCTACGACTCGTGCGGCGTGGCGGTGCATTCGGCCAGTTTGGGGGCCAAGCAGGGCGGCTTGCAGCGTGCGCGCAGCACGGCGCGTGTGTCTGAGCTGATGGATCAGGTGAAAGTCGACCACATCGAAGGCGGCATTGGCATTGCCCACACGCGCTGGGCTACGCACGGTGCGCCCGCGGTGCACAACGCGCACCCCCACTTCAGCCACGGCACGGGGGCTGGCGCGGGGGAGTACAAAGCCGGCCAAGATGGGAAAGACGCCCCGAACAAGCCGGGGCGTGTGGCCCTGGTCCACAACGGCATCATCGAAAACCACGACGAGCTGCGCGCCGCGCTGCAAGCCAAGGGCTATGAGTTTTTAAGCCAAACCGACACCGAGGTCATCGCCCACTTGGTGGACAGCCTCTACAACGGCGATTTGTTTGAAGCGGTCAAAGCCGCCATTGTTCAACTGCACGGCGCGTACGCCATTGCCGTGTTCCACAAAGACGAGCCGCACCGCGTGATTGGCGCACGCGCAGGCTCGCCCCTCATCTTGGGTGTGGGCAAAGCGCACAGCGAAACCTTTCTCGCCAGCGATGCCATGGCCTTGGCGGGTGTGACCGACCAAATCGTGTACCTCGAAGAGGGCGATGTGGTGGACATTCAAATTGGGAAGTACTGGGTGCAAGACCGCCACCACAAAGCCGTCACGCGCGAAGTGAAAACCGTGCAAGCGCACAGCGGTGCGGCAGAGTTGGGCCCGTATCGCCACTACATGCAAAAAGAAATTTTCGAGCAACCGCGTGCCATTGCCGACACGCTCGAAGGCATCGAGGGCATCACGCCTGAGTTGTTTGGTGACGGCGCTTACTCGGTGTTCAAAGCCATCGACAACGTGCTCATCCTCGCCTGCGGCACCAGCTACTACAGCGGCTGCGTGGCCAAGTATTGGATCGAGGCGATTGCCAAAATACCTTGCCAAGTCGAGATTGCCAGCGAATACCGCTACCGCGAATCGGTGCCCAACCCCAACAGCTTGGTGGTCACCATCAGTCAGTCGGGCGAGACGGCCGACACCTTGGCCGCGTTGCGCCACGCGCAAGGTTTGGGCATGGACAAAACGCTCACCATTTGCAATGTGTCCACCAGCGCCATGGTGCGCGAGTGCAAGTTGGCCTACGTCACGCGTGCGGGTGCAGAGATTGGCGTGGCGTCCACCAAAGCCTTCACCACGCAACTCGCGGGTTTGTTTTTGTTGACCTTGGCTTTGGCACAAACCAAAGGCCGTTTGACGGACGCGCAAGAGGCGTCGCACATCAAAGACATGCGCCACTTGCCCGCCGCTTTGCAAGCGGTGCTGGCGCTCGAGCCGCAGCTCATCGCGTGGTCGCAAGAATTTGCCAGTAAAGAAAATGCTTTGTTCTTGGGCCGTGGCACGCATTACCCCATCGCCCTTGAAGGCGCGTTGAAGCTTAAAGAAATCACCTACATCCACGCCGAGGCCTATGCCGCGGGCGAGTTAAAGCACGGCCCCTTGGCACTGGTCACCAGTGCCATGCCTGTGGTGACGGTGGCGCCCAACGACGCGTTGCTAGAAAAACTCAAGAGCAACATGCAAGAAGTGCGCGCCCGTGGCGGCGTGCTGTATGTGCTGGCCGATGGCGATACGAAGATTGAAAGCAGCGAAGGCGTGAACGTCATTCGCATGCCTGAGCACTACGGTGTGCTCTCACCCATCTTGCACGTCGTGCCCTTGCAGTTGCTGAGTTATCACACAGCGTGCGCGCGTGGCACGGATGTGGATAAGCCTAGGAATTTGGCGAAGTCTGTCACCGTGGAGTAGTTCAGCTAGTGAGTAATTTTGACGATCTCAAACAAGTAGTCATCGTCGTCAAACTCAAAAGCAAAGCGCTTTTCATTGGACCCTACTCAAACAGTCAGCAACGATTGTTTGATAGGGTCTACTTGTTACGCGAACGAGATCAACTGACCTTTGAAGCGATTGCCAAGCTGTTGACGAAGTCAGGCACACGCTCGGTCAATGGATGCTTGTTAGGTGCTGAGCATGTGTATTCCATCTACAAGAAAGGCAAACAGAGGATGGAACGATTGACACTGAAGGTTGAACCAGAGTTGTTAGACCTGTGGTTTGAATGAACTTCATGGTGTCGTCATGTCATTTCAAAGGACAAGTGATGGCGTGTTCTACGTAGAACAACCGTGTCGTTACGGGACGGTAATTCGAGCGGTAAAGAGTTTAGACGCTTCGTTTGGAAATATTTGCTATCTCAGCAGCATTTTGATATAGTTATGATTATTAATTATAAAAGTTTTCCTATGAATAAAAATCTGATATTAAAAATACTGGAAGAGCTTTCTGAAGAAAGACCTTTATTTCATTCCGAAGCAGATTTTCAATACTCATTAGCATGGAAAATTAAACAGGAAATTTCTAAATGTGATATTCGCTTAGAGCGTCCATATTTATCCAAGGTAGGTAAAGTTGAACTAGATATTTTTGCAAATGCAGATGGCTGTAAGGTGGGCTTGGAGCTTAAATACGTAACAAGAGAATATGAAAAACAGATAGGAAATGAGTCGTATGCATTGAAAACTCATTCAGCCTCTCCGCTTCGCCGATATGACTTCATAAAAGATGTACAAAGACTGGAAAATTTATTATTGAATGGCGATATTGATATAGGGTATGCCATTTTCCTAACTAATGATTCATCTTACCGTGCTAATGCACGGGGACAAGGTGCTGCGTTTGATATTTCAACAGAAATCAGAATCGGTGACCATGC
>CANCCJ010000115.1 GCA_947374535.1 Comamonadaceae bacterium | reverse complement strand
TCGGACAAACATCACTCGCAAACCAGCCTAATCAAGGTGTTGCCGGGAGTTTTTCAAGAATGAAAACTTGCGGTGATGACGGGCTGGATTTTAGACCCAACCTTTGGAGTATCTCTATGTCAGTCACTATGCGCGAAATGCTGGAAGCCGGCGTCCACTTTGGTCACCAAACTCGCTTCTGGAACCCCAAGATGGCCCCGTTCATCTTCGGTCACCGCAACAAAATTCACATCATCAACTTGGAAAAATCGTTGCCGATGTTCCAAGACGCTGCCAAGTTCGTGAAGCAGTTGTCTGCCAACCGTGGCACCGTGTTGATGGTCGGTACAAAACGTCAATCCCGCGAAATCGTGGCTGCTGAAGCGCAACGCGCTGGCGTGCCTTACGTTGACCAACGTTGGTTGGGCGGCATGTTGACCAACTTCAAAACGGTCAAGACATCGATCAAGCGTTTGAAAGACATGAAAATCCAGCAAGAAGCCGGCTTGGACGCTTTGTCGAAAAAAGAGCAACTGATGTTCAAGCGCGAAATGGAAAAGCTTGAGAAAGACATCGGCGGCATCCAAGATATGGCTGTGTTGCCTGACGCGATTTTCGTGATCGACGTGGGTTACCACAAGATTGCCATCGCTGAAGCCAAGAAACTGGGTATTCCATTGATCGGCGTGGTGGACTCCAATCACTCACCCGAAGGCATCGACTACATCATCCCAGGTAACGACGACTCGTCTAAAGCTGTGACTTTGTACGCTCGCGGTATCGCTGACGCGATCCTCGAAGGCCGTGCAAATGCGGCTAACGACTTGGTCAAGGCTGTGACCGAAGGCGGCGAAGAGTTCGTTGAAGTCGCTGGTTAATCACGCGACCCAAGCTTGAAAAGGGGCTTGTGTGGCCCCTTTTTCACACCTAAATTGTTTTGAATAGATTACGGAGAAATTAAATGGCTGCAATTACCGCAAGCATGGTCGCTGAACTGCGCGCAAAAACTGATGCTCCCATGATGGAGTGCAAAAAAGCTTTGACTGAGGCTGAAGGCGACATGGCCAAAGCAGAAGAATTGCTGCGCGTCAAGCTCGGTAGCAAAGCTGGCAAGGCTTCTAGCCGCGTGACGGCCGAAGGCGTTGTGACCAGCTTCATCTCTGGCAACACCGGCGCTTTGTTGGAAGTGAATTGCGAAACTGACTTCGTGACCAAAAACGACAGTTTCTTGGCTTTGGCCCAAGCCGCTGCTGAGTTGGTGGCTAAGCACAACCCCGCTTCTGTTGAAGCCATGGGTGCTTTGGCTTACGAGCAAGACGGTTTCGGTCCTACGCTCGAAGACGTGCGTAAAGGTTTGATTGGCAAGATCGGCGAAAACATGAGCTTCCGCCGCTTCAAGCGTTTCGAAGGCGCACACAAGTTGGCTGCTTACTTGCACGGCACACGCATTGGCGTCTTGGTCGAGTTCGACGGCGACGAAACAGCGGCCAAAGACGTGGCCATGCATGTGGCCGCCATGAAGCCAGTGGCTTTGACTAGCGCTGACGTGCCTGCTGACTTGATCGAAAAAGAGCGTTCAGTCGCTGCAGCCAAAGCGGCTGAGTCTGGCAAGCCTGCTGACATCGCCACCAAGATGGTTGAAGGTTCTGTGCAGAAGTACCTCAAAGAAGTGTCTTTGTTCAACCAAACCTTCGTCAAGAACGACAAGCAAACCGTTGAGCAAATGCTCAAGGCAACCAACACCAACGTGGCTTCTTTCACCCTGTACGTGGTGGGCGAAGGCATTGAGAAGAAGGTTGACGACTTTGCGGCCGAAGTGGCTGCTCAAGTTGCTGCTGCCAAGCAAGCTGCTTAAAACTCAGGGGGGCTTCGGCTCCCCTTTTGATATCCCCGTACACAAACTCAACAGCACACATCAAGGAGCCTTTTCATGACCTCACCCAAGCCAGCCTACAAGCGTATTTTGCTCAAGCTGTCAGGAGAGGCCTTGATGGGCGACGACGCATTCGGTATCAACCGCGCCACGATTGTTCGCATCGTGGACGAGGTGGCTGAGGTGATCAACCTTGGCGTTGAGGTGGCCATCGTGATTGGTGGTGGCAACATTTTCCGCGGTGTCGCGGGTGGCTCCGTTGGTATGGATCGCGCGACCGCCGACTACATGGGCATGTTGGCCACGGTCATGAACTCATTGGCTTTGGCTGATGCGATGAACAAAGCAGGCTTGACCGCACGCGTCATGTCTGCCATCGCGATTGACCAAGTGGTTGAGCCGTATGTACGTCCCAAAGCTTTGCAATACCTCGAAGAGGGCAAAGTGGTGGTGTTTGCGGCCGGTACTGGCAACCCTTTCTTCACGACCGATACGGCTGCTGCTTTGCGTGGCGCAGAAATCGGTGCTGAGATGGTGCTCAAGGCCACTAAGGTGGATGGCGTTTACTCGGCTGATCCCAAGAAAGACCCCGACGCCACGCGTTACAGCCAAATTAGTTTTGACCAAGCCATTGGCCAAAACCTCGGCATCATGGACGCAACGGCCTTCGCTTTGTGTCGTGACCAAAAATTGCCAATCAAGGTGTTCTCTATTTTCAAGAACGGCGCGCTCAAGCGCGTCGTCATGGGCGAAGACGAAGGCACTTTGGTGCACGCTTAATCTCCCCAGTTTTTCGAATCTCACACTGCGCTGCCTCAGGAGCACAACATGACCATCGCTGACATCAAAAAAACCACCGAAACCAAAATGGGCCAATCCATTGCGGCCTTCAGCCACAGCTTGACCAAAATTCGCACAGGCCGTCCCAGCCCTGCATTGTTAGACACCGTTCAAGTTGATTACTACGGCTCCATGGTGCCGATCAGTCAAGTGGCCAACGTGTCTTTGTTGGATGCGCGTACCTTGAGCGTTCAGCCTTGGGAAAAGCCCATGGGCGCCAAAATTGAAAAAGCCATTCGCGACAGCGATTTGGGCTTGAACCCATCGTCCATGGGCGAGTTGATCCGCGTTCCCATGCCTCCCATGTCGGAAGAGCGTCGCAAAGAGTTGACCAAAGTGGTTCGTACTGAAGGCGAGAACGCCAAGGTAGCTGTGCGTAACTTGCGTCGCGACGCGAACGAATCGGTCAAGAAATTGGTAAAAGACAAACTCGCTTCTGAAGATGACCAAAAGCGTGCAGAAGCCGACACCCAAAAAATGACCGATAGTCACATTTCTGAGATTGACAAGCTCATCGCCAGCAAAGAACACGAAATCATGGCGGTCTAAGCCAGATGCTCAAGCAACGCGTCATCACTGCGCTGGTTTTGTTGGCGCTATTGCTGCCAGCTTTGTTGGCTAGTTCAGCAGAGCCATTGGCGGGGCTCACGCTCGTACTCATCGCCGCAGGCGCATGGGAGTGGGGGCGTTTGAACGGCTTTGCCATGCGCGGTTCTTTGCGCGTGGCTGGGCTATGTGTGATGCTGTGCTTGTACGCATGGTCCGCACGTTGGGCCTATGACGCACCCGCCAATATTTGGACCATCACGGGTGCCGCTTGGGTGCTGGTGGCGGCGTGGTTGCTTCGTCACGGTGTTGCGCGTTGGGCCACGATATCGCGTTGGGTGCGTTTGGTGGTCGGCGTGTTGGCGTTGTGGCTGGCCTGGGTAGCGATGTACCAGGCCAAGGTCATGGGCGTTAACTTCTTGCTCTCTATATTGCTGTTGGTGTGGATGGCTGACATTACCGCCTACTTTTCAGGCCGTGCTTTTGGTCGCCGCAAATTGGCCCCTGCCATCAGCCCCGGTAAAAGCTGGGAAGGCGTGTGGGGCGGCATGGTGGGCGTGTTGCTCATGGCCTGCGTTTGGATTTGGGTGGATACGCAATACGCAGTGGACAGCGCCAGTCTGTACACCCGTTTGCAAACACGTGGTTGGCCCTTCTTGGTCTTGGCTGTCTTGTTTTTGACCATGATGAGCGTGGCCGGTGATTTGGTCGAGTCCTTGGTCAAGCGCAGCGCCGGGATGAAAGACAGCAGCCAGTTGTTGCCAGGTCATGGCGGTGTGCTGGACCGTGTGGACGCTTTGTTGCCAGCCTTGCCTTTGGCGATGATGTTGGCGCAATCGGTGTGACAAACATACACACAGGTGTTCACCTAGACGTGAAGCCACAACGCATCACAGTGCTGGGCTCGACGGGGTCCATTGGCACCAACACCCTCGAAGTGATGGCACGTCACCCTGCACGTTTTCAAGTTTTCGCACTCACAGGTGCGACACAAGTTGACTTGATGCTGCGCCAATGTGCACAGTTCAAACCGCGTTTCGCTGTGATGGTGCATGCACAAGCGGCAGCGCAACTCAAAGACAAAATTCAAGCAGAGGGTTTGGCCACTGAAGTGCTCAGTGGTGCGGCGGCTTTAGATGTGGTTGCTGCCCATCCCGATGTGGATGCTGTGATGGCCGCGATTGTGGGCGCTGCTGGTTTGTCGCCTTGCTTGGCGGCTGCACGAAGTGGCAAGCGCTTGCTGTTGGCCAACAAAGAAGCCTTGGTCGTTGGCGCTGAAGTGTTCTTGGATGCGGTCAAACAAGGTGGCGCAACGCTGCTGCCCATCGACAGCGAGCACTCAGCCATTTTTCAATCCCTGCCAGAAGATGCCACCACATGGGACACCCGTGTCGAGAAAATCATTCTTACCGCATCAGGTGGACCGTTTCGCACCCGTGACATCGCCACGCTAAAAGACGTCACGCCCGAGCAGGCTTGCGCACACCCCAACTGGGTGATGGGCCGCAAGATTTCGGTGGACTCGGCCACGATGATGAACAAAGCGCTGGAAGTGATTGAGGCGCGTTATTTGTTCGGTCTGCCGCCCGAGCGCTTAGAGGTGGTGATTCATCCGCAAAGCATCATCCATTCGATGGTCCAGTACCGCGACAAGTCGGTGGTGGCGCAACTCGGTACGCCTGACATGCGGGTGCCCATCGCCTATGGTTTGAGCTGGCCTGAGCGCATGGAATCAGGCGCGCAAGCGCTGGACTTTCACGCCTTGTCAGCGATGACGTTTGAAGCCTTGGATGACCATGGTCATCCAGAGCGATTTGCCGGTATTCACTTGGCTTGGGAAGCTTTGCGTGGCCCACGCGGCACCACCGCCGTGCTGAATGCGGCCAACGAGATTGCAGTCGCAGCCTTTTTGGAGCGCCGCATTCGCTTTGACCAAATTCATCACGTCAACCAAAGCTGCCTGTCTGATTTAGCGCCCGCAACGCCTCACAACTTGGAAGATCTGTTGGTCTTGGATACACAGGCCCGCGCAGCCGCTGAGCTCGTGGTTCGTCGCTTGGCCAAGCCATGACCTTGTTGGCTTTCTTGCTCGCGCTGGGTGTTTTGATCACCGTGCACGAGTGGGGGCACTACCGTGTGGCGGTGGCGTGTGGTGTCAAAGTGCTCACGTTTTCCATCGGCTTTGGTGCACCTTTGATGCGTTGGAAATCTCGCAACTCACATGCGGGGCAAGACACAGAATTTGCCATCCGCCTGATTCCCCTCGGTGGTTACGTGAAGATGCTGGATGAGCGCGAAGGCGATGTTTCGCCCAGCGACGTACCCATGGCTTTTAACCGACAGCCTTTGTGGGCGAGGGCGGCTATTGTTTCAGCAGGCCCGCTGGCTAATTTGTTGCTGGCTGTGTGCTTGTATGCCGCGACCTTTTGGATCGGCCAGTATGAGACCCAAGCCACGTTGGGCTCGCCGGTGATCGGCTCTCTGGCTGATGCGGCGGGCTTAAGAAGCGGCGACACAGTCTTGCGTGCAGGGACATCGTCAGAGTCTTTGCAAGACCTGGCTTCTCTCGATGACTTGCGTTGGTGGTTGTTGCAGCAAGGCTCATCGGCGGTGTTTTTGGAGGTTCAACCTCAAGGTAAACAAAGCACGCGAATCTTGAGCCTGCCTGCGATGGCAGAGTCAGAGACATCAGAAAAAGATGACGATACGTGGCGAGGCCGAGGCTTCACAGCCGCTTGGAGTCGGGCTGTCTTAGGCGATCTTCAGCCCGGGCGTCCTGCCCAAATCGCGGGTTTATTGCGCGGAGACGAAGTGCTGCGCATGGATGGCCGACTCGTGGCTGATGCCGCCGCTTTGCGAGCCATGGTCCGACTCAGTGGTCAGCATCATGTGCCACAACCCCAAGTCTGGGAAATTTCACGTGCGGGTCAGGTTCTGGAGGTGATTGTCACGCCTGTGCAGATCACTGAAGGCTCGCAACACATGGGACTGATCGGTGCCCAAGTGGGTGAGGCGCCTAGCCAAGTGTGGGTGCAGTCGGGTTTGCTCGATGGTGTTTCAAAAGCGTTCGCCAAGACATGGGCTGTCATGGCAATGACCTTCGATATGTTGGGACGTTTACTCACTGGCCATGCCTCACTCGATACTCTGAGTGGTCCTTTGACCATGGCCGACTATGCGGGTCGTTCTGCGAGCTTAGGACTCGGTGCGTATTTGAGCTATCTCGCCTTACTCAGTGTGAGTCTGGGCGTGTTTAACCTCTTGCCTTTGCCGGTCTTGGATGGTGGTCACCTGTTGTATTATCTTTACGAAGCCTGCACAGGGCATCCCCCTTCGCCCCAATGGCTTGATGTCATGCAGCGTGCGGGATTTGCGGTTCTTGTGATGCTCATGGCTTTCTCTCTTTTCAACGACGTGGTTCGCCTGGGTTGGCTCCCTTAAGTCCCCCGATACATCCCATGAATATGCAAATTTTTCAATTTCGTCGCACCACACTTGCCCAAACCGCTGCATTCATTGCCGGTACGGTGATGGCATTCAATGCTTTGGCTGCTGCTCCTTTCAACGTGCGTGACATTCGTGTGGAGGGTTTGCAGCGCGTTGAACCCGGTACGGTGTTTGCCTCCATTCCGTTTCGCGTGGGCGACGACTACACCGATGAAAAAGGTGCCGCTGCGATTCGCAGTTTGTTTGCTTTAGGTTTGTTCAAAGACGTTCGCATTGAAGTCAATGGCGATGTGCTGGTGCTGATCGTCGAAGAGCGCCCCAACATTGCGACTGTTGAATTTATTGGGACCAAAGAGTTTGACAAAGACACGCTGAAAAAAGCACTCAAAGACATCGGTTTGGCTGAGGGCCGCCCATTCGACAAAGCGCTGGCAGATCGCGCCGAACAAGAGTTGAAACGTCAGTACGTCAACCGAAGTTTGTACGGCGCGGAAATCATCACCACCATCACCCCGAGTGATCGCAACCGGGTGAACTTGTCGTTCACTGTTGTTGAGGGTGACTTGGCCAAAATCAAAGAAATGCGCGTGGTCGGTGCCAAGGCGTTTGATGAATCCAAGCTGTTGGACCAATTCGACCAAGGCACTGGCAATTGGTTGAGCTGGTACACCAAGTCAGACCGTTACTCGCGTACCAAGCTCAATGCTGATTTGGAAACTTTGCGTGCTTGGTATCTGGCACGCGGTTATTTGGAGTTCAGAATTGACTCCACGCAAGTGGCGATTTCGCCAAATAAGCAAGACATCAGCATCACCATCAACGTGACGGAAGGCGATCGTTTTGTGGTGTCTGAAGTCGCGATGGAAGGCTACTACCTCGGCAAAGACGATGAGTTCAAGTCGCTCATTGAGATCAAAGCAGGTCAAGCCTACAACGCGGATGATGTGGCCAAAACCACCAAGGCGTTCAACGAGTATTTTGGTAACTTCGGTTTCGCGTTTGCACGTACCGATGTGCGTCCTGAAATTGACCGCGCCACCAATCGTGTGAAGTTGGTGTTGGTGGCTGACCCCGCGCGTCGGGCGTATGTGCGTCGCATCAACATTGTGGGCAACAACCGCACACGCGATCAAATCGTGCGGCGTGAGTTTCGTCAAACTGAATCATCATGGTACGACGGTGAAAAAATTCGTTTGTCACGCGACCGTGTGAACCGTTTGGGTTATTTCAAAGACGTGGAGATCGACACACAAGAAGTGCCATCGTCTCAAGACCAAGTGGATTTGAATGTGAACGTGGTTGAGAAGCCCACGGGTATGCTGACTTTGGGGGCTGGTTTTTCAAGTGCGGAAAAAGTCACCTTGTCTTTTGGTATTCAACAAGACAACGTGTTTGGGTCAGGGCACAACCTGGGCTTGCAAATGAGCACCAGCAAATTCAACCAGTACTACGTCATCAATACCACTGACCCCTATTTCACCGAAGACGGTGTGT
>CANCCJ010000114.1 GCA_947374535.1 Comamonadaceae bacterium | reverse complement strand
ACGTTGGCTGCAGGGGTGACGGCTGGTGCAGCAGCAGCCACAGCAGCGGCTTTGTTGGCAGCAATGGCTTGGTTCACCGCCTGCGCTTGTTGCAATGAAAAATTCAGACTGTCCAGGTTCAGCTGCTGACCTGGGTGGATCATGTTGGCGTTGTTGATGTTGTTAGAACGCGCCACAGTTTGCGCCAAGCGCATGGCTTCGTTGTTCGAAATGTTGACGCCACGCGACGCCATTTGCTCACGAACGATACCCGTCAAGGTTTGACCTGAACGAACCGAGGTGCCCCACGCTGCCGTGCTGCCCTCTGGCGCCAGCGAGCCAGTCTGACTGGCACTGGCCATCGCGCGCGTGAAAGCGGGCGCGGTGCGGGCGAACGCCAACTGACTCCTTGGCAGCATGGGCATGCCGGAGGCGTCGGTGGTGTTCACCTGAGGGTTGTAGGACGGGTCGAGTCGCATGGGTGCTCCGTTTAATCGGTCCTTGAAAAAAAGTTGGCTTCGTTCTTGCATGAAGGTGTGGGTCTGAACAAATGTCAAAACTTCAACACCGACCCGTATGACTATGCAATTGCTGTGCCTAATAAATGCCGACACCCAGCGCGCCAAACGCGCGGGCTGGTGGCTGGCCGCAGCCCTGCTAAGCCATACACAGCTTGGGTTTGCGTCAAATTCTGTGGTGGGCACCAGCACCTTTGAGAGCCTGCAACAACAGGCGCAACAGTGGGCCGCAACCCACCCTGCTTTTCAAGGTAAAAAGATACAAGTCGTGCCTGTGGATCCCCGTATCACGGTGCAAGACTGTCAACAAAACCTGCAGTTTGAACACCCTTTTCCCAACCAACCCGCGGTTCGTGTGCGTTGCGCGCAACCCGTTTGGCAACTTTTCGTCAACTTGAACACAGGCCAAGCCACAGCGCCGCTCAACCACGCCAGTGCGCCAGCCCCTACTTTGTACAAAGTGCTTGTGTCTAAAGAGCTGCTCAAGCGCGGCACAGTTATCACACCAGCGATGTTCAGCTACGCCGAGATGCCTGTGGCGGGCATGGAAAACCAAATCATTTCAGATGCGAATTTATTAAAGAACCTGGAGCTCGTGCGTGACCTCACGCCCAACACCCCGCTTCGCTCGTACGACGTAAAGAACGCGGTGTTGGTCAAGCGCGGACAAGAGGTTCAAGTCAATGCAGGCGAAGGACAAGGCTTCACCATCACCATGCGTGCGGAAGCGTTGCAAGACGGTGGTTTAGGTGAACAAATTCGCTTAAAAAATGTCGAGTCGGGTCGATCACTCTATGGCGTGATCACTGGACCGAATACTGCCAAATTGAGGTAGAAAGTGGTATTTAAAAAGATATTTCAAAAAAACTCTCAAGTTCTAGAATTTGAGGTCGATTGAAGTGTTGTGTAAAAGTTTGACCTAAAAGAAAGGTCGAAGAAAGTGAAAACATCATGAATGACGCAATTTCAAACTACGGTCGTATGACGCAATCGAATGCTGCCATTCGCAGCGCCATCGATAAAACCGAGAAACGAAGCCCTTCTGCCGCGCAAGCCAAAGAAGACTTGGCTCCGTCTATGGAAAAAGCATCTTCCGCAGGAGCAGATAAATTGAGCTTGAGCAACGTCGCCCAAAAGGTCATGGCACAGCCTGACTTCGACCGCTCCAAAGTAGAAGCCATCAAGCAGGCGATCAAGGATGGCAACTACCCTGTGAACCCACGCCGCATTGCTGAAAACTTTGTGGCCCTGGAAAAAATGATTTCAAACTGATCAATCTTTGCCCGAGATGACAACACCCGCGATTGCCATAGAAGCCACTCCGCTGGAGCAGGCTCTGGCTTTGGCGCAGACGCTTCAGGAGATGCTGGAACTTGAGTTCGAGCAACTGAAAGTACAAAACTTAGATGCTTTCGAAGCGTCGCAAGCTTCTAAGAATGCGTTGCTGCAGCAACTCGCGCAACTCGCGGGCATACAAGGCCCCGATTCAGCAGATGCGCTGGGCCCCGAGTGGGACGGATTCAAAGACCACATGGCCCATTGCCGCGACATGCATCGCCGCAACGAAGTGCTGATTGGTCGAAAAATTGACGCTATCCGTGGTGCATTGCAAAGCCTGCAAGTGCAAGACCCCACCAGCTCGGTCGAGATTTATGACCGTTTAGGCAAACTCTCGCGTGTACGACGCGGCGGACGCGGCTACGCTGACGCTTAAAGTGACAGCTTTTTAAAACGTTTTAGGTTTTTCATCCCCGGGCTGCATGCCCTTGAGCCAGTACACCCACGCCAAAATTACGGCGACAGCGGTGAACATATCTTCCGGAATTTCTTGACCCACATCGAGTCGGCTCAACATGGCCAGCAAACGTGGGTCTTCGGCCACATACACCCCCTGCTTTTTAGCCTCGGCCACGATGCGACGCGCCAGTTCATCGTCGCCCTTGGCCGTCAAGGTCGGCACTTTGTTGCGGCCATATTCCAAGGCCACGGCTTGGGTGTAGCGTTTATCGGTCATGCTTGTGTGTCCACCAAGGCCCCGTGATCAGGGGCGGGCCTGTCGTCGTTCGCATCAGGGCGCGGAGCGTTGTAGACCTGAAAACTACCCATGACTAAGCCCGCATTTTCCAATTCGTAGGTGAGCTCGCTGGCATTGAACTTCGCCAGATCAGCCACGTCCTTCTTCAAGGCCCACATGGTGAGGTTCACCTGAGAGCTGTTGCTGATGGTGGTTTTAAGCCACACCTCGCCCAACACTCGGCTTTGGGTGTGCATATTGACCACCAACGGATTTTTAGGCTGCCCCGGCTTGTTGCCTTTTTGCTCAAAGTGCAACTCCACGGGATCGGCGTCTCTGAATGGAATCACCATTGCAAAGTTCAAATCGCCCTTGTGAAGAGTTTGGGCAGACTGCACCTGTGCAGCTTCAAGTTCGTCCAGCGCGTGGTGCAAGTTCTGTTCTGAGTCGCTGTCTTGCTCTTCGACGCGCGAGCGTTCAGCCATGAGCAAGCGCAGCAGCACTTTGGTGTCATCGGGCACAGCGACCCCATCGGCCAAACTGGCTTCGCTGGTTTTGGTGTGACCCAATACAAATCGCTTCAAGCTCTGCGCTTGCAAACTCCCCATGCTCAGGCGCTGGGCAGTGATGCGTTTTTTAAGCTCGCCTGTGTCTTGCACGGGCACCAAACTTTCGAACACACCGGGGCGCAAGAGGGTGAGCAAGTTCGCAAAGCCGCCGGGCTGAAACAGCAAGGTGTTCAATCGCGTCGGAATGGCAACAGGCGGCACCTCAGGCCCCGCGAAGCTGCCGGTGTGCAACAACTGCAAAGCCCACTTACCTGTGGGCAAAAGTTGCGCGCGCAGCTGCACCAAGTCGCCCTCTTTGATATAGGGAAACAAGGGCACATTGAAGCTGTGTTCGTTGAGCACCAGCTTGAGCTGGTCGTTACGCAAGGCTGCCGTGGCCTGTACCACTTGCCCATCGTGCAAGCCCAGTTGGCGAGCCACAGGCGCCTCGACATAGACGGTGCGTGCCTCTGTGTGAATAGGCGACACGCGCGCAATCGCGCTGATGCCTTCAGGACCCAAGATGGCCATGATGGCCCCTTAGGGGAAGCGCACCCAGTTTTTGCGCTCGCTCATGTTCATATCCGCCGTCGAGTAACCACCGCCACGCTGCATACCGCTGTTGCCAGCCGATTGACCGGGAACCATGAAAGTACGCAATAAGTCGTCATGATTCGGCACGTTCAACACAACGCCAGCCATCAAGGCGCGAGGTGGGGATTTGGTGAAGGCTTGGGGGTTTTGCTGCACAAAAGCATTGCGCAAGATTTCGACACGCAAAGGGCTCTCAGGCATGGTTTTGTGTATCACTTTGTCCAGCGTGTCACCCGACACCACTTGGTAAGTGCTGCGAGGTGCTGGGCTGGCAGCGAGCGCCAGCATGGGGGCTGCCAAGACAACGCAGCACAGCAAGGTGCGAAGTGAAGTGGTGGGCGTGTTCATGGTCGGTTCTCTCCGGTCAATCTTTTAATACGTGTAAGGCCAAGCAACCCAAGCCCCATTGAATTTTTGTTTGCGTCCAGCCACTTGTTTGATTTCGGCTTGATAAGGCGTGACAGATTTGACTTCGGCCAAGACCGCCGCGTCAAGTGCGCCAGGCTCTAACGTGTGACGCGGCAGCACAGAGGGATCAGCAATCATGAGCTGATCACCCACTTTCAGGCCCGCGTTGGTACCCGCGTTGAGGGCCAAGCGACCATCCATTTGAGCGACCGAGAAGGTTTGGGGCTCGCATGCCAAGCGCTTGTCGAGCTGATCCGCCATGGCCGATACAGCGCGTGCAATGGCAATGTAGGTATCGGTGTCCACCTTCGGTGAACCATAGGTTTGAGTCGGCAGACTGGGCACGACCACCTCTTCGGCCGTGAACCAGCCTTGGCGCTGACCAGGACCGCTCACCTGCAGAGTCAGGCCAAAGGCTGAATGGTCGTCAGACACACCGGCCAATGGCACAGGCGTGACGGTGAGTTGGGCGTGCCACTGCACATGCTCTTCACCATGACCATGAACCAGACGGTCATAGGTACGCGCTTGTGTTGGGTTGCTGATGAGGCGCCAACGCTCGGCTCGCGCCCCCGCTTGCACCAGTTGCGCACGCGCAGCAAAACCCAATTGTTGGGCTTGGTAGCGCTGGGTGTTTGCAAGGCCGGGCGACAAGTCCATGCTGACGGTCATCACTTGACGCAGCGGGGCCTTGGCTTGAGGCGCTTCGCAGCGTCCGGGTTTCACCGCTTCTACGTTGGTGACAGCCAACTCTGCCTGAGGCTGTTGACCCGCATCACGCTCGTACTTGGCCACTTGCAAATCACGCAGCTTGATCTCTGACGAAAAACGGTTCAGCTCGCGCAACTTGCCATCACTCTCCATCCAACTGGTGGCGCTCACGCGGGTGTTGGACTTCATAGCAACTTCCACCATGGCGCTGCGAATGGCTTTGAGCCGCTCTTCTGGGCTCAAGTCAGCGGCTGCCACTGAAAAGTTGACACCCGCCCACCCGCACAAGGCAGCCATACAGAGGTGTCGAGGTGACAAAGTCCACATACGCAAAGTCTTTTCAACGAAGCTTAGTTGCGCTTGTTGCTCAAGCTCGCGATGTACAAAGCACGCAAGTCATTGACCACATGGCGGTCCAAGGACATGGTGGTTTCGTAAGTGTCATCGCCCACAGGCGTGATGCTGACCAATACCGCGCCGTATATGACACCTTCCACACGAGCGCGGAAGGTATCGCTCATCACCGTCATGTCAGCCACGGTGGTGCTGGCATCGAGCTGCTGACCGTAAACCTGTTCGGTCAAAGCGCGATAAGCGTCAAGTTTTGATGCACGGATGGCCAACAAGCGTTGCTGGGCGGGATTGCGGTGGTTTTGAATACTAATCACCGCATAACCCGTCGCCACCAAGGTCTCACGCTTTTGGGTCATGGGCGTGATCATGTTGGCGCTGTCGTCCACGCGGGCTTGCGAGGGCATGGGTGGGGGCGTGTTGGCGCAAGCGGTCAACAAGATGGCGGTGGCTGTCACAGCCCAAAAGGTGGTGCGGTTCATGTCTATGTCCTTGAGAGGTCTCCCCTTTGATTCGGCACAGAGCCGTGCATCTTTAACAAATTGCAAGACGAATACTTTTTCTGTCTTGTGAAATTTGGCTGGCCACCGACAATCATGTGTAGGAATTTTTGACATGAAACCAACGACAAACTTTATTGGCTCGAGTGAGTCAGCTGCGACGCTGCGCCAATTGGTCGCGACGATGGCCAACTCCAATGCCACTGTGATGATCACAGGCGAAAGTGGCACAGGCAAAGAGCTATTGGCTCGGCTGCTGCATGAGCAATCGGACCGCTGTGGGGCTAATTTTGTGCCCATCAACTGCGCCGCGATTCCCAAAGATTTGCTGGAAAGCGAGCTGTTTGGCCACCGCAAGGGCGCTTTCACGGGCGCTGTGGCAGATCGCATTGGTCGTTTTGAGCTGGCACACGGCGGCACAATTTTCTTGGATGAGATTGGCGACATGTCCCTGGACATGCAGGTCAAATTGCTACGTGTTTTGCAAGAACGCACGGTGGACCCCATTGGAGGGAGCCGCCAAGTTCAGGTGGATGTGCGCGTGGTGGCCGCGACCCACCGCGATTTAGAAAACGAAATTGCAGCGGGTCGGTTCCGTGAAGACTTGTATTACCGACTCAATGTGCTGCCGATGGTGACGCCACCGTTGCGTGAACGCAACGATGACGTGGCTGAATTGTTGGCATTTTTCTCAAAAAAATGCGCCAGCTTTGGCAAACAACCGATTCGCTTCAAGGCCGACTTCATGTCAGCCCTGCAAAAGTACCCTTGGCCTGGCAATGTGCGTGAGCTGTCCAACTTGGTTGATCGCTTCAGCACCTTGTACGCGGGACAAGAGCTGGATTTGCGTGCTATCCCCCCTACCCTGCTGCCCCGTGGTTTGGTGTCGGCACAAGCCGAACTGCAAGCCCAAGCGCCTCTGTTGGCCAAGTTGGAAATGACGCCGCCGCCCGAAGTGTTGGCCGAATTGCAAAACGAAGCGCCCGAGGATGAGGAAAACGAGATCGAAGGCCTGATCATGCTCGCGCAAGGCATGCCCCAGCTTCCGCCTGAAGGCTTGTCACTCAAAGAGCGCATGGCTCAAATTGAACGCAGCATCATTGAACAGGCCCTGACCCGCAACTCGGGCAATGTGTCACGCACAGCCAAGTTGTTGAATCTGCAGCGCACCACCTTGATCGAAAAAATCAACAAGTACGAACTGCGCTCGGTGTGACGATCAGTCTTGGTCGTTGTAGAGCACCGTGATGCTCATACGACGGTTACGCGGATCGCGCGGGTCTTTGGGGTTGAATGGATCAGTGTCCGCCACACCCTCGATGCGGGCAAAACGGCTTTCTTTGATTCCGCTTCGCTCCAGCAAAGCACGCGTCACTTCCGCACGTTCAGCCGAAAGCGACCAGTTGTTACGACCATCTTTATTCTGGAAGGGCACACTGTCGGTATGTCCTCGAATCGCAATCTTGTTGGGCATTTCAGCCAAAGAAGCTGCAATTTCAGTGATCAAACTCGACGCTTTGCCCTGCATGCTCATGCCACCGCTAGGGAACATCGCAAAGTCGGCTTTGTCGATGATTTCAATACGCAAGCCTTGCTTGTCACGCGTGACGGACACTTGGTCCTTCAAGCCGCCTAGCTTTTTATTTTCTGACAGCTTTTCTTCAATCTCTTTTTCGAGCTTGTCGAAGTCGGCTTTTTCTTGCGCGGCTGCAATGTCTTTCTTTTGCTCAGACGTCAACTTGTCTGGGTCTGAGTAAGGGTTGTTGTTTTCTTGGCCAGGGTCGGTGCTGGGGTTTGGTCCCCCTTCAGAACGAGGCGTCAAACGTTCCAACAAGCCGGTTTGCTTGGCGGCAAAAGGAAAACCGTCGGGGTCAATGATGGAGCGCCCACCCAACACACCGTTCGAACCAGCGAGTTGGCCAATGGCCACCAAGCTTTGAGACGTGGGTTTGAAGTAGTCGGCAATGCTCTTGCGCTGGTCTTCGTTTGACGCGCCCAACAGCCACATCAACAAGAAGAAGGCCATCATCGCCGTCATCATGTCGGCCAACGCAATCTTCCAAGCACCACCGTGGGCGCCACCGTGGCCATCATCAATGATTTTTTTAATGATGATGACAGGGGCAGGTGCGGCTTCTTTCTCTTCTTCCGCTTTTTTGGCAGCCTCAGCAGCGGCCAAAGCAGCCGCTGCTGCGGCTGCTTCTTGTGCTGCTTGGTCGGCATCAGCCGGTGCTACGGCTGCCGAATCTTTTTCATCCGCCATTATTTTCTCAATGCATCAAACAATTCGCCAAAGCTGGGCTGGTTCTCATGGCTCAGACAAACACGTGCAGCCTCAAGAATCAGAGGCACAGGGTATCCATGCATGTTACCAATGATGATTTGTTTCACAGCTTTGAGAATTTCGCCATCCTCATCCACGATTTGTTTGAGGCGCGCAGCAAACGGTTCTGCGACACCGTAAGCCATAAACACACCCAAGAAGGTACCCACCAGCGCCGAACCCACCATGCCACCCAGAACAGGAGGGGGTTGGTCAATCGCCGCCATGGTTTTCACCACACCCAACACGCAAGCCACA
>CANCCJ010000113.1 GCA_947374535.1 Comamonadaceae bacterium | reverse complement strand
GTGGGGGTTGCCCCCCAGGCGATTGGCTTCTTCTTGGGTCCTCGCCGTCCTGACCCGGCCAAAAATTCTCCTTACGAATGCGGTTTTGAAGCGTTTGAAGACGCGCGCATGAAGTTCGATGTGCGTTACTACTTGATCGCCATCCTCTTCATCTTGTTCGATTTGGAAATTGCATTTTTGTTCCCTTGGGCCGTGGCGCTCAAGGAAATTGGTTTCATTGGCTTCATCGACATGATGATCTTCCTTGCCATCCTCGTTGCCGGCTTTGCCTACATGTGGATCAAGGGCGCCATCGATTGGGAGTAACCCAAACGGCTCTCTGTCCTGTTGGGAATAAGGAATAACTATGTCACTTGAAGGCGTTTTCAAAGAAGGCTTCATCACCACGTCGTATGACTCGGTGGTGAATTGGGCCAAAACGGGCTCGTTGTGGCCCATGACATTTGGCTTGGCATGCTGCGCGGTTGAAATGATGCATGCGGGCGCAGCCCGTTATGACATTGACCGTTTCGGCATGTTGTTTCGCCCCAGTCCCCGTCAGTCCGATTTGATGATTGTGGCGGGCACCTTGTGCAACAAGATGGCGCCTGCTTTGCGTAAGGTCTATGACCAAATGTCTGAGCCACGCTGGGTGTTGTCCATGGGGTCATGCGCCAACGGCGGTGGTTACTACCACTACAGCTACTCGGTGGTGCGCGGTTGTGACCGTGTGGTGCCCGTAGACGTGTACGTGCCAGGTTGCCCGCCCACGGCTGAGGCTTTGTTGTATGGCATCTTGCAATTGCAAAGCAAGATTCGCCGCGAAAACACCATCGCTCGCTGATTAGGAAAAACAGATGAGTCATTCCATTCAAACGCTTGAAGCGGTCTTGCACGATGTGCTGGGCAGCAAAATCAAGCTCCTCGAATCCGCCTTGGGCGAGTTGACCTTGACGGTCTCTGCTGCCGATTACCACGCCGTGTGCCAAACCTTGCGCGACGATTCGCGTTTGGGTTTTGAGCAGTTGATGGACCTGTGTGGCTTGGATTACTCTAGCTACAAAGACGGCGCCCATTCCAAATTCACCGATGGTCCACGCTACGCTGTGGTGAGCCATTTGCTGTCAGTGACGCACAACTGGCGTTTGCGTGTGCGCGTATTCGCGGTGAGCGAAGACGTGCCAGTGGTGGCTTCGGTCAACGACTTGTGGAACTCGGCCAACTGGTTCGAGCGTGAAGCGTTTGACTTGTTCGGCATCGTGTTCGAAGGTCACCTCGACTTGCGCCGTTTGTTGACCGATTACGGCTTTGTGGGGCACCCCTTCCGTAAAGATTTTCCCACCTCGGGTCACGTGGAAATGCGTTACGACGCCGAACAAAAACGTGTGGTGTACCAACCCGTCACCATCGAGCCGCGCGAAATTACGCCGCGCATCATTCGTGAAGACAACTACGGCGGTATCCATGGCTGATATCAAGAACTACACCCTGAACTTGGGCCCTCAACATCCTGCGGCACACGGCGTGCTGCGTTTGGTGTTGGAACTTGACGGCGAAGTGGTCCAACGCGCTGACCCTCATATCGGTTTGTTGCACCGCGCCACTGAGAAGCTGGCCGAAAGCAAAACCTACATCCAATCGTTGCCGTACATGGATCGTCTCGACTACGTGTCCATGATGTGTAACGAACACGCCTACTGCTTGGCCATCGAAAAAATGATGGGCATCGAAGTGCCAGAGCGTGCGCAGTACATCCGTGTGATGTATTCCGAAATCACCCGTTTGCTCAACCATTTGTTGTGGTTGGGTTGCCATGGTTTCGACTGTGGCGCGATGAACATTTTGATTTACTGTTTCCGCGAACGTGAAGACTTGTTCGACATGTACGAAGCGGTGTCGGGTGCACGTATGCACGCAGCTTACTTCCGTCCAGGCGGCGTGTACCGTGACTTGCCAGACAGCATGCCTCAATACAAAGCTAGCAAAGTGCGCAATGCCAAGTCGGTGGCGCGTTTGAACGAAAACCGTTCAGGCTCTTTGCTCGACTTCATTGACGACTTCACGCAGCGCTTCCCTAAATTGGTGGACGAGTACGAAACACTGTTGACTGAAAACCGTATTTGGAAACAACGTACCGTCGGTATCGGCGTGGTCACGCCTGAGCGTGCGAAAAACCTCGGTTTCTCAGGTGCGATGTTGCGTGGTTCCGGCATCGCTTGGGACTTGCGCAAGCACCAACCTTATGACGTGTACGACCGCATGGACTTTGACATCCCTGTGGGCAAAACGGGTGACTGTTACGACCGTTACTTGGTGCGCGTCGAAGAGTTGCGTCAGTCCAACCGCATCATCAAACAGTGTGTGGACTGGTTGCGCGCCAACCCAGGCCCCGTCATCACCGACAACCACAAGGTGGCAGCGCCGAGCCGAGAAGGCATGAAGTCCAACATGGAAGAGCTGATCCACCATTTCAAGCTCTTCACAGAAGGCTTCCATGTGCCCGAAGGCGAAGCCTATGCCGCTGTCGAGCATCCCAAAGGTGAGTTTGGTATCTACCTCGTGAGCGATGGTGCCAACAAGCCCTACCGTATGAAGATTCGCGCTCCTGGCTTTGCCCATTTGGCAGCCATGGATGAAATGGCGCGTGGCCACATGATCGCTGACACCGTGGCGGTGATTGGCACCATGGACATTGTGTTCGGGGAAATTGACCGATGAGTTCTGTAAACACCCACCACAGCACACCGCTGTCGGCCGAGGCTCACGCACGTTTTGCGCGTGAAGTCGCCAAATACCCGGACGATCAGAAGCAATCTGCCGTCATGGCTTGTTTGTCAATCGCCCAGCAAGAGCAGGGCTTTGTCAGCGCTGAGAGCGAGCGCGTGATTGCTGAGTTGCTTGGTATGGCCCCCATGGCCGTGCACGAAGTGACCACCTTCTACAACATGTACAACCAACAACCGGTTGGCAAGTTCAAGATCAACGTGTGTACCAACTTGCCTTGCCAATTGCGTAACGGGCAGGGCGCTTTGATGCACTTGGTCAAGACCTTGGGCATTGAAGTGGGTGAAACCACAGCCGATGGCATGTTCACCGTGCAACCCGGTGAATGCATGGGCGCTTGCGCTGATGCGCCTGTGTTGTTGGTGAACGACCGCACCATGTGCAGCTACATGAGCGACGACAAGATCGACCAAATGGTCGCAGGCTTGCGCGCTGTGAAGGAATAAGCATGACTACCTCTAGCCAAGCTTTACAAGTTCTCTCTCAATTCCAAACGACTGCGGTGGAAACTTGTTTCCATGACCGTCACATCGGCCCACAAATTTTGGCCGGTTTGAATGGCAACAACTGGTCCTTGCAAGACTATGTCGCACGCGGCGGCTACCAAGCCCTGCGCAAAATCTTGACCACCGGCATGACGCAAGATGAAGTCATCGCCACCGTCAAAGAGTCTGGCCTGCGTGGTCGTGGCGGCGCGGGCTTCCCGACAGGTTTGAAGTGGAGCTTCATGCCGCGTCAGTTCCCCGGTCAAAAGTATTTGGTCTGTAACTCAGACGAGGGCGAGCCCGGTACGTGCAAAGACCGTGAGATCCTGCAGCACAACCCGCACATCGTGATCGAAGGCATGGCCATCGCTGCGTATGCCATGGGCATCAGCGTGGGCTACAACTACATCCACGGCGAAATCTTCCAGAGCTACGAGCGCTTTGAAGCGGCCCTTGAAGAAGCCCGCGCTGCTGGCTATTTGGGCGACAACATTTTGGGTTCCACCTTCAGCTTCCAGTTGCACGCGGCCCACGGTTTTGGCGCTTACATCTGCGGCGAAGAAACAGCTTTGCTCGAGTCGCTCGAAGGCAAAAAAGGTCAACCCCGTTTCAAACCACCGTTCCCCGCGAGCTTTGGTTTGTACGGCAAGCCCACCACCATTAACAACACCGAGACATTTGCGGCAGTGCCTTGGATCATCAACAACGGTGGTCAGGCTTACCTCGAATGCGGCAAGCCTAACAACGGCGGCACCAAGATCTTCTCGGTCAGCGGTGACGTCGAGCGCCCCGGCAACTACGAAATTCCCATGGGCACACCGTTCTCCAAATTGTTGGAGTTGGCTGGTGGCGTTCGCAAAGGTCGCAAGCTCAAGGCGGTGATTCCTGGCGGCTCGTCTTCGCCTGTGTTGCCTGCCGACATCATCATGGACTGCACCATGGATTACGACAGCATTGCCAAAGCGGGTTCGATGTTGGGTTCAGGCGCTGTGATCGTGTTGGACGACTCACGCTGCATGGTCAAGAGCCTGCAACGTTTGAGCTACTTCTACATGCACGAGTCATGCGGCCAATGCACTCCTTGCCGTGAAGGTACAGGTTGGTTGTGGCGCATGGTGGACCGCATTGAGCGTGGTGAAGGCCGCGAAAGCGACTTGGCTTTGCTCGACAACGTGGCAGAGAACATCATGGGGCGCACGATTTGCGCCCTCGGAGACGCAGCCGCCATGCCCGTGCGCGGCATGATCAAGCATTTCCGCCACGAATTTGAACACCACATCACGCACAAGACCTGCACGGTCGCTGCCTACGTTTGACACGGATAAGTGCCATGATTGAAATCGAACTTGACGGTAAAAAGGTAGAGGTCCAAGAAGGCTGCATGGTCATGCATGCAGCTGAAAAGGCCGGCACCTACATTCCGCACTTCTGCTATCACAAGAAACTCAGCATCGCGGCCAACTGCCGCATGTGCTTGGTCGATGTGGAAAAAGCCCCTAAACCCATGCCCGCATGCGCCACCCCTGTGACGCAAGGCATGATTGTTCGCACCAAGAGCGACAAAGCCATCAAGGCCCAACAGTCGGTGATGGAGTTCTTGCTCATCAACCACCCGTTAGATTGCCCGATTTGCGACCAAGGCGGTGAGTGCCAGTTGCAAGACTTGGCTGTCGGTTACGGCGGTACCACTTCACGTTACGAAGAAGAAAAACGCGTGGTCAATCCTAAGGACGTAGGTCCTCTGGTGAGTATGCAAGAGATGAGCCGTTGTATCCAATGCACACGCTGCGTGCGCTTTGGTCAAGAAGTGGCCGGCATCATGGAATTGGGTATGTCCCACCGTGGTGAGCATGCGCAGATTGAAACCTTCGTGGGCCAATCGGTCGACTCAGAACTCTCGGGCAACATGATCGACATCTGCCCTGTGGGCGCGTTGACCAGCAAGCCATTTCGTTACAGCGCACGTACGTGGGAATTGAGCCGCCGCAAGTCGGTCAGCCCACACGATGCGACTGGCGCGAACTTGATCGTTCAAGTCAAGAACAACAAAGTCATGCGCGTCGTGCCTTTGGAAAACGAAGACGTTAACGAATGCTGGATTGCTGACCGCGATCGTTTCAGCTACGAAGCTTTGGAAAGCGCAGACCGCTTGACCAAACCTATGCTCAAACAAGGTGGCGCATGGAAAGAAGTCGATTGGCAAACCGCCCTCGAGTACGTGGCCAACGGTTTGCAAGGTGTCAAAGCCCAGCACGGCCCACAAGCCATCGGTACCTTGGCCAGCCCACACAGCACCGCTGAAGAGTTGTACTTGGCCGCTAGCCTGACACGCGGCTTGGGTAGCCAAAACATCGATACACGTTTGCGCGCTGCTGACTTCCAACACGACGGCAAAGCACGTTGGTTGGGTACGTCTGTGGCTTCTCTCACCACGCTGCAACGTGCATTGGTGATTGGCGGCAATATTCGTAAAGACCAACCTTTGTTGGCCCAACGCCTGCGTCAAGCGGTGCGCAACGGCGGCAAGGTCAACGCCTTGAACGCACAAGCCTACGACTGGGCCATGCCTGTGGCCAACACCTTGGTGGCAGATGCCGCCAACTGGGTGCAAGCCTTGGCTGACATTGCTGCTGCCGTAGGTGCCATCACCGGTGCTGCTGCACCTGTCGCGGGCAATGCCAACAGCGCAGAAGCACAAGCCATCGCCAAGTCATTGACGGGTGGCGATCGCAAAGCCATTTTGTTGGGCAACGCAGCGGCGCACCACGCCAAAGCTTCCAGCTTGCTCAGCTTGGCCAGCTGGATCGGTGCACAAACCGGCGCGACCGTGGGTTACCTGGGCGAAGCCGCTAACACCGTCGGCGCTCAAGTTGTGGGGGCTTTGCCAAAAGCGGGCGGTCTCAACGCAGGACAAATGTTGGCAGGTGGTTTAAAGGCCGTCGTGTTGCTCAACACCGAACCAGCCTTTGACGCTGCCAACGGCGCTGCAGCTGTACAAGTCATCGGCCAAGCAGAAATGGTTGTCACTTTGTCTCCCTTCAAGGCCAACATGGACATCAGCGATGTGCTCTTGCCCATCTCTCCCTTCACGGAGACTGCTGGTACCTTCATCAACACCGAAGGTCGTGCGCAAAGCTTCCACGGTGTGGTCAAACCTTTGGGTGAGACACGTCCTGCTTGGAAAGTCTTGCGCGTGTTGGGCTCCATGCTCCACGTGCCTGGCTTCGAATTCGAGACCATCGAAGAAGTTCGCGCCCAAGCGATTCCCGCCGATGTCCACGCTTTGCTGTCCAACGCATGCACAGCCAATGTGGATGTGAGTCCCGCAGCAGGTCAACCTGCCAGTGCAACGATTTATCAACTCGACAGCTTGGTGCGTCGCGCACCATCGTTGCAACTCACGGCTGATGCGAAGCAACCTGCGGTTGCGGCCAAGTCTCAAGGAGGCCTGTGATGGTTGACAACATTTACAACGCAGGCTTTGGCTTGATGTCCGATGTGTGGTGGACCACACTGGCTTGGCCCGTTCTGTGGGCTTTGCTCAAGATCGTGGCGGTGCTGTTGCCTTTGCTCGGTTGTGTGGCTTACCTCACTTTGTGGGAGCGCAAAGCCATTGGTTACACCCAAATCCGTAAAGGCCCGAACCGCACTGGCCCTGGTGGTTTGTTGCAGCCCATCGCTGACGCGCTGAAGTTGCTCACCAAAGAGATCATCATCCCAACGCAAGCCACGACCAGCTTGTTCTTCTTGGGCCCCATCATGACCATCATGCCAGCCTTGGCGGCATGGGCGGTTGTGCCATTTGGTCCTGATGTGGCGTTGGCCAACGTCAACGCGGGCTTGTTGTTCTTGATGGCCATCACCTCGCTTGAGGTGTACGGCGTCATCATCGCGGGTTGGGCATCTAACTCCAAATACGCCTTCATTGGCGCCATGCGCGCATCGGCCCAAATGGTGAGTTACGAAATCGCCATGGGCTTTTGCTTCGTGATCGTCTTGATGATCTCGAACAGCTTGAACATGACCGACATCGTCATGGGGCAAGCCAAAGGCATGATGGCAGACAAGGGCTTGGGCTTTTTGTCTTGGAACTGGTTGCCTTTGTTCCCCGTTTTCATCATCTACTTCATCTCCGGTTTGGCTGAAACCAACCGTCACCCGTTTGACGTGGTGGAAGGTGAATCAGAAATTGTGGCTGGCCACATGATCGAATACTCAGGCATGTCTTTCGCCATGTTCTTCTTGGCTGAATACGCCAACATGATCTTGGTTTCTGTGTTGACCGTGGTGATGTTCTTGGGTGGCTGGTTGTCTCCTATCGACAACGCACTGTTCAACATGATTCCTGGCTGGATTTGGCTTGGTATCAAGACCTTTGTGGTCGTTACCATGTTCTTGTGGGTGCGTGCCACGTTCCCACGTTATCGCTATGACCAAATCATGCGTTTGGGTTGGAAGATCTTCATTCCGCTCACCTTGATCTGGTTGTTGGTGGTGGGTGTTTGGATTCAAACACCTTGGAATATCTGGAACTAAGGCCGGAACTACACCATGACAACGACTACACATTCCGCTCCTTTCTCGTTGCGCGACTTTTTGTCGAGCTTCTTGTTGCTCGAGCTGTTCAAAGGCATGGCCCTCACCGGCAAATACATGTTCTCGCGCAGCATCACCATTCAGTTCCCGGAAGAGAAGACACCTTTGTCACCTCGCTTCCGTGGCCTGCATGCTTTGCGTCGTTACGAAAACGGCGAAGAGCGTTGCATTGCTTGCAAATTGTGCGAAGCCGTGTGCCCAGCGATGGCAATCACCATCGAATCTGACCAGCGCGCAGACGGCAGCCGCCGCACCACACGCTACGACATCGACTTGACCAAGTGCATCTTCTGCGGTTTCTGCGAAGAGAGCTGCCCAGTGGACTCGATCGTTGAAACACATATCTTTGAGTACCACGGCGAAAAACGCGGTGACCTGTACTTCACCAAAGAAATGTTGTTGGCAGTGGGCGACCGCTACGAACCCGAAAT
>CANCCJ010000112.1 GCA_947374535.1 Comamonadaceae bacterium | reverse complement strand
CAGTTTGGCGAAAAGAACCCAGGCATGGCCCGTGTGATGGTGGGCGACGCCTTGGTGTTTGAAAACGAGCGTTTGCACCAACGCATGAACCAATTGTTTGAGCGCATCGAGTCTGCGTTGCGCCAAGTGCTGCGTGAGGCAGCCGAGGCCCACAAGTCCGCCTCCCCCACCGCCGATGCCCAAGTGCGGGCGGCTGTGCTGGTGGCGTTTGCCTTGGGTCAATTGCAGCGCTTTGCCCGTTCGGGCTTTAAACGTTCACCCCTCGATCACTTGGATGCGTCACTTGCGCTGATGTGTCGTTGATGTTTTTTGAAAGAATCGCATGACGGGGTCTATGCACGCCTTAAGTCGACCGCTGGTGGTTGACCTGGATGGCACGCTGATTCGCACCGACTTGTTGGTGGAGAGTGCTAGCCAGTTTTTGGTTCAGAATCCCTTCCAATTTTTCAAGCCCTTGCTGTGGTTGATGCGCGGCAAAGCGACCTTGAAGAGCGAGCTGGCGCAACGCATCCAGTTGGATGCCTCGGCCTTGCCTTACAACACCGACGTGTTGGATTGGTTACGTGCTGAAAAATTGAGCGGCCGTCGTCTGGTCTTGGCCACGGCCAGCCACCGACGGTTGGCTGAGCAAGTGGCGCAGCACCTGCATTTGTTTGACGATGTCTTGGCCACGGAAGGCGACACCAACCTCAAATCCACCGCCAAAGCGCAAGCCTTGGTCGATCGCTTTGGGGAAGCTGGCTTCGATTACGTGGGCAACGATTGGCCGGATGTGCAAGTGTGGGCCAAAGCACACACCGCCCATGTGGTGGATGCGTCGGCCTCGCTGCTCAGTCGCGCGCAAGCGCAAGGCAACGTGGGTGAGGTGTTTGACAGTGGCATGCCATCCTCTTTCGTCGCGGTGCTCAAAGCCATGCGTTTGCACCAGTGGATGAAAAACTTGTTGGTCTTTGTGCCACTGATGGCAGCGCATCAATATGCGGATGCGCAACGCGATGGACTGGCCTTGATGGCGTTTGTCGTGTTTAGCCTCACTGCTTCGAGCGTGTATTTGCTGAATGATTTGGTGGATGTGCAAGACGACCGCCACCATGTGCGCAAGCGTCACCGCCCGTTTGCCTCGGGGGCATTGAGCCTGATGACCGGGTGGTTGGCTTGGCCAGTGTTGTTGTTGCTGGCGGTGGCTTTGTCGGCTTTGTACATGCCTGTGCTGTTCTCGGTCAGCTTGGGTGTTTATTTTGTCTTGACGGTGGCGTATTCCTTGTATCTCAAGCAGTTGGCCGTGGTGGATGTGCTCACCCTCGCCGCGCTTTACACCCTGCGCATCATTGCCGGTGCAGCAGCGATTGATGTGGCCGTGTCGTTTTGGTTGTTACTGTTTTCGATGTTCATTTTCTTGAGCCTCGCGCTCATCAAGCGTTACAGCGAACTCAAGGTGGCGCGTGAGGCGGGTAAGTCTGGCGCGTTGCGCGGACGTGGCTACGAGCCTGACGATTTAGAGTTGGTGTCCAGCCTCGGTGGCAGCGCAGGGTTTATTGCTGTGTTGGTGCTGGCGCTGTACATCCAAGACGGGCAGGCCGCGCATTTGTATGCGACGCCGCAACTGATTTGGTTGGCCTGTCCCGTCATGTTGTTTTGGATTTCGCGTGCTTGGCTCATCGCGCACCGTGGTCGTATGCATGACGACCCCATCGTGTTTGCCCTCAAAGACAAAGTCAGCTGGGGTGTGGGCGCGTTCATGGTGGCTGTGCTGGCTTTGGCGCGCGTGCTGTCATGAAGACGGCGGCTCGCATTGCGCTGGTCTACGCCTTGGTGTCAGCCTTGGCCACCGTTGCCAACATTGGTACACAGGCGTTGTCGATGTGGGTTTACAGCGATGCGTATGCGGTTGAGCTGTCTGTGCTCGCGGGCACGGCCATGGGATTCCCTATCAAGTATGTGTTGGAGAAAAAACATGTGTTCGGCTTCAAAGCCGACAACCTAGGCCACGACACCCGCTTGTTCATTCTTTACGGCTTCATGGGCGTGTTCACCACCGCGATTTTTTGGGGCATTGAGTTTGCGTTCCATCACTTCTTTGGCACCGATGCCATGCGGTACTTGGGTGGCGCCATTGGCTTGACGCTGGGGTCGTACATCAAGTACCACCTCGACAAGCGCTTTGTGTTCAAGCAGGAGCTGGCATGAAACCCGTCAGTGCATGGGGTCGTTTGTCGCACGACCTGCACGAGGTACACGCGTTGACCGACCGCACCGCTGTGACGTCGGTGTTGCACGCGCATCAGCCCGGGTTGGCGTTTGGCAACGGCCGCAGCTATGGCGACGTGTGCCTCAACCCCCACGGCAATTTGTGGCTCACCACAGGGCTGAACAAATTCATTGCATGGGACGAAGCCACTGGCCGCTTGGTGTGCGAAGCGGGCGTGCTGCTGTGCGACATCCAGCGTTTGTTTGTGCCGCGCGGTTGGATGTTGCCGGTGACGCCCGGCACACAGCGCATCACCGTGGGCGGCGCGATTGCCAATGATGTGCACGGCAAAAACCACCACGCGGTGGGTTCGTTTGGCGACCATGTGTTGGGCCTGTCTTTGGTGCGCACCACAGGCGAAATGTTGCAACTCGATTGGGCGAATACACCTGATCTGATGCGTGCCACCGTGGGCGGCTTGGGCCTCACCGGCGTGATCGTGACGGCCGAGCTTCAGCTGCGTCGCGTGGGGAGCCCTTGGTTACGGACCGAAACCTTGCCCTACAAAGGCTTGTCCGAATTTTTTGAACTGGCCGATGCTTCCGAGCACGATTGGGAGCACACGGTGTCGTGGATTGACTGCTTGGCAGGCCCCACAGCACGCGGCATCTTTATGCGCGCCAACCACATGACGGCGCAAGAAGCCGCAGCCATGCCGTCGCTGCGCGCTACGTTGGCGGCGCAAAACCGCAAGATGCAAGGCACGCCATTGCGTATGCCGTTTGTGCCCCCTGTGTCCTTAGTCAATGGCTTGTCGCTCAAACCGTTCAACTGGGCCTACTACCAACTGCAAAAACTCAAAAGCGGCGTCGATGTGGCGCACTACGAGCCCTTCTTTTACCCGCTTGACAACATGCAGCACTGGAATCGCATGTACGGCCCGCACGGTTTTTACCAATACCAAAGCGTGGTGCCCCGCGAGGGCGGGCAAGATGCGGTGCAAGCCATGCTCGACGCCATTGCCGCCTCGGGCGAGGGTTCGTTCTTGGCGGTGCTCAAAACCTTTGGTAACCGTGAGGCCAAAGGCCTACTCAGCTTCCCGCAGCCCGGCGTGACCTTGGCCTTGGACTTCCCCAACCGAGGCGAGCGTACCTTGCGCCTGCTGGCGCAACTCGACGCCATCGTGCGTGAGGCGTGTGGCCGTTTGTACATGGCCAAAGACGCCCGCATGCCGCGTAGCTTGTTTGAAGCAGGCTACCCCCGTTTGTCTGAATTTGCAACGTACCGTGACCCGGGCATCAGCTCAGCCATGTCGCGTCGTTTGATGGAGTTTTAAACATGCAACACATCGTCATCATTGGCGCCACCTCGGCCATGGCCGAACACTGCGCCCGCTTGTGGGCGCAAGCGGCCTCGGCTACCTCGTCCTCGTTGCGCCTGACCTTGGTGGGCCGCGATGCAGCACGCACCCAGCGCGTGGCCGATGACCTGCGCGTGCGCAGTCCGCAATCCACGGTGCAGGTCATGACGACCGACTTTGTCAACGCCGCTGCCATTGCGCAAACCGTTCACAGCATCACCGCCATTGCGCCGGTGGATGTGGTGTTGATTGCCCACGGTGTGCTGTCCGACCAAGCCACCTGCCAAGACGATGTGTTGGCCTGCGATGCGGCCTTGCAAGTCAATGGCGTGTCGCCCGTGCTGTTTGCCGAAGCCTTTGCCAAACCGATGGTGGCTGCCAATCACGGCACCATCGCCATCATTGGCTCGGTGGCCGGTGACCGCGGTCGCAAGACCAACTATGTGTACGGCGCTGCCAAAGGTTTGGTGTCACGCTACGCCCAAGGTATGCAGCACCGTTTGGCGCACACGAATGTCAAAGTGGTGCTCATCAAACCGGGCCCGACCGACACGCCTATGACCAGTGACCTCAAGGCCAAAGGGCAAAAAATGGCGTCGGTTGAGCAGGTGGCGCAAGACATCGTGAAAGGCATTGCCGCTGGCAAGCCTGTGGTTTACACGCCGGGGATTTGGCGAGTCATCATGCTGGTGGTGATGCACTTGCCACGGGTTGTGTTTAATAAGCTGAATATCTAGTCGTCGTTTTTTGCTTGTTTAAGGTTGACTGTTCTTCGGGAGCGCGCGTCGCGTATATGGGGTGCGGCGGCTTGCCTCTCTGGAGTACCAGAAATCGTCAGCCGCCGCACCCCATGCACGCAACGCTTTGGGTGTTCGCAGCAAACACGTTTGCGCGAAACTAGACAAGCGAAGCAAAGTCGGACGCAGACTTCGGGGAGGGGCTTAGGGCTGGTGACGATTTCTGGTACTCCAGCATGAGGAACCTGCCCTAAGTCCCTCTCCGAAGCGAGCTCAGCACAAAAAGAGCTCAAGAAAAAAGCAAAGACTTAAAGCGACACCACCTGCATCCCAGGCAACGATGCCATCGGAAATTCCTCATGGTCAAACGCCTTGTCGCCGTCGTCTGACGCCACGCCCGTCGTCACCAACGACTTGAAATCAAACTTCGTGTGGTCCATCAAATGCGAAGGCACCACGTTTTGCAGCGCGGCAAACATGTTCTCGATGCGGCCCGGAAACTTCTTCTCCCACTCGCGCAGCATCTCGCCCACCACTTGGCGTTGCAAGCCGTCTTGGCTGCCGCACAGCGTGCACGGGATGATGGGGAACTGGCGCACTTTAGACCAACGCTCTAGGTCTTTTTCGGCCACGTAGGCGAGGGGGCGAATCACCATGTGGTCGCCGCCGTCACTCACCAACTTCGGGGGCATGGCTTTGAGCTTGCCGCCGAAGAACATGTTCAAGAAAAAGGTTTGCAAGATGTCGTCGCGGTGGTGGCCCAGCGCGATTTTGTTGCAGCCCAACTCACCCGCCACGCGGTACAAAATACCGCGACGCAAGCGCGAGCACAAGCTGCACATGGTTTTGCCTTCGGCGATTTTGTCCTTGACGATAGAATACGTGTCTTGCGTTTCGATGCGGAACTTCACGCCCACTTGCGCTAAATACTTGGGCAGCACGTCCGCTGGAAAGCCCGGTTGTTTTTGGTCGAGGTTGACCGCAATCAGCTCAAAGCTGATAGGTGCGCGTTGCTGCATCATGAGCAAGATGTCGAGCATGGCGTAGCTGTCTTTGCCGCCGGACATGCACACCATGATCTTGTCGCCCTCTTCGATCATGTTGTAGTCCACGATGGCTTGGCCCACTTGGCGGCACAGACGTTTTTCGAGCTTGTGGTTTTCGTGCTCGATCTTGAGTTGCTTCACGTCTTTGTTCAGGTCTTTTTCGATAGTTGTCGTCATAGGTTTACCACTGTCCTGTTTCCATGCGAATGGCCACTTCGCAATCTTCAAAAATTTCGAGCTTGGCGATCTTCACGCGCACGCCCAACACACCCGGCAGTTGCATGAGGCGGTGGGCCAGTTTGCCAATGAGAGTTTCGAGCAAGTTCACATGCTCGGCGGTGCATTCGGTGATGATGATTTGGCGTATCTTGCGATAGTCCAGCACATGGCAAATGTCATCGTCATGCGGCAGCAGGGGCTGCGTGCCGAGGTTCAACTCGGCATCCACTTGAATGGGTTGCGGGTCAATCTTCTCGTGCTCCAAGATGCCCAAGTTGGCGTCAAAGCGCAGACCAGTCAGGTTCAAAATTTGGGTGCCTTTGCTTGCCATGTCACAGCACTCCGGGTTTGGCGCGGAACACTTCCACACCCACCGCTTCGCAGTCGGGGTAGACGTCGGGTTTGCGGGTGGACACGCGGGCGGCCATCACGCCGGTGTGCTCCAGCAAGTGCATGAGGATGTCGTCGCACAGCGTCTCTTGCAGGTTGATGTGACCTTTGGCCACACGCGCGTGCACCACAGCGCGGACAAAGTCGTAGTCCACCACTTCGTCGATGCGGTCGTCTTTGGGACTGGTGCCTGCGAACGAGACATACAAGTCCACGTCGATGATGATGCGTTGTGCGGCTTGCAGCTCGTGGTCGTGAATGCCAATGTGGGCTTGCACGGTGAGGCCGCGCAAGAACAAGCGGCGGCAGTTGCGTAAAAGTTGATCGTTCATGATTTAAAAAGCTCCTCGACCACAAACATCACATCGCGTGCGAGTGGTACCAAATGTTGACCGTTGTCCACGCGCACCGTGGTGCCGGTGATGCTGGCGTTACCCGCCAAAAACACCACACTGCTGGCCACGTCGCCAGGGTTGATGGGTTGACGCAGCAAGTTGGCGCTTGCGGCACGGTTGAAGTTGTCTTGGGTTTGTGGCCCGCTCAAGTACATCAGGCCGGGTGCCACCGCATTCACGCGCAGGGTGGGTGCCAGCGACTGGGCTTGCAGGCTGACCGCACGCTCCAGCGCGAGCTTGGACAGTGTGTACGAAAAATAATCGGGGTTGAGGTTGAACACCTTTTGGTCCAACACATGGATGACGCTGGGCTTGATGCACTGGCCGGTGAAGTTGCCCTCATTGGCTGAGGTTTCTGGGTTGGGCGACGGCGCGTGGAGCTCGGCCATCCATTTGCCAAAGCGCATGGGTGCCATGAGGTTCACCTTGATTTGCGCCAAGGCTTGTGCCTCGTCAAAGTCAGTCCCCACATCTGGCACAAACAGTGAGGCGTTGTTGACCACGCATCGCAACGCGTTACCGGTGATGGCCACCGTGGTGTCAAAAATGCTTTGGCAGCTGGCTTCGTCTTCTAAGTCGCCTTGCACAGCTAAAGCGTCCACGCCCAAGGCGCGTAGCTCGGCGCACAGGGCGTGGGCCTCGGCCTCTGAGCGGTTGTAGTGGCAGGCCACATTCCAACCCGCGCGTGCGAAGGCGAGGCCGATTTCGCGGCCTAAGCGAACGCTGCCGCCAGTGATGAGTGCCCAAGAGCGCATGGTGTGAGGTGTTTGTGGTGGAAGGCGGGTGTGGGTCGAGTTACGATCTGCACCCAATGAATATTCCCCAATTATCCAACGACCCGGGTCAACAGGCTTTGTACACGCTGATTCAGCGCAGTATTGCCAATGCAGGCGGCTGGCTGGGCTTTGACCGCTTCATGGCGCTGGCTCTGTACGCCCCCGGCATGGGCTATTACGCCAACAGTTTGCGTAAGTTTGGCTTGACACCCGAAACTGGCAGCGACTTTGCCACGGCCCCTGAGATGTCCAAACACTTTGGCCACACGCTCGCCCACCAAGTGGCCGAGGCCTTGCAAGTCACCGGCACCGATGAGGTGTGGGAGTTTGGCGCAGGCTCTGGTGCCTTGGCCCTGCAGCTGCTGGACAGCTTGGGAGACAGCATCCAGCGCTACACCATTGTTGACTTGTCGGGCAGCTTGCGTGCGCGCCAACAAGACACCCTAAACGCCCATGCACACAAAGTGCAATGGGTCGACGCTTTGCCCGAGCAACTGAGTGGTGTGGTGGTGGGCAACGAGGTGCTCGACGCCATGCCTGTGCAACTGCTGGTGCGCAAGGCGGGTGTTTGGCATGAGCGTGGCGTGGTGTGGAACGCGCAAACCGCTTCGCCTTTGCAATGGCAAGACCGTGTGACGAATCTGCGTCCACCCATGGAGATTCACGGTGAGCACGATTTTTTGACCGAAATTCACAGCCAAGCCGAAGCCTTTGTGGCCACGCTGGCCGACCGCTTCAAAGCGGGTGAAGCGGCAACGGGTAAAGGCGGCGCGGCGTTCCTCATCGACTATGGTTTCCCTGAGAGCGAATACTTCCACCCGCAACGCAGCATGGGCACGCTGATGTGCCACCAGTTGCACAAGGCCGACACTGACCCATTGGCTGATGTGGGCCGCAAAGACATCACCTCACACGTCAACTTCACGGGCGTGGCATTGGCCGCGCAAGAGGCGGGTTTGCATGTGTTGGGGTACACCAGCCAAGCGCACTTTCTGATCAACTGCGGTTTGCTTCCTCCTTTGGTGGACGCTCCCTTAGATGAAAAGAGCATGGCGCAAAAACTCATCACGGAGCACGAAATGGGCGAGTTGTTCAAAGTGATTGCTTTCGGCACCACCGAGTGGGAGCCCATGGGCTTTGCGCAAGGTGACCGCACCTACGCGTTGTAAGTCGCTGCATGACA
>CANCCJ010000111.1 GCA_947374535.1 Comamonadaceae bacterium | reverse complement strand
AAGTTTGCAGGTGCCGAAGACAAGCGCGCCGCCAGCACCGCAGCCAAGACTTTGAGTCTGTCACGCCAAGCGCCAGACGCACCACTGTAAGTCAACACACTCTGGCAGGCACTGCGATGCGTGATTTGTCTGGGCACACCCCCATGATGCAGCAGTACTTGGGGCTCAAAGCTGACCACCCCGAGACGCTGTTGTTCTACCGCATGGGCGACTTTTACGAGTTGTTCTTTGCCGATGCAGAGAAGGTCACGCGCCTGCTCGACATCACGCTCACGCAACGCGGCCAGTCCAACGGCGAGCCTGTGGTGATGGCCGGTGTGCCGTTTCATTCGCTCGAAACCTATCTCTCACGCCTCATCAAGCTGGGCGAATCCGTAGCGATTTGCGAGCAAGTGGGCGATGTGGGCGCCAGCAAAGGCCCGGTCGAACGCAAAGTGGTGCGCGTGGTCACGCCGGGCACGCTGACCGACAGCGCGCTCTTGAGCGATAAAACCGAAGCCTATGTGTTGGCTATTCATCAAAGCGACCGCGCAGGTTGCGGCTTGGCGTGGCTCAGCGTCACGCAAGGCTTGGTGCATTTGGCCGAGTGCGACACGGCCGAGCTGCCCAACTGGATTGCCCGCGTGGCCCCCAGCGAAATCATCTACAGCGCCGAGGTCAGCCCTGCGTTCGAGCAACAACTCAAAAACTTTTGCGCCCAACTGGGCCTGCCCGCCCAAGTACGCCCCGCGTTTCAGTTTGATGCCGCATTGGGTGGCCGCAAGTTGCTGGAGCATTTGCAAGCCGCGTCACTCAACGCGTGGAACGCGCAAGACGTGGTGCAAGCCCATGCCGCCGCCGCTGCGCTGTTGGCCTACGCTGAACACACCCAAGGCCGCGCCCTCACGCACGTACACGGCGTGTACGTGGCGCGCAACGATGCGCTGATCGACCTGCCGCTCACCACCCGCCGCAACTTGGAGCTGACCCAAACCCTGCGCGGCGAAGACGCCCCCACCTTGTTCTCGTTGCTCGACACCTGCATGACGGGCATGGGCAGCCGCCAGCTCAAAAACTGGCTGCTCTCGCCCGAGCGGGACCGTACACAAGCCATGCACCGCTTGGCCGCCATTGAAGCACTGCAAGACAAGCGCACCCAAAGCTACAAAGTGCTGCGCGAGGCTCTCAAAGGCTCAGGCGATGTGCAGCGCATCAGCGCCCGCGTGTCGCTGCGCCAAGTGCGTCCGCGTGAATTGGTGTCGCTCGGCCAAGCGCTCCAAAAGGCTTTGCGCATTCAGCCGCTCATTCCCATCTCCTCGACATCAGCAAAGAGGGAGACAGAGCACTCTGCTGCGTGTCCCCCGCTGGCTACGCCAGCTCCTCCTTTACCTCCGCAGAGCGCTCTGTCTCCCTCTTTGCTGGCACAAATCGCTCAAGATTTGAGAGTACCTCCCGAATGCGGTGCGTTGCTAGAACGCGCGTTATTGCCCGAACCCGCCCTCTTGGTGCGCGATGGTGGCGTCATCGGCCACGGCTATGACGCTGACTTGGATGAGCTGCGCGCCATTCAAAACAACTGCGACGGCTTCTTGCTCGAACTCGAAGCGCGCGAGCGCGAGCGCACTGGCATCGCCAACCTGCGCGTGCAGTTCAACAAGGTGCACGGCTTTTACATTGAGGTCACGCAAGGCCAAGTCGACAAAGTACCCGCCGACTACACGCGCCGCCAAACCTTGAAGAACGCCGAGCGCTTCATCACCCCAGAGCTGAAAACCTTTGAAGACAAAGCCCTCAGCGCCCAAGAACGCGCCTTGGCGCGCGAGAAGTTTTTGTTCGAGCAACTGCTCGACATGCTGCAACCCTTTGTGCCCGCCCTCACCCGCTTGGCGCAAGCCGTGGCCACGCTCGACGCGCTGTGCGCCTTGGCTGAACGCTCGCTCACGCTGGGCTGGTGTGCGCCTGAGTTTGTGAAAACACCGTGCATCGACATCACCCAAGGCCGCCACCCCGTGGTGGAAGCCCGCTTGGCCGAGACGCATGGCGTGGTCGCAGGGGGTGCAGCCAAAACCTTCATTGCCAACGACACACGGCTGGGCCATCTGCACCGCATGCAAGTCATCACCGGCCCCAACATGGGCGGTAAGTCGACCTACATGCGCCAAGTGGCCCTCATCGTTTTATTGGCGAGCATCGGCAGCCATGTGCCTGCCTCGGCGTGCCGCTTAGGCCCGATTGACGCCATCCACACACGCATTGGCGCGGCCGACGATTTGGCCAACGCGCAATCCACCTTCATGCTGGAGATGACCGAGGCAGCACAAATCTTGCACGCCGCCACGCCGCACAGCTTGGTATTGATGGACGAGATTGGCCGCGGCACCTCCACCTTTGACGGCTTGGCCTTGGCCAGCGGCATTGCCACGCACTTGCATGACAAGACGCAAGCCTTCACGCTGTTTGCAACGCATTACTTTGAACTCACAGAGTTCCCAGCCAACCACCGCGCTGCGGTGAACGTGCATGTGAGTGCGGCTGAGTCGGGGGCCAGCATTGTGTTTTTGCACGAAATTCAGCCCGGCCCCGCCAGCCGCAGCTACGGTATTCAGGTCGCCCGCTTGGCGGGCATGCCTGGCGCGGTACTCAGCCATGCCCGCCATGCCTTGGCCTCGCTCGAAGCGGGAGCTGATGCATCCAAGGTGCAAGTCGATCTGTTTGCGCCACCGCCGTTGCAAGACGATGTGGGCCCGAGCCCTCTGCAAGCCAAGCTGGCCGAGATCGACCCCGACAAACTCAGTCCACGCGATGCGTTGGACGCCATCTATCAACTGAAGAAACTCTTATGACTTATTGCGTCGGTATCAAACTCAAAGCAGGCCTCGTGTTCTTGTCTGACTCGCGCACCAACGCGGGCCTCGACCAAATCAGCACCTTCCGCAAAATGATCGTGTACGAGAAGCCGGGCGACCGCTTCATGGTGTTGTTGTCGGCGGGCAATTTGTCTATCTCACAATCGGTACGCGAGATTTTGCAGGTCGAGCAACTCAAAGACACCCCCGAGAGCGAACCCATCACCATCTGGAACGCCAAGAGCATGTTTGATGCAGTGCGCGTGTTAGGTGCGGCCATTCGCCGCGTGCACGAGCGCGATGCAGCCGCCCTCAAAGCCTCGGGCGTGGACTTCAATGTGTCGCTAATCTTCGGCGGCCAAATTGCGGGCGAAGGCATGCGTTTGTTCCAGGTGTACTCACCTGGCAACTTCATCGAAGCCACGGCGGAAACACCCTACTTCCAGATTGGTGAATCTAAATACGGCAAGCCCGTGCTCGACCGCGTGTTGCACCCCGACACCCCGCTGGACGAAGCTGCCAAATGCGCTTTGGTGTCGATGGACTCGACCCTCAAATCCAACCTGTCGGTGGGCTTGCCCCTCGACATGGTGGTTTACGAAGCCGACAAGCTTGAGAGTGACAAGGTGGTTTGCATTGACGAAAACAATCCGTACTTTCAAATGATGCACAACAGCTGGGGCCAAAAACTGCGCGAGGTATTTGACGGCATTGACGACCCCGTGTGGGACGGCGCAGCCACCGCTACGCCTCTGCTGCAACCTGCACAACGCGTTCAAGTGTTGAAAAAAATTCAAACCCCAGACGACAAGCTCATCTGAGCGGCATGACACAACCGCTCATCGTTTTCTCACACGGCAACAGCTTTCCCGCTTGCACCTACCGCGTCATGCTCGACGCCATTCGTGCACGCGGCTTTCGTGTGGAGGCGATAGAAAGATTTGGCCACGACCCACGTTACCCCGTCACCGACAACTGGCCATACTTGGTGCAGCAGCTGACCGACTTCACCACGCCTTTGGCCAAAGACTGCCCCGTATTTTTGGTGGGCCACTCGTTGGGCGGCATCCTCAGCATGATGGTAGCGGCCAAGCACCCCGAGCTGGTACGTGGCGTGGTGCTTCTGGACTCGCCTATGCTGGGTGGCTGGAAAGCCAAGCTGCTCAAAGTGGGCAAGCGCGTGCCCGGTGCAGAAGCCTTCTCGCCCGCCGCCATCAGCCGCAAACGCCGCACCACTTGGACCAGCGAGGCCGAAGTGCTGGCACACTTTCAAAGCAAAAAAGCCTTTGCCAAATGGCACCCACAAGTGCTGCAAGACTACGTGACCTACGGAACGCACGACGAGCAAACCGCGCAAGGCACACGCCGCGTGCTGAGCTTTGACCGCGACGTGGAAAGCGCCATCTACAACGGCCTGCCCGACCACTTGGAAACTTATTTCAAACGCCACCCGCTCAAATGCAAAGCCGCCCTGATCGGCGGCTTGCAATCGCGTGAATTAAAACAAGTGGGGTTGGATTTCAGCCGCCGCGTCACGCATGGCCGCGTGATGAAAATCGATGGCACACATCTGTTTCCGATGGAGCACCCGTGGGTGGCGGCTGCGGCTGTGGAAACCGCACTGCTGAACTTGATGGGCTGATTAAGCGGCCCAAGCCACCATACCGGTCCAAGCGGTGACCAACACCAACATGCCAAATGCGATGCGATACCAAGCAAATGGTACAAAGCTGTGGCTGGCGATGTAGCGCAGCAACCAACGCACACAAATCCATGCGCTGATGAATGAGAACACCAAACCTACGGCAAACACGGGCGCATCGGCCATGCTGAGCAGTTCGCGTTCTTTGTAAAGACTGTACGCACCCGCGCCAATGAGCGTCGGGATGGCTAAGTAAAACGAGAAGTCAGTCGCCGCTTTGCGCGACAAGCCCAACAACATGCCACCAATGATGGTGGCGCCGCTGCGGCTGGTGCCGGGAATCATAGCCAAACATTGCACCAAGCCTACTTTCAAGGCGTCTAGTGGTGACATCGCTTCCACGGTTTCAATGCGCGCAGGCTCAACGGCTGGCTCTGCTTCACCTCTAGGCTTGGCACGCCCCCAGCCTTCGGCCCACAAAATGATGAAACCACCCATGATGAACGTGCTGGCCACCACGGTGGGCGTGAACAAATGCGCTTTGATGAACTTGCCAAACACCAAACCCAACACCACAGCGGGCACAAAGGCGATGAACACGTTCAAGGCAAAACGGCGTGCCTCGACTTGCGTAGGCAAAGCCACCACGGTGCTGAAAATCTTTTGCCAATACACAATAATCACAGCGAAGATGGCGCCGGTTTGAATGGCGATGTCAAACACCTTGGCCTTGTCGTCATCCATGCCCAGCAATGCACCAGCCAAAATCAGGTGACCCGTCGATGAAATTGGCAAAAACTCGGTCAAACCTTCGACCACGCCCATCACGGCGGCTTTGAGCAACACAACGATATCCATACAACTCCTTTAACTCTCGCAATTATCGAGGGTACCGATCAGCCCCAAGCAGCGAAGTCAATGAAGCCTAGTTCAACGTTGGTGTGAATTAACTTGACGCGTAAAAGTTCACCCACCTCATGGTCAGAGTTATAGGAGGTGAGCATGCCTTCAACCGGTGGAGAAAAGACCCGTACCCAAATACCCGAGGTCGTTTTGCCCGTGACCACGGCTTCAAACACATGGCCGATGTGGCCTGCGAGCATCAAGGCCGATTCGGATTTGCGCATGCGTCGTTCCACTTTGCGTGCCGCATCTTCTTGCTGGGTGCAGTGCAAAGCCAGCGACTCTAATTCGCCGCTGCTGTAAGGCGCAGGCGTGTCCATCAACACGCTTTTGATCATGCGCTGCGTGACCAAGTCGGGGTAACGGCGGTTGGGGGCGGTGGAGTGGGTGTAGTCGCGCACGGACAAACCAAAGTGGCCAATGGCCTCGCTGTTGGCGCGCTCCACCACATACTCGCCCGAGCCCATCAGCTTGACGACGATCAACGACAAATCCGGGAAGCGCAAAGGGTCCGCTTTGTGACGCTTGGCCAAGAAGGCTTCTAAGGCAGACGAATCGGGCTCGGCTGGCAAATGTTCGTCATAGGTAGCAGCCAAAGTCACGATGCGTTGCCAACGCTCTGGCGAGCGCACCACGCGGCGCAAGGACGCGTGTCCGTGATGCGCCAAAAATTGGGCCGTACAGGTGTTGGCGGCAATCATGAACTCTTCAATCAATTGCCGGGCACGGTTTTGTACTTGCTGGCGAATCGCCACCACCCGCTCCCCTTCAAACACGGCATGAGGTTGCAAGGTTTCAAACTCCAACGAACCGTGGTCGTGTCGGCGTACACGCAGGCGCTGAGCCACCGCGTCTTGCAACAGCAATTGTTCCGCCATGCCATGCACTGCTAGTGCGGCATCGGGCAAAGCCTCGTCGCCTTCAATCCAATCAGAAATCGCGTCATAAGCCAGCTTGGCTTTGTTGTGCACCTTGGCGCGGTAAAGCTGGCTATGGGTCACCTCAGCATCTGAATTGATGACCATTTCCACCACCACCGCCAAACGTTCTTGGTGCGGGTTGAGCGAGGTGAGATCGGTACACAAACGATCTGGCAACATGGGAAAAATGCGCGTCGAGGTGTACACCGAGGTGGTGTTGTGTTTGGCATGTGCGTCGAGCGCTGAGCCTTTGGACACCAACACGTCCACATCGGCCACGGCCACCCAAACTTTGGTTTGACCATCCGCTTGCTTTTCTGCCACGGTGAGTTGGTCTAGATCGCGTGAGTCATCGTTGTCGATAGAGCACCACAACCAAGTGGTCATGTCCACCACGCGTGGGTCGGCGTCTTGTCCCGCGTGCGCAATGGCCTTCAACTCTTGCAAGGCGGCCCGAGAAAACTCGGGCTCTAAGCCACGCTCAATCATGGCTTGCCCCGCAATCAGCGACAAATCAGAACGACCTAAAAAGTGTTTGTAACCCATAGCACGAATGTAGCTTGTGGCGGCGGGCGTATCATGGCCATTGTGATGTCCTTGATAAAAAACCTACGCGCTTACCGCACCCAAATTTTCATCGCTTGCGTGGCCCTAGGCCTAGCCATCTGGCTAGGGCTGAATCTATGGATGGGGCCGAAAACTCCCGTTGCCGTCGTGGTCCAACGTGACTTTGTGCAAACCGTGGTCGCCAGTGGCCACATCGAAAGCCCTCACCGTGTGGATTTGGGCGTGCAAATCACTGGCACCGTCAAAGCTGTGCCGGTGAACGAAGGCCAAACTGTCGTGGCTGCGCAGCCTTTGATTGAACTCGAAGATGCCGAGCTGGTGGCCAGCGCGCGGCAAGCTGAGTCAGCCGTCGCCCAAGCTCAAGCCAAGCTGCGCCAGTTGCGCGAAGTGCAAGCACCCTTGGCAGAGCAAACCATGCGTCAAGCACAAGTCAACCAAGATACCGCGACGCGCGCCTTACAACGCACCCAAGAGTTATTTAGCAAAGGTTTCATCGGTCAAGCCGCCTTGGATGAAGCCACACGCGCCGAACAGGTGATGCGTGCACAACTCAAAATAACCCAACAACAACTCAGCAGTACGCGCACTGGCGGCAGCGACATGGCTGTGGCAGAGACGGCCTTGTCGCAAGCCCAAGCAGGTGCCGAGCTGGCACGCGCCCGACTTCGCTACAGCCAAGTATTGGCGCCTGCCGCTGGCACACTGATTGCCCGCAACGTCGAACCTGGCGATGCCGTGCAAGCAGGCAAGGTGTTGATGGTGCTCTCTCCCGACGGCGAGACACAGGTGGTGGTGCAAATTGATGAGAAGCATTTGAACTTGCTCAAGGTGGGGCAAACCGCATCGGTTTCGTCAGATGCCTACCCCGACCAACGCTTCACCGCTGAGCTGATGTACATCAACCCTGGCGTGGATGCCCAACGCGGCTCTGTGGAGGTCAAGTTGCGCGTCGCACAACCACCTGCCTATTTACGGCAAGACATGACGGTATCGGTCGACATTGAAGTCGCCAAGCGCAGCCAAGCCGTGTTGGTGGCCACCGAAGCCGTCCACAACCTAGACAACCCTGAGCCCTGGGTGATGAAGGTGGTCAATGGCAAAGCCGTTCGCACGCCCATTCGCCTTGGACTGCGCAGCCAAGGCATGTGTGAAGTGCTGGAGGGGCTGGTTGCCAACGACCAAGTGTTGGCGACAGCCGTCCTGCCTGTGAATGACAAAGCCCGCGTGCGGCCCGTGTCGAACCTTGTGGCGAAATGAGCAACGGCACACAGATGCAACCCACCCTCCAGCCACTGCCTCGCTGGATGCCGTTTGAATGGTTGGTGGCGCTGCGTTTTTTACGGGAAGGTCGGGTACAAACCCTTTTCATCATCGGCGGCGTGGCCATTGGGGTGGGCGTGATCGTATTCATGTCGGCCTTGCTCAGCGGCTTGCAAACCAACTTTGTGAAGCGCGTGTTGACAGGCCAAGCCCATATTCAATTGCTACCGCCCAAAGAAACGGCGCGTGCGCTGCGCAACGCCGACCCATTGACGGTGGAAGGCAGCATCATGCA
>CANCCJ010000110.1 GCA_947374535.1 Comamonadaceae bacterium | reverse complement strand
TGAACGAAGTGTGTAGGGCATGGTGGTGATCAAGCAAAAAATGTGTGTGGGTTTGCAAACTGCATGGCCCAGGCTTTGGCAGGGCCCCAACTGTTAAAACCCTTCATCCCCCAGTTGCGCAGGGCTTGCACGCTGGCGTTGGGATGGGCGAAGAGGCGTTGCAAGCCATCGCAGGCAGCCCAAGTGGGCGCCATATTGGCTTTGCGAGCGCGTTCGTAACGGCGTAAAAAATAGCGGTCGCCTACGCTGCGCCAATAGTCTTTGGTTTCGCGGGCTTTCAGCACAGTCGCCAGCTCGGCGACGTCGGCCAAGCCAAGGTTGAGCCCTAAGCCAGCGAGCGGGTGGATGTTATGGGCTGCGTCGCCCGCGAGTGCCCAGGCACTGCCATCGGCAAAATTGCCGGTCCAGTGGTCTGCACAAGCCAGCTGCAAGGGCCACATGGCGCGTTCGCTGGTCAGCTCGATTTGGCCTAGCACGCCGTTGCTGGCATGTTCGAGCGCTATGCCAAAAGCTTCGGGGCTTAACGTCCGCATGTCTTTGGCGCGTTCGGGGGGCAGTGACCAGACCAAGCTGGCTTTGTCGCCTTGCGCGCCGCCCAAGGGCAGCAGTGCCAAAATTTCTAAGCCGTGTGCGCCTTGGGTGAACCACTGCAGCGCTTGTTGGCGGTGTGGTGTGCTGCACCGCACGCGAGCGGCCACGGCATGTTGCTGGTAGGGCAGTACTTCAAAGTTCACCCCCAGCTCGGCGCGGGTGACGCTGGCGCGGCCCTCGCACACCACCGTCAAGGCGGCGGGCTCAGGCGCGTTGAGTAAAGCAATGTCGGCTTGGTAACGCACGGCCTCTGCCAGTTGGGCTTCGAGCACGGGCACATCCACAATCCACGTCAGCCCCTCGGGCGTAGGACTTTCAAAGTGAATAAAGCCGCCATCGTCGCCCCACACGCGCATGTGTTGTACGGGAGTGGCGTGCGTGGCGTCTGGCCAGCATCGCAAATCAGACAGTAAGTCGCGAGAGGCGCTATTGAGTGAGTAAGCCCTAACGTCCTGCGATGGTTTAGGGGCTGAGGTGACCAGTCCCACGCGCAGTTTTTGGCGTGCGAGCAGCAAGGCCAAGGTGCGTCCCACCATGCCATCGCCGCGAATACAAACGTCCAATTTTTGAGCCATAAAGTCGATTGTAGGAGGGCGGCACAATGCCGCATGACGTCAAGCTTTCAGCCCTCTATTTCGCAAGCCCAAGAGGCTGCTTTGCCCATGCATTCGCCCGCCGAGTTTGAAGCCCGCATTGCGGCCTTGTGGGTGTTTCCCATCAAGTCGTGCGCGGGCATCTCGGTGCAACAAGCGGTGCTCACCCCGACGGGCCTCGCCCACGACCGCGCGTGGATGGTGGTCGACGCCGACGGCGAGATGGTGACCCAGCGCGAACTGCCGCGCATGGCATTGGTTCAGCCGAATTTGGTGTACTTGGGCACAAGCGTGGCTGGGCTGGTGTTGCAGGCCAGTGGCATGGCCGCTTTGCATTTGCCGTTAACGGCTGGGTATCTAAGCGAGGCTCACGCCATCAAAGTCCGCGTGTGGGACGACCAAGTTCCCGCCTTTGACATGGGTGACGCAGCCGGCAAATGGCTGACCGAGTTCTTGGGCAACAGCTTAGGTCCCTTACGGTTGGTGCGCTTTGACGACAACCACCATCGACCCAGCAACGCCAAGTGGACGCAAGGCCTGCCGTCGCGCAACCAATTCAGCGATGGCTTTCCTGTGTTGGTCGTCAGCACTGCGTCGCTGGATGAACTCAATGCCCGCTTGCAAGCCAAGGGCGAAGCGGCGGTGGACATGCGACGTTTTCGTGCCAACGTGGTGCTGGGTCAAGACGCTCAGTCGCATCCATTGAATGCGCATGATGAAGATCGCATTGGCACGCTCACTTGTCATACCGAGCATGAGCCGGTGCAGCTCACGCCCGTCAAGCCTTGCCCACGCTGCCCCATTCCCAATATCGACCCCGATTCAGCCCAAAGCCACCCTGCGGTGAATGACACCTTGCAGGCCTATCGCCAAGACCCGCGTGTGAATGGTGCGTTGACTTTTGGCATGAATTGTTTGCCCGTGGCGGGCATCGGCCAAGTGTTGCGCGTGAGCCAACGCGTCAGTGCCGATTGGGCGTTTTAAGCGCATCAGCCGTAACGCTCAGCGCGCAGGGCTGGGCACAGGCTGCACCACTTCACGCAAGATGCCACCACTTTGCACGCTGCCTGAACTGCTGCCCTCGCCACGCACACGGGCTTCGCAGGCCTCGCGGTCTTCGCCCTTGAATACGCGGCAGCGTTTGAGTTGGTTCTTCTCAAACAAGTTGGCGGTGGTGTCACTCAGCAAGTTGCGCTTGGCCTCGGCCAAGGCGTTGCGCGCCTCTTGGCGGCAAGCGGGCAGGTCTTGCGTGGCTTGCTGGGCCTCGCATTCAGCCAAGTCTTGTTGGTAGCGGGCTGTGAGCTCATCTTGCGGCTGGGCTGGTGCTTGCGCCTGGGCATGCAGGCAAAAGCTGGCGACAAGCAGTGCTTGTGCCGCGAACAAAGCGGGGCGAAAAACAGTTGTGTCAGTGCGGTTCATCTGAGGTTCCTAGGCGAGTAACCCGCCTCATTACAATCTACACCAGTTACAAGGATATTTTTATGAGTTTGAAATGCGGCATCGTGGGTTTGCCCAACGTTGGCAAATCCACCCTGTTCAACGCCCTCACCAAAGCGGGCATTGCGGCTGAGAATTACCCCTTTTGCACGATTGAGCCCAACACCGGCGTGGTCGAAGTGCCTGACCCGCGTCTGCAGCAGTTGGCCGAGATCATCACGCCCGAGCGCATCGTGCCTGCCATTGTGGAGTTTGTGGACATTGCTGGCTTGGTGGCGGGTGCCAGCACCGGCGAAGGCTTGGGCAACAAGTTCTTGGCCCACATCCGCGAGACCGACGCCATCGTCAACGTGGTGCGTTGCTTTGAAGACGACAACGTGATTCACGTCGCCAACAAGGTGGACCCAATCGCCGACATCGAAGTCATTCAGACCGAGCTGTGCTTGGCCGACTTGGCCGCCGTGGAAAAAGCCATTCACCGCGTGAGCAAAATTGCCCGATCGGGCGACAAAGAAGCCGTCAAGCAAATGGCGATTCTTGAGAAGTGCCAAGCTGCGCTCAACGACACCAAGCCCGTGCGCACCATCGACTTCAGCAAAGAAGAGCGCGCCGAACTCAAGCAGTTCTTCTTCATCACCGCCAAGCCCGCCATGTTTGTGGCCAACGTCTCTGAAGACGGCTTTGAAAACAACCCGTTCTTAGACCGCCTCAAAGAGTTTGCGAAAGCGCAAAACGCACCCGTCGTGGCCATTTGCGCCAAGATCGAAGCTGAGTTGTCTGAGATGGAAGACGCAGACCGCTTGGAGTTCTTGAAAGAACTCGGCCAAGATGAGCCAGGCCTGAACCGCCTCATTCGCTCTGCCTACACCTTGCTGGGCCTGCAAACTTACTTCACCGCTGGCGTGAAAGAAGTGCGCGCATGGACTATCCATGTGGGCGACACCGGCCCGCAAGCCGCTGGCGTGATTCACACCGATTTCGAGAAGGGCTACATCCGCGCCCAGACCATCGCGTTTGACGACTTCATCGCCTTCAAAGGCGAGCAAGGCGCCAAAGACGCGGGCAAGATGCGCGCCGAAGGCAAGGAATACGTGGTGAAAGATGGCGACGTGATGAACTTCTTGTTCAGCTCGTAAGCGCTGCACGGATCCATAAAAAAGCCCTCACGAAGAGGGCTTTTTTATGGGCGATCAGGCTGATTTAAATCAAGTCACCGCATCCGCCGGTTGGCGTTGCAACATGGCCAGTGTGCTGGCGATGGTTTTGCGTAGTTCGCGGCGATCGCAAATCATGTCGATGGCGCCTTTTTGCTGCAAGAACTCCGCACGTTGGAAGCCTGCGGGCAAGGTTACGCGCACGGTATTTTCAATCACGCGAGGGCCGGCAAAGCCAATCAAGGCGTTGGGTTCGGCAATGACCACATCACCCACAAACGCAAAGCCAGCGGACACGCCACCCATCGTGGGGTCGGTCAACACGGCGATGTAGGGCAAGCCTTTTTTGGCTAAGCGGGTGAGCGAGGCGTTGGTCTTAGCCATTTGCATGAGCGAGAGCAAGCCCTCTTGCATGCGTGCGCCACCGGTGGCGGTGAAGCAAATGAACGGTACTTTTTGTTCGATGGCGGTGTGCACGCCGCGCACAAAGCGCTCGCCCACCACGGAGCCCATGGAGCCGCCCATGAAGTCGAATTCAAAACAGGCCACGACCACATTGATGTTGTGCACCGCTCCGCCCATGACCACCAAGGCGTCGGTTTCGCCGGTGTTTTGCATGGCTTCCTTCAAGCGCTCGGGGTACTTGCGGCTGTCCTTGAACTTCAAGGCGTCCACAGGCAGCACTTCTTGACCGATTTCGTAGCGGCCTTCCGCGTCGAGGAACATGTCCAAGCGGTCACGCGCACTCATGCGGTGGTGGTGGCTACAGGTCGGGCAGACGTTTTGGTTGGCTTGCAAGTCGCTCTTGTAGAGCACGGTCTCACAGCTAGGGCACTTCACCCACACGCCTTCGGGCACACTGCGACGCTCGGAGGGTTCGGTGTGTTGAATTTTTGGGGGCAGCAGTTTTTCGAGCCAACTCATGGTGAGCCTTTCGTCAGTTCTTTTGGAATTGGTTGATTTTAACGGGCGGGGTGGGGGCGACGGACAGGACCTCTTAGGCGTCCAAAGCCTTGCGAATACCCGCCAAAAACTCATGCGCAGCAGCCACTTCTTGGCCTGCTGGCGCAGCTTCGAGCAGCTGGATGATGCGGCTGCCAATCACCACAGCATCGGCCACGCGGCCCACAGCGGTGGCAGTGGCCGCATCGCGAATGCCAAAGCCCACACCCACTGGGATGTGCACATGCTGGCGAATGCGCGGCAGCATGGCTTCCACGGCATCGGTGTCGAGGTTGCCAGCGCCCGTCACGCCTTTGAGCGAGACGTAATACACATAGCCGCTGGCAATGCGTGCCACTTGTTCCATCCGCTTATCCGTGCTGGTGGGCGCGAGCAAGAAGATCAGGTCCATGTGGTGCGCGCGCAGGGTGGCCGCGAACTCTTCGCACTCTTCGGGTGGGTAGTCCACGATCAGCACGCCGTCGACGCCAGCGGCAGAGGCGTCTTTGACGAACGAATCTGGCCCGTGCTTGAGGTTGTAGCACTCGACGGGGTTGGCGTAGCCCATCAGCACCACGGGGGTGGTGGTGTTGGTCTTGCGGAACTCGCGCACCATGTCCAGCACTTGGGCGGTGCCAATGCCAAAACGCAGCGCGGCTTCGCCTGCTTTTTGAATCACTGCGCCATCGGCCATGGGGTCGCTAAACGGCACGCCCAGTTCGATGATGTCTGCACCTGCGTCCACCATGCCGTGCAGGAGGGCGGGCGTGATGTTGGCTTGTGGGAAGCCCGCCATCACATAAGGGATGAGGGCTTTGCGGCCTTGGGCTTTCAGGGCGGCGAGTGTTGCGTCAATACGGCTCATGGTGCGGTTCACTTCACAAATTTCATGGTTTGTTCGGCAGGGCCACCTTTGACCGTTTGGCCTTGGCAGCTGGGGCGGCAGAAGAAGTCTGCGTTGCTCAGGTCGGCCACGGTGCCAATGTCTTTGTCGCCACGGCCAGAGAGGTTGACCAAGATGGACTGCTCGGGCTTCATGGTCTTGGCCAACTTCATGGCGTAGGCGATGGCATGGCTGGATTCGAGTGCGGGGATGATGCCTTCGGTGCGGCACAGGTAGTGAAAGGCTTCCAGCGCTTCTGTGTCGGTGACGCCTACGTACTCGGCGCGGCCAATGTCCTTCAAGAAAGCGTGCTCGGGGCCCACGCCTGGGTAGTCCAAGCCAGCGCTCACGCTGTGCGTCTCGGTGATCTGCCCGTTCTCGTCTTGCAAGATGTAGGTGCGGTTGCCGTGCAGCACGCCGGGCGCGCCCAATTGCAACGAGCAAGAGTGACGGTCCGTATCCATGCCTTCGCCCGCGGCCTCCACGCCAATCAGGCGTGTGTTGGCGTGGTTGATGTAGGGGTAGAAGATGCCCATCGCATTGCTGCCGCCGCCCACGCATGCCATCACCACATCGGGTTGTTCCTCAGCCATCTTCAAGCTCTTGAACATCTCTGGCATTTGCGTGAGGCACTCTTCGCCAATCACGCTTTGGAAGTCGCGCACCATCATTGGGTAGGGGTGAGGCCCCGCGACAGTACCGATGATGTAGAAGGTGTTGTCCACGTTGGCCACCCAGTCGCGCATGGCTTCGTTCAGCGCATCTTTGAGGGTGCGGCTGCCGCTCTCCACAGGTACGACGGTCGCGCCCAAGAGCTTCATGCGGTACACATTGGGGCTTTGGCGCTTGACGTCCTCAGCTCCCATGTAGACCACGCATTCCAGCCCATAGCGTGCGCAAATTGTGGCCGTGGCCACGCCGTGTTGGCCCGCACCGGTTTCGGCAATCACACGGGGCTTGCCCATGCGCTTGGCGAGCATGGCTTGGCCGATGGTGTTGTTGATTTTGTGAGCGCCTGTGTGGTTCAGGTCTTCACGCTTCAAGAAGATTTGCGCCCCGCCCATTTCGCGGCTCATGCGGGCAGCGTGATAAATGGGGGAGGGGCGGCCGACGAAGTGGGCCAATTCGCTCTTGAACTCGGCGATGAACGCGGGGTCGTGCTGGTACTTGGCATACGCGTCCTTGAGTTCTTCAATCGCGTGCGTCAGCGTCTCGCTGATGAAACTGCCGCCGTAAATGCCAAAGTGGCCTCGTGCGTCGGGTTGTTGGTAGTTCGACATAGGTTGCCTGCAATAGTTGTCTTGAGGCTTGGGCCTCAAGTGCTTAAACAAAAAAGGGAGAGGGCTTAGAGCGGGTGCTCTGCGTCGGCTGCGCGAACGGCTCGGACGAATTCGTGAATCTTGGCCACATCCTTGATGCCTTTGGCCGATTCCACGCCAGAGCTCACGTCCACTGCCAGTGAATGGCCGTGGTTACGCAGCGCGCGAATGCCATCGGTCACGTTGGCAGCGTTGAGTCCACCAGACAAGACGAGGTGAGCGTTGACGTTTGGAGGAAGCTGTGACCAATTGAATGTTTTGCCGCCGCCGCCATAGCCGTCGACATGGGCGTCGAGCAGCACGGCTTGGGCGTCTGAGTAATCTTGCGTGTATTTTAAGAGGTCAAAGGGTTCTTCGCCTGCAGGGGTTTCTAGCGGAATACGTGCTGCACGCATCCAGCGGCGGCCCAATGTGCGGGCAATTTTGCGGCAGTGGTCGGGCGTTTCGTCACCGTGAAACTGCAACCATGCGCCCGGCACTTGCACGCAGGCGTGGGCAATGGCTTCGGCGGTTTCGTTCACAAACAGCAGCACAGGCGTGACAAAGGCGGGCAGGCGCAGGGCCAGCTCGGCCGCACGTTCCACCGTCACCGCGCGGGGGCTGGGGGCGTACATCACAAAGCCAATCGCATCGACGCCAGCGGCCACGGCGGCGTCGACGTCTTGCTCACGGGTGAGGCCACAAATTTTGATACGCGTGCGGTTCATGGCAATCCATCATACGCAGGGGTACGGTCAGGCAAATCCCACTGTGCGTCATAGCGGGGACCTAAAAAATACAAACCATCGGGGCTAAAGGTGGGGGCGGCGGCATCGCGGTCGCGTGCGGCGAGCACTTCGGCCATCCACTCGGGTGGTTTGTCGCCACTGCCAATCTTCACAAAGCAGCCCATGAGGTTGCGAATCATGTGGTGCAAAAACGCGCTGGCTTCAAACTCAAAACGCCACACCGCCGAGCCAGACTGTGTGCTTTTGCGGGTGATGTCGATGCGCGTCATGGTTTTCACAGGCGTGAGGGCTTGACAGCTGGAGGCGCGAAATGAGGTGAAGTCGTGTTCGCCCATTAGGTACTGCGCGGCTTTTTGCATGGCTTCCAAGTCAAGCGGGCGGTACACCCAGCCCACACGACCCAATTCCACGCTGGGGCGCACGGCAGACTCCAACACCACATAGGCATAGCGTCGCGCAATGGCGCTGCCACGGCAGTGAAATTCGCGGGGCATCTCACGCGCCCACTGCACCGCAATGTCCAGTGGCAAATAGCGGTTGGTGCCGCGTACCCACGAGTAGGGCGTGCGGTCGAGTTCGGTGTCAAAGTGAATGACTTGCATGAGCCCATGCACACCAGCATCGGTGCGGCCAGCGCACAAGGTTGAGACGGGGGTTTGGGTGAATTTGGCCAACGCTTGCTCAAGTTTGTCTTGAACCGTTTTGCCAGAGAGTTGGCTTTGCCAGCCTTCGTAGGCTTGGCCGTTGTAGCTCAAGCCCATGGCGATGCGCATGGGGCTTAGCCTCGTTCAGCCAGCCACTTGAGGGCTTTTTCTTTGTCAGCGCCAGAG
>CANCCJ010000109.1 GCA_947374535.1 Comamonadaceae bacterium | reverse complement strand
AGACACATAAAGAAGACCGCATCATGGAAGCAGAACGCATCAACCTCATTGGATCTACCCTCGCCGACCTGAGCGTGCGCACGGTAGATCTCCGGAGGTATCTTTGACTACGATGCCAAAGCCGAACGCCTGCGCACCGTCAACGCCTCACTAGAAGACCCCACCATCTGGAACGACCCCAAAAAAGCGCAAGAGCTGGGTCGTGAAAAGAAAGCCCTCGACGGCGTGGTCGTCACACTCACCCGCCTCACGCAAGAGCTGGCAGACAACGCCGAGTTGTTTGAGATGAGCAAGGCTGACAGCGATGAAGAAGGTTTGCTGACCATCGAAGCCGACACCCAAGGCTTGGTCAAAACCATTGAAGAGCTTGAATTCCGCCGCATGTTCAGCAACGAAGCGGACCCGCTGAATTGCTTCCTCGACATCCAAGCCGGTGCCGGTGGCACCGAAGCCTGCGACTGGGCCAGCATGCTGCTGCGTCAGTACCTCAAGTACGCCGAACGCAAAGGTTTCAAAACCACGGTGGAAGACGAATCTCCCGGTGACGTGGCGGGCATCAAGGGTGCCACCATCAAAATCGAAGGCGAATACGCCTTTGGTTTGTTGCGCACCGAAACCGGTGTGCACCGCTTGGTGCGCAAGTCCCCCTTCGACAGCTCAGGCGGTCGCCACACCTCGTTTGCCTCGGTGTTTGTGTACCCCGAGATTGACGACTCGATTGAGATCGACATCAACCCCGCCGACGTGCGCACCGACACCTACCGTGCCTCTGGCGCGGGTGGCCAGCACATCAACAAAACCGACTCCGCCGTGCGTTTGACCCATATCCCCACAGGCATCGTGGTGCAGTGTCAAGACGGCCGCAGCCAACACAGCAACCGTGACGTGGCGTGGAAGCGCCTGCGCTCGCGCTTGTATGACTTTGAGATGCGCAAGCGTCAAGAAGAGCAACAAAAACTCGAAGACACCAAGACCGATGTGGGCTGGGGTCACCAAATTCGCAGCTACGTGCTGGACAACAGCCGCATCAAAGACTTGCGTACCAACGTTGAAGTCTCGGCCACACAAAAAGTCTTGGACGGCGACCTCGATGCTTTCATCGAAGCGTCACTCAAGCAAGGTATCTAAGGAAAACTATGTTCCGCGAAGGCACAGCCCCATTGATTCAACGCGCCGACTACACAGCGCCCGCGTTTTGGATTGACACCGTCGATTTGACGTTTGACCTTGACCCCGCCAAGACCCGCGTGCTCAACAAAATGACCGTGCGCCGCAACCCCGACGTGGCGGCTCAACCCCTGCGTTTGGATGGCGACGAGCTCAACCTCGCACGCGTGTTGGTCAACGGCCAAGGCACCTCGTTCAAGATGGACGGCAGCCAGTTGGTGCTGGAAAACTTGCCCGAGGGCCACGAGGCGTTTGATCTGGAAATCTTCACCACCTGCAACCCTGCGAAGAACACCAAGCTCATGGGTTTGTATGTGAGCAACGACTCGTTCTTTACCCAGTGCGAGGCTGAAGGCTTTCGCCGCATCACCTATTTCTTGGACCGGCCCGATGTGATGTCGCACTACAGCGTCACGCTGCGTGCTGACAAAAAGGCGTTCCCCGTCTTGCTGAGCAATGGCAACTTGATGGACGAAGGCACACTGGAAGACGGCCGCCACTTTGCACGGTGGGTCGACCCACACAAAAAACCTTGCTACTTGTTTGCCTTGGTGGCAGGTCAGTTTGTGTGCCGCGAACAGCGCGTCAAAGCGCCGTCGGGCAAAGAGCACTTGCTGCAAGTGTTTGTGCGCTCGGGTGATTTGGACAAGACTGAGCATGCCATGAACTCGCTCATGGCCAGCATCAAATGGGACGAACAGCGCTTTGGCTTGAGCCTCGATTTGGAGCGCTTCATGATCGTCGCCACCAGCGACTTCAACATGGGCGCCATGGAGAACAAGGGCCTCAACATCTTCAACACCAAGTTTGTGTTGGCCAACTCCGCCACCGCCACCGACATGGACTACGCCAATATTGAGAGCGTGGTCGGCCATGAATACTTCCACAACTGGACCGGCAACCGAGTGACTTGCCGCGACTGGTTCCAACTCTCGCTCAAAGAAGGCCTGACCGTTTTCCGCGACCAAGAGTTCAGCCAAGACTTGGCGGCTGAAGCTTTGAAAGACAACGCACAAGCTGCGGCCTCAGCCAAAGCCGTCAAGCGCATCGAAGACGTGCGCTTGCTGCGCACTGCGCAGTTCCCTGAAGATGCAGGCCCCATGGCCCATCCCGTGCGCCCTGACAGCTATGTGGAAATCAACAACTTCTACACCGTCACGATTTACGAAAAAGGCTCCGAGGTGGTGCGCATGATGCAAACCTTGACGAGTCGTGAAGGTTTCGCCAAAGGCATGTCGCTTTACTTCGAACGCCACGATGGCCAAGCCGTGACCTGCGACGACTTCGCACAAGCGATTGCCGATGCCAACCCCGGTTCAGCCTTGGCCACACACCTGGCACAGTTCAAGCGTTGGTACGCGCAAGCAGGCACACCCCGCGTGCAAGCGGCAGGCAGCTACCACGCCGACACACACACTTACAAGCTGACACTCAGCCAAAGCTGCCCACCTAGCCCCGGCCAAGAGCACAAAGAGCCTTTTGTCATTCCCGTGCAATTTGGCTTGCTGGGTGCCGATGGCCGCGAGGTGTTGCCTAGCCAGCTGCTCGTGTTGACGCAAGCTACACAAAGCTTTGAGTTCAAAGACCTGTCGCTGCAGATCGACGAAGTGCCCGTGCCATCGCTCTTGCGTGGTTTTAGCGCACCCGTGGTGCTAGAAAAAGACTTCACATCGACACAGCTGCTCACGCTCTTGGCGCACGACACAGATCCATTCAACCAATGGGAAGCTGCGCAACGCCTGTGTCTGAGCGCGGCGCTCTCGACGGTCAACGCCAACACCGAACCAACGCAAGTCTTGGACGCGGCGCTAGTGCAAGCCCTGCGCACCGTGCTACGCAACCCGGCACTCGATGCCGCGTTCAAAGAGCTGGTGCTCACCCTGCCTTCTGAAACCTACATGGCAGAACAACTCGATGTGGTCGAGCCACAACGCATCCACGCCGTGCGCGAAGCCATGCGTGCCCAACTCGCCCGCGAGTTGCACGACGACTGGGCATGGGCGTTTGAAACCCACAACGACAACGGCGCTTTCAGCCCCGACCCCGTGTCGAGTGGTCGCCGCGCCTTGAGTGGCATGGCTCTCACTATGTTGTGCTTAGACGCACGCAGCACCGGTGACGTGGTGTGGCCAGGCCGCACCTACCAGTGCTTCAAAGACGCACACAACATGACCGACCGCTTCAATGCCTTAAGCGCTTTGGTGAGTGCGGGTCACGCGCTGGCAAGCGATGCCCTGCAACGCTTCTACAACCTGTTCTCACGCGAAGCCTTGGTAATGGACAAATGGTTTGCCCTGCAAGCAGGCAGCACCGACCGTGGTGGCAACATCTTGTCACTGGTGCGCAACCTCATGCTGCACCCTGATTTCCACATCAAGAACCCCAACCGCGCACGCAGCCTCATCTTCAGTTTCTGCAGCGCCAACCCCGGCGCCTTCCACCGCAGCGATGCGGCGGGCTATGTATTCTGGAGCGAACGCGTGTTGGAGCTTGACGCCATCAACCCCCAAGTTGCGGCCCGTTTGGCGCGCGCCTTGGACCGCTGGTCCAAACTGGCCGAGCCCTACCGCACGGCTGCGCACGAAGCCATCAAACGCGTCGCTGCCAAAACCGATTTAAGCAACGACGTGCGCGAAGTGGTTTCGCGTGCGCTCTCCAACTAAGGACTTGCCATGAGTGTCTCTCTCACCCGCTATCTGGTCGAACAACAACGTGCCAAAGGCCTCATCCCGTCTGAACTGCGTTTGTTGCTCGAAGTCGTGGCCCGCGCTTGCAAGAGCATCAGCCACGCCGTTAACAAAGGTGCCTTGGGCAGCGAACTCGGCGACGTCATGGGCTCGGCGGGCAGCGAGAACGTGCAAGGCGAAGTGCAAAAGAAACTCGACATCATCGCCAACGATGTGCTGATTGAAGCCAACGAATGGGGTGGCCACTTGGCTGCCATGGCGTCCGAAGAAATGGACAGCATCCACGTTGTGCCCAACCGCTACCCGCAAGGCGAATACCTGTTGATGTTTGACCCACTCGATGGTTCTAGCAACATCGAAGTCAACGTCAGCATCGGCACCATCTTCAGTGTGCTCAAAAAAGTAGACCCCAGCAAAGGCGTCAGCGAAGACGACTTCTTGCAACCCGGCACACAACAAGTGGCCGCAGGCTACTGCGTGTACGGACCCCAAACCACCTTGGTGTTGACCGTGGGCGACGGCGTGGCCATGTTTACCTTGGACCGCGAGCAAGGCTCGTTTGTCTTGACGCAAGAAAACGTGAAGATCCCTGCGGACACCAAAGAGTTCGCCATCAACATGAGCAACATGCGCCACTGGGACGAGCCCGTGAAACGCTACATCGACGAATGTTTGCAAGGCGAAGAAGGCCCACGCGGCAAAAACTTCAACATGCGTTGGATCGCCTCCATGGTGGCCGACGTGCACCGCATCCTCACACGCGGCGGTGTGTTCATGTACCCCTGGGACAAACGCGAACCTGGCAAAGCCGGCAAGCTGCGCTTGATGTACGAAGCCAACCCCATGAGCTGGCTGATTGAACAAGCGGGCGGCAGCGCCACCAACGGCCTGCAGCGCATCTTGGAAATCCAACCGACGCAGCTGCACCAGCGTGTGAGTGTGGTCTTGGGTTCTAAAAACGAAGTCGAACGTGTGACCAGCTACCACGCACAAAAGTAAACGCATCATGGTGGCCCAAATTGAAGGCTTTTACGCGATTTGCGGTAAGGTGTGACCTTCGTTTTGAAAGCAAGCCATGCCCAACAATTTAAGTGCAACAAATTTTCACGGCGTTTGGCCTGATGTGCTGGTGCCACTTCAGGAAGATTTAAACATTGACCAGGCCAAACTCTGCGCCCATTTACGCAACTTGTGCGCCAAGGGTTTAGAGAACTTTGTGCTTTTTGGTCATGCGGGTGAGGGCTCATCTTTTTCTGTGGATGAAAAACTATCAACCGTCACACACGTCATTGCGGCAGGCGTTGAGGCACAAAATATTTTGCTCGGTGTTCACTCTTCTTCATTCATCGAAATTGCGCAATTCATTCGCAAGGCCTATGAAAAAGGCGTACGACGTTTTTTGGTCTCAGCACCACTTTATGGGCAGCCCTTTAGTCATATTGCGTTGTTCGATTATTTCGATCAACTGATCAAACAAGTCAATCTGAATGGTTGGCAACTGTTCATTCATCAGCTGGGCGGCATCAACCATTGCGCAGATTTGCCAGAGGTCGCGCTGACTGACTTAAGAAAGACGCACCCCCTGATCTTTGTTGGCATGGTCGATCAAGACATCCATGTGAACCACACGGTGGATTTGATGCGTTCGTTTGGGACAGAAATTGTCATTGCCTCTGCACATGAACCCAACTTGTCTGTCCTTAAACCGACTGTGTGCGTTTCTGCATTAGCCAATGTGATTCCCAACATCGTGCAGCACCTCATGGCCAATGAGGCGGTGAAGAGTGCGACACAAATTGCAGGTATGAAAATCGCAAAACCGGACGATCGGGTGGTGGAGTTGATGACCCTCTTAGGCAATTACCCCGCGATTGCCGCGCTGAAGTTGATGCTCTCAATGCATTACCGTGCAGAAGCGTGGGAGCGTGTGCGCCCACCCCAGTCCACCTTAACAAAAGAGGGGCGTCAAGCACTCATGGGGGCGTTCAAAACATTTAACTTGCAGGCACACGAATGAACTTTCAAAACACTTGGTACGTGATTGAGAGAAACCAACATTTCGAAACCATCTCTTACGAAGCCTTGGCTCTGCTACCTGAAGGCAGCTTTGTGATGCTTCAGAATTTTGAAACACACCGCGAAGCGCTAGAAGAACATAAGAGGCTGGTCAAGCTGGCGATCGATGACGCAAAGCGCAAGTTAGCTGACTGAACGCACCAAATTGAATGATGGTGCGCTGACATAAACTTTAGATTTTGAATCCAGCAGGATGGGCCAATGTGCCTCCTTTTTCAACAGACACGGCGCAGTATTTGAGCTCTGGGATCTTGCCAAAAGGGTCTAAAGCAGGGTTGGTCATCAAATTCGCAGCGGCCTCTTGGTAGGCGAACGGAATGAACACCGCGCCCTGTGGAGTGCCCTCATCCAAACGCACACGCAATGTCACTTGGCCGCGACGCGAGGCCACGGTAACCACATCGCCCGCTTGTAGATCTAGGGCTTGCAGGTCCGCACGGCACATCGAAGCCGTGGCGATGGGCTCAATGGCATCCAGCACCGTGGCGCGACGCGTCATGCTGCCGGTGTGCCAATGCTCCAGCTGGCGACCTGTGATGAGGACAAACGGGTATTGCGCATCAGGTTGTTCATTGGCTGAGATCAAACCTGCCGGCACCAAGTGCACACGGCCATCGTCGGTGGCAAAGTGGTGCTTGAACACCGTCGGTTCGCCGGGATCATCTTCCGTGAGGCAAGGGTAGGTCACGCTCGATTCGCGTTGCAAACGCGACCAAGTGATGCCCCCAATGGCGGCGTGCATGGCCTGTCGCATTTCGTCGAACACCTCGGCGACGCCGTGGTGTTCGCCCTGGTAGTGCCAAGTTAAATCCATCCTTTTTGCGATTTCTTGGATGATCCACAAATCCGCACGCGCGTCGCCCGGCGGGTCTATCGCTTGCAAACCCAGTTGCACCATGCGATCGGTGTTGCTAACGGTTCCTGTTTTTTCGGGCCAGGCCGTGGCAGGCAGCACCACATCGGCGAGCCAGGCCGTTTCGGTCATGAAGATGTCTTGCACCACCAAATGATCCAAAGAGGCCAAAGCGTGGCGGGCATGGTTCAGGTTGGGGTCGCTCATGGCGGGGTTTTCGCCCATGATGTACATGCCACGAATCTTGTGCGGGTCGGTCTCATCGGCCAAGATCTTGCCCATGATTTCCACCACGGTGTAACCGGGCTTGTCATCGAGCGGCGTCTTCCAAAAATTTTCAAACCAAGCGTGGGCATCCGCATGGATGACGCGCTGGTAGTTAGGAAACATCATGGGAATAAGGCCCGCGTCACTCGCTCCCTGCACATTGTTTTGTCCACGCAATGGGTGCAAGCCCGAGCCCGGTTTACCCACTTGCCCCGTGATGGATGACAAGGCGATCAAGCAACGCACGTTGTCTGTGCCGTGTACATGTTGGCTCACCCCCATGCCCCACAAAATCATGGCGCCTTTGGCCGTGGCATAGGCGCGCGCCACTTCGCGCAGCGTGTGCGCAGCGATGCCGCAAACAGGCGCCATGGCCTCGGGGCTGAAATTTTTGACGTTGGCCTTGAGTGCTTCGTAATTGTTAGCACGGTCATGAATGAATGCTTCGTCTACCAAGCCTTCTTCAATGATGACATGCAACATGGCATTGAGCATGGCCACATCGGTGTCGGCCTTGAAATGCAACGCACGCCACGCGTATTTACCTAGGTCTGTGCCACGGGGGTCGGCCACCACAATTTTGGCGCCTCGCTTGGCCGCGTTCTTCATCCATGTGGCGGCCACAGGATGGTTAGATGTGGGGTTGGAACCGATCACAAAGATGAAGTCAGAGTGCTCGACATCATTCACCTGGTTGGTCACTGACCCAGAGCCAACACCTTCTAGCAAACCGGCCACGCTAGATGCATGGCACAAGCGTGTGCAGTGGTCCACATTGTTAGAGCCAAAGCCGGTGCGCACCAACTTCTGGAACAAATACGCTTCTTCGTTGCTGCCCTTGGCAGAACCAAAACCCGCCAACGCTTTTTTACCATGCGTGTCGCGCAAATGTTTGAGCTGCGTCGCTGCCAGATCTAGGGCCTCTTCCCAAGTCGCTTGGCGAAACACCTGCGACCAATCGGCGGCATGCATGTTCAATTCATTCAAGGCTTCTGGGTTTTTAGGTACACCAGCTTTGCGAATCAAAGGCACGGTCAATCGCTGGGGGTTGTGGATGTAGTCAAACCCGAAACGGCCTTTCACACACAGCCGGTTGTGGTTGGCCGGGCCATCACGGCCCTCCACACTGACGATGCGGTTGTCTTTGACGTTGTACGTCAGCAAACAACCCACACCGCAAAATGGACACACCGAATCCACCTTTTTATCCACCACTTGCGAGCCCAATTGCGTCTTCGGCATTAGCGCGCCCGTGGGACATGCTTGCACGCACTCACCGCAAGCGACACAGCTGCTCAGACCCATCGGATCGTTCAAGTCAAACACGATTTGAGAATGCGCACCACGGTGGGCGAAGCCAATCACATCGTTCACTTGTTCTTCGCGGCAGGCACGTACACAACGGTTGCATTGGATACACGCATCCAAGTTCACCGCCATCGCAGGGTGTGAC
>CANCCJ010000108.1 GCA_947374535.1 Comamonadaceae bacterium | reverse complement strand
ACCACGCGACGCTCGCAACCCATGATGAGGTCGAGGTTACGCAAGCCGACGTCAAAGTCGATGACCACCGTTTTGAAGCCGCGTAAAGCGAGGCCAGAGGAAAAACTGGCGCTGGTTGTGGTCTTGCCCACGCCGCCTTTGCCAGAAGTTACCACCACGATTTTTGTCATGAAAAAAGCCCTAGGTTGTTCTAAAAATTAATTCGCAATTTTACAGTGCTTGCATCACCAACTTATCGCCTTGAAGGCTGATTTGCGCGGCTTTGCCAGCCACATCTGCTGGCATCGGTGCGTCCCCGCTGGTGCGGTAAGTGCCTGCAATCGAAATCAGCTCGGCTTCTAGGCATGAGGTGAAGATGCGCGCTTGCGCGTCACCCCGAGCCCCTGCAATGGCTTTGCCTCGCAACGGTGCATAGACATGAATATGACCATCGGCCATGATTTCTGCGCCCGGATTGACCATGGCCAGCACGATCAAGTCGCGCCCCTTGGCATACACATGCTGACCAGAGCGCAGTGGCTTGTCGATGACCAGGGCTGAGCCATTGCCAGTTGGCACCTCGCGCACCACTTCTACTTCGCGAATCACTTCTTGCACCACGGTTTCCACGCGTGGGGTGGTGGGGGCTTGGATGCTCAAGTCACTTGCTTCAAACAAGCCTGCATTACGTGCATTAGCTAATTGGTGTTCATTTGCGCCCCGAACTGCCACAGGCAGCATTTGGTGCGTGCGCAGCATTAGGCAGACCGAGGGCAGGTCGAGATGGTTGTGGGGGTCTTCGAGTGCGCTTAAATCGATTACCACGGGGTCGTTATCGAAAAAGCCGGGGGTAGCACCCAAGCGGCGGGCCATATCGGCTTGCAGGGCCGACGTGTCAGGATTTTTGAGTAGAAAAGACACCAAGGGCAAGGAGGCACTTTTAATTTCGTAGGCGTGTGGCGCAGCAGCTTGGCTCATGGAACTTGCAGGAAAAATAAAACCCGAACTTTACACGGCAAGGGTATTGATACCTCGGTAAACTTTTTAATATGCATATATCGACTTTTTATCGTACGCTTTTTGTGCCTTTTGCGCTAAGCGCGACGGCTGCTTTGGCTCAACAAGCAACGACACCCTCAGCAGATATGGGTCGCATTGAAATTACCAGTGGCCGCAACAACGACACGCAGCAGCGCCGTGAGTCGACCGCCAGCAAAATCGTGATTGGTCGTGAAGAAATTGAGCGGCAAGGTGACGCCAACCTTGGTGAGATCTTGAAGCGCATGCCTGGCATCACCTTGGGTGGTGCACCTGGACGTGGCGGTGGCATACGCATGCGTGGCTTGAGTCAGGGCTACACACAAATTTTGTTAGATGGTCAACGTGTGCCGCCAGGCTTCTCCGTGGAGTCACTCACGCCAGAGATGGTTGAGCGCATCGAAATTTACCGCGCACCTACGGCTGAAACAGGTGCACAAGCAATTGCAGGCACCATCAACATCATCACGCGCGAAGGCCGACGCGGCATGCCCACCGAGTTGAAAGCGGGTTCCTCATTTCAGGGCGGTTATGCCTCGCCTACCGCCTCGCTGGTGAAGTACCACGACTCGGAGCAGTGGACGGCAAACTACACACTGTCGGTCAATCGGTATGCCGCACCAGACCACAGTGAAAATGACCTAATGCGTGATGAGATTCCGGCTACGGGGGGCAATGCAACGCAGTCTCGTTATACGAGCCGTTCACGCAACAGCGACTCCCATTACACGCGCGAGGGTTTGAATGCCACAGCGCGGTTGCAGCTCAAAGGCGATCCTGGCGAGACCTTTACCCTGATGCCATTTGTGGCACTGTCGCAAGGCAACACATCTGGCCGCATTGACGCATACCAAACTTCAACGGGCTACTTGCCGTTAGTCAACGGCAGCACCACTGCGAGTACGGACAACGACAACCACTTTGCGATTGCGCGTCTCAATGGGCAATGGCGTCGCAAGCTTTCCGAAGATAGCAACATGGAGTGGAAGTTCAATGTCGGCGGGTGGAATAGCCACAACGAATTTCAACAAACCTCTGGCAATCCTTTGTTGCTGCCAAGTGCAACCGAAAACTCGCATGTGCAAGACCGTTCGGCCAACTTGAGTGGTAAGTACACGAACGTGATGGGCGGTGGTCATCAGTGGGTGAGCGGTGCAGAGATGGAGTCAGTGCGCCGCACGCAAGAAGTGGTGGGGGCCTACCAAGCCATTCCAGGCAGCGCCGATTACCAAGCCAGTTCTATGCGTTATGCCATGTACTCGCAAGACGAGTGGCAACTCACGCCGCACTGGGCGACACATTTGGGCGCACGCTACGAAGGTTTGACCACGCAGGGCAATACTGCAATGGGTGATGTGACCAACCGCAACAGTGTGTTTACACCCTTGCTTCACGCCATGTGGCGCCCCGACCCTGATAGCCGCGATCAGGTCCGCATGAGCCTCACCCGTAGCTTTAAAACGCCCACCATGCCCTCTTTGTTGGCGCGCCGGACTTACACGCGCGATGACAACAGTGCCACCAATCCGGATGTCTCTGGCAATCCCAACCTAAAGCCAGAAATTGCCACGGGCCTGGATGTTGCTGTTGAGCGCTACTTACCGCAAGGCGGGGTGTTGAGTGCCAGTGCCTTTCATCGCCGTGTTCAGAACTTGATTCGCAATGTCACCAGTTATGGCCCTGTGCCAGGTATGCCAGGCATGTCGCGCTGGTTATCGAGTCCACAAAACATCAGCGAAGCTATCACGGAAGGTGTGGAGTTAGAAGCCAAATTTCGCATGGACCAATGGATCGCAGATGCACCCCATGTGGACTTGCGAAGTAATGTGAGCTTTTACCGTTCGCGTGTGCTTAGCATTGATGGCCCTAACAACCGACTTGATCAGCAACCCGACATGACTGCGAACTTGGGCGCGGACTACCGACTGAAAGCTGTGCCTGTCACCGTTGGCGGTAACCTCAACTACAACCCTGGCTACACCACGCGTTTAAGCGCGGAGCAATTGACAACCCTGTCGCAAAAACGCGTGATGGATGTCTATGGTTTGTGGCGTGTCGATGGCAGCACGGCTTGGCGTTTGACCTTGAGCAACCTCGACCCACGCCACTACAACACCGGTAGTGTGTACAGCAGTGCCGGTGTGGTTGAAAACAGCAACACCAAAAATACAAGCTGGACCAGCGTGCAAATTCTTCTGGAGAAAAAGCTATGACCCAACGCGACGGTGCTTGGTATGACCGCATGTATAACAACCGCGCTTTGGTGCCCGAGCATGCGGCGCACTTTGCGTATTGGCATGAAGCCTCTGCACATACGCGTGCCACGCAGCGTTGCTTTCAAGACGTGGCCTATGGCCGTGGACTCAATGAAACGTTGGATATTTTTCCCAGCGACAAGGCGAAAGATGCGGCGCCAGTGGTGGTGTTCATTCACGGCGGCTTCTGGCGTGCGTTAGACAAAGCTGACCATTCCTTTATTGCGCCCACCTTCACGTCGCAAGGCGCATGTGTGGTGGTGCCTAACTACGCTTTGTGCCCTGCGGTGACCGTGTCTGACATTGCGCTGCAAATGGTCAAAGCCGTGGCTTGGGTGTGGCGCAATATTCACCGCTTTGGCGGTGACCCCAGCCAGATTACTTTGGTGGGCCATTCTGCGGGCGGACAGTTGGTGGCGATGCTGCTGGCTTGTGATTGGCCTGCCTACGCTGCTGATTTGCCTGCACATTTGGTGACTAAAGCCTTATCGATTTCTGGCTTGTATGAGCTGGAATCGGTGCGCGCCACGCCGTACCTCAAAGACAGCCTGCGCTTGACCGAGCAAGAGGCTATTCGTAACAGTCCCGCTTGGATGCCCGCGCCAAAGCTTGGCACGCTTTACAGCGTGGCCGGTGGCATTGAGAGCGAAGAGTTCTTGCGTCACAATCTGTTGATTCAACAGTCATGGGGCAAAGACCGCGTGCCCGTGGCTGAGGCCTTAGAGGGCTTGCAGCACTTCAGCATCGTCGAGGCTTTGACGCAACCTGGCCATCGTTTACACGCGCTGGCGCTTGAGTTATTGCACAAGTAAACGCAATAAAAAAAGCCTGTCGTGCATCAAGCAGGCAGGCTTTTTGATTGGCCACATTGGGCCGTCACACAAGGTCTACATCAATAGATGTTCGCCCGCGTTGTCGCCACCCAAGATGACGTAGTTCACCTTGCGCACGTCCATCAACTTGGTGCCGCCGGCATAGCTAATGGAGCTTTGCACGTCTTGCTCCATCTCAACCAGTGTGTTGGCTAACTTGCCTTTCACGGGTTCGAGGATGCGTTTGCCTTCTACGTGCTTGTATTCACCTTTGTTGAAGTCAGACGCCGAGCCGTAATACTCTTTGAACAACTCGCCGTTGACTTCCACTGTTTTACCTGGGGACTCTTCGTGGCCTGCAAATAGCGAACCAATCATCACCATGCTGGCACCAAAGCGGATGCTCTTGGCAATGTCACCGTGGCTGCGAATGCCGCCGTCCGCAATGATCGGCTTGGTCGCCACACGGGCACACCACTTGAGCGCGGACAACTGCCAGCCGCCCGTGCCAAAGCCCGTCTTGAGCTTGGTGATGCACACCTTGCCTGGGCCCACGCCCACTTTGGTCGCATCAGCGCCCCAGTTTTCGAGGTCAATCACGGCTTCGGGCGTTGCCACGTTGCCCGCAATGACAAAGCTCTTGGGCAGTTTGGCTTTGATGTAGCCAATCATGTCGCGCACGCTGTCGGCATGGCCGTGGGCAATGTCGATGGTGATGTATTCGGGGGTGAGGCCCGCAGCCGCCAAAGTGTCCACGGTTTCGCGATCTGGGGCTTTTACACCCAAAGAGATCGAGGCGTACACACCCTTGGCGTGCATGTCTTTCACGAATTGGACGTTGTCCAAATCGAAACGGTGCATCACATAAAAGTAATTGTTTTGCGCCATCCACAAGCAGATGCTTTCATCCACCACGGTTTTCATATTGGCGGGGACGACGGGCAAGCGAAACTTGCGGCCACCCAGTTCAACACCTGCATCGCATTCAGAGCGGCTTTCCACGCGGCACTTGCGTGGCAGCAACAAGATGTTGTCGTAATCAAAAATTTCCATTTCCCAAGCTCCAGAATAAAACGTTCGAAGATTGAGCGCTTGGCTTGGCCGGTTTTTTTAGCCGCAAAAGGCAGACATAAAAAAACCGAGCGCAAGAATCTTGGGCCCGGTGGCTGATTCTAAACCCTAAAATTAACCCATGCACTCTTTTGACGGGTTTGACACCCAGCCGGCATCGGTCACACCCCCCACATCCCCCTTGCTCCAAGGCCTCAACAACGAGCAAGCCGCCGCAGTCACGCTGCCCCAGGCACATGCGCTCATCTTGGCGGGGGCGGGGTCTGGCAAGACGCGGGTGCTGACCACGCGCATTGCGTGGCTCATGCAAACCGGGCAGGTGTCGCCGGGCGGCATCTTGGCGGTGACGTTTACCAACAAGGCTGCCAAAGAAATGCTCACGCGTTTGTCGGCCATGTTGCCTGTGAGCGTGCGCGGTATGTGGGTGGGCACGTTTCACGGGTTGTGCAACCGGTTTTTACGCGCGCACTGGAAGCTGGCCAACTTGCCACAGTCTTTTCAAATCTTGGACACCCAAGACCAGCTCAGCGCCATCAAGCGTTTGAGCAAACAGTTCAATGTGGATGACGAGCGTTTCCCGCCCAAAGAAACCATGCGTTTTATTGCCGGTTGCAAAGAAGACGGCTTGCGTCCCAAAGACGTGGTGACCCGCGACCCCGACGACCGCAAACGTGTGGAGCTGTACGAGCTGTACGAAGCCCAATGCCAACGCGAAGGCGTGGTGGATTTTGGTGAACTCATGCTTCGCTCGTACGAGCTGCTGCGCGACAACGACCCGCTGCGCGAGCACTACCGCCGTCGCTTTCAGCACATCTTGGTGGACGAGTTTCAAGACACCAACAAGCTGCAATACGCGTGGCTCAAACAACTCGCTGGCCCTGTCGATGGCGGCGGCGGAGCTATCTTGGCCGTGGGCGACGATGACCAAAGTATTTATGCCTTCCGGGGCGCACGCGTGGGCAATATGGCCGACTTTGTGCGCGAGTACAACGTGACGCACCAAATCAAGCTCGAGCAAAACTACCGTAGCTTCAGCAACATTTTGGACAGTGCCAACCACCTGATCAGCCATAACAAAGGCCGCTTGGGTAAAAACCTGCACACCACGCAGGGCGCGGGCGAGCCCGTGCGTGTGTATGAATCGCCCACCGACTTTGCCGAAGCGCAATGGATGGTGGAAGAGATGAAGCAACTCTTGCGCGATGGCCAGAATGGCGATGGTGCGAATGGTGTGCAACACCGCAGCGAAATAGCCGTGCTCTACCGAAGTAACGCCCAAAGCCGTGTGATTGAAACCGCGCTGTTCAACGCCGCCATGCCGTACCGCGTGTACGGCGGTTTGCGCTTCTTCGAGCGTGCTGAAATCAAACACGCTTTGGCCTATTTGCGTTTGCTAGAAAACCCACGCGACGACACCAGCTTCATGCGCGTGGTCAACTTCCCGCCGCGTGGCATTGGTGCGCGCAGCATTGAACAGCTGCAAGACGCCTCGCGCGCCATGGGCTGCGCCATGAGCGATGCCGTCACGGCGGTGGCAGGCAAAGCAGGCGCCAACCTCAGTGCCTTTGTGGCCAAGATTGATGTGCTGCGCGAACAAACGCAAGGCCAAAACCTGCGCCAAATCATTGAGCTGTTGCTCGACCACTCAGGCTTGATCACGCATTACCAAGGTGAGCGCGAAGGCCAAGACCGCATTGAAAACTTGCAGGAATTGGTCAACGCCGCCGAGAGCTTTGTCACGCAAGAAGGCTTTGGCCGCGATGCGGTGGCTTTGCCCATTGACGAGCACGGCGAGCCTGTAGCCACTGACAGCAACACACCCGCCACACCGCAAACCATGATCAACGCCGACACAGGCGAAACCTTGTCGCCCTTGGCCGCCTTCCTCACGCATGCTGCGCTCGAGTCGGGTGACAACCAAGCGCAAGCGGGTCAAGACGCGATTCAGTTGATGACGGTGCATGCATCCAAAGGCTTGGAGTTTGATTGCGTGTTCATCACGGGCATGGAGGAGGGCTTGTTCCCCCATGAAAACTCGATGAACGACTTTGACGGTCTTGAAGAAGAACGCCGCCTCATGTACGTGGCCATCACGCGCGCGCGCAAGCGTTTGTACCTCAGCCATTCGCAAACCCGCATGCTGCATGGCCAAACGCGCTACAACCTGAAAAGCCGTTTCTTCGAAGAGCTGCCCGAGCACACACTCAAGTGGATCACGCCGGCACGCTCGGCCTTTGCCGACGCCATGCCCACGCGTCGTGATGCTTGGCAAAACAACAACGGCTGGCAAAACAACGCCTGGGGCGGCGGTGCGGCCACGGCGGTGGCACCCAAGCCCGTGCCTCAACGTGCAGCGCCTGTGACGAGTGGCCCTAACGCCTGGGTGCGCAGTGGTGTGCAGGTGTTCCACGCCAAGTTTGGTGAGGGTACGGTGGTGAGCATTGAAGGTGTGGGCGACGATGCCCGTGCACAAGTGAACTTCCCCCGTCACGGCACCAAGTGGCTGGCGCTGAGTGTGGCCAAGCTCACGCAGGTGTGATCAGGCGTAAATCACGTCTGACGTGAAGCAGCCTTTGAAGCTGTAATACGTCGAGCTAAAGAACATCGCCGCCAACATCAGCATGGCGGGTAGCAAGGCCATGGCGGCGAAGTCGTTGTCGCCGATCAGACCCGAGATAAGGGTAATGCCCAAGGTCGTGCCCAAGAAGATGAATGACCACATCAGTCCAAACACCAAAAAGGCGCGCCAGTTACTCAGGCATGCCACCGTGCTGAAAAACATGCTTTTGAATGCGGGCAACCCGTGCCAATGGGTGAGTGCAGGCGCGTGCCAAAACACCATGGACAAAGGCATGTAAAGCAACAACGACAACCACATGGCGTTTTGAAATTCAGGTTTCATCAAGGTGTCCATGTCGAGCGATCCGCCCACCAAGTACAGCTTGGCAAAGTCGCCACCATCCACCAAGGCAGACAAGCCCATGACGCCAATGAAGCCGCAGGCATAGAGCAGGCCCAAGACCAACATCTTGCGCCTGCCGTCTTGGCCTGATCTCAGGCCCGCCACCAAAATCAACGGCATTGGGAACTTGTCTAAGTCCACTTCGCGTGTCGCAGCCATCAGACCCAAAGATGCCGCAGGTAGAAAAATCAGGGCAAAAAAACCACCCACCCAAGGAACCATGGACAAGACGGACATGCACGCCATGAACATGAAGAACAAGCCACTGAGTGCGAGGGGTTGCTTCCAAAAAGCGCGAATGCCTTGACGCACCCAGAGCGAACCAGTTTTAGCAGGGACAACGTTGAGTTTCATAACTCAGAGTGTGACAGGGTGTGCCACACGTTGGCGCAATACACGTTCAAAGTGTGTGGGGTCATGCGGTTGCAGCATGCTGGCTTC
>CANCCJ010000107.1 GCA_947374535.1 Comamonadaceae bacterium | reverse complement strand
CGCGTTCAGCTAAAGCCTGGATGTAGGCAGGATGGACGTGGTAATGGTTGATGAAGCGGAACTCTGGCAGCACGTGGCTGCGTAAGCCCCAGTGGTAAACCGCGTCAAACACACTGGCCGTGGTGGTGCCCGAATATTGGGGGTAGGCCGGCAATATCAACACGCGGGTGACGCCTTCGACTTTGAGTGCATCGAGTTGAGCGGCAATCGATGGGCTGCCGTATCGCATGGCGTAGCGCACGGTCACGGTCTCACCGTTGGCGTTGAAAACGTCTTGCAGAGCCTGTGCTTGTTTTTTGGTCCAGATCTTCAAGGGTGAGCCTTCGTCTGTCCAAATCGTGGCGTACTTGGCCGCTGATTTAGCAGGGCGCACGCGCAAGATGATGCCGTGCAAGATGGCCATCCACACCAAGCGCGGGATTTCGACCACGCGGTGGTCCCCCAAGAACTCGGCCAAATAGCGACGCACGGCGCTGGCCGTTGGCGCATCCGGTGTGCCCAAGTTGCACAGCAGCACGGCTGTGTGTGGCGCTTGTCCGTGGGAGAAAGGGGGTTCGGGGTTAAAGGCAGGTTTGAACATGATGGGGTATTCTCGCCCACCCATGATCAATTTATCCAACATCCAAGCAATCACCCTAGACCTTGACGACACGTTGTGGCCAATCATGCCAACGATCAAGCGAGCCGAGCAGGTGCTGCAAGACTGGTTATTTGTTCATGCGCCACAGACGGCGTCGTTATGTGCACAAGCAGAGTTCAAGCATGCCATTCGTGCAGAAATCAACCACCGCCATGCAGACAAAGCGCACGACCTGAGCTTTTTAAGGCGCGAAGCCATTCGTGAGAGTTTGCTGCGGGCCGGTGATGCAACGCATCTGGCAGACGACGCATTTGACGTGTTCTTTGCAGAGCGCCAAAACGTGAAGCTTTACGACGGCGTTCAGCAAGCCCTTGAACGCTTGGCTGCGCGCTATCCGCTGGTGGGTTTATCAAACGGTAACGCCGATGTGTTTCTTACCGAAGCTGGCCCTTATTTCAAAGCATCGGTCAGCGCGCGTGCGTTTGGTGTGGCCAAACCGGATGCGCGCATTTTTCATGCGGCAGCAGCGCAACTCAATCTTCCGGTCGCATCGGTGTTGCACCTAGGCGATGATGCCAATACCGATGTGATGGGAGCCATGAACGCTGGCATGCAAACGGCGTGGATCAACACGCAAGGCCACGCTTGGCCACATGCCTCACCCCAGCCGCTGACGGTCCGCCACTTGGCAGAGTTGTGTGACCACGTGTTGGCCTGAGCGTACGGCCCCTTCCAAGGTGGAGGGGTAGGGGCCGCTGATGTAGTCGCCACAGGCCCAAAGTCCTTCGGCAATTAATGGCTCTGGGCGGTTCAGCATCGGTGTGCAGGCCAACGTGGCGCGTTTTTCGGCCACGGTTTGCACCACGTCTAGGTGGCTCAATTCCAGCTGTTCACGCACTTGGTGTTGCACTTGTTCCGTCACCTCATCGCGCTCGGCATCGCAGGCGCTGACGACGGCGGCTAACAAGCCCGGTTGATCGCTCAGCACGCCACGGTCAAACACAAACTGCGCAGGTGCTTGGGCGTCGCTGTGCAATGCCATCATGGGGCGTGGCAGTCCTGCATAGCCAGGGTCTGTGCAACGCAGGTAAACCGTGGCAATGGCGGTGTGCGTTAAGTCTGCGCATGCATATGCCCATTTGGGAGCAATGTCAGCGGTCAAACGCGCTGCTTCCCAAGGCGGGCAAGCCAACAGCACGGCTTGTTCAGGTGATGCGGCTTGATGCAACTTTTCGAGCGCGCTTGGATTGATGCGCTCACCCAGATGGATGTGCGCGCCTTGTGCGCTGAGCCACCCCAAGCAAGCCTCAGGCAGTAATTGGCCTAAATCGACACGGGGGACAAGCAAGTCAGAGCTGCCGCGGCCGCCCAGCAGTGCGTCGTGCAGCACGCGCAAAAATACGGTTGCGCTGGCGTCGTTGACGGGCGTGTTGAGTGCCGATAAGCACAGGGGCTCAATCAGTTGCTGCATCAAGCGATGGCTCAAGCGAACGTCGTCACACAGCTGTGCCACAGTCCAAGTGGGGTCGCATGCAAACCCACCACGTTGCCAACGCCACGATGCTTGAATCAGGCTTGCTTTGTCTTTCAGCTGCCATCCTCGTGCGCGGGCGACGCCGGCGAGTAGGTTTAGCGGCATGGGCCAGTCGGGCAAGCTCAAGCCTTGTCCGTCGGGAAACCGTAAATCAAGAGGTAGGCGCTGCAGCAACACATCTGGGTTCAAACCGACGGTGCGCATCAACGCCAGGGTGTCGCGGTACGCGCCAATCAGCACATGTTGGCCGTTGTCCAGCGGCTTGCCTGCAAAAGTTTTTTGCAAGCTGCGCGCCCGTCCGCCAGCGATATTGGCTGCTTCAAACAGCGTGACTTGCCAGCCTGCTTGCGTGGCCGCCACAGCCGCAGCTAAACCAGCCCAGCCTGCGCCAACAATGGTCAGTTGCTTCACGGTGCTCAAAAAAATTTAGAAACGACCGAGCGCTTGCATCTTCCAAGCGAGCCAGAGCTTGTGCAGCGGGGTGAGAGCCACGCGTTGTGTCAACACCGGAAACTTCTTAGCTTCGATTTCGCGCAGCAAGGTGCGGTAAATGCTGGCCATCATCAAGCCCGGTTTTTGATGTTTCCAATCGTTCGCTGGCAACAATGCCAAAGCCTCGTCGTACAAGCTGTGGGCGCGAGCGGCTTGGAATTGCATCAGGGCTTGGAAGCGGTCGGAGTCCAAGCGGTTCAAAACTTCATGGGCCTTTACATCGAACTGCTGCAACTCAGCGACTGGCAAATAAATGCGGCCCCGCAAGGCGTCTTCACCAACATCGCGAATGATGTTCGTGAGCTGAAAGGCTTGGCCTAGTTTGTGCGCATAGGCGGTGGTGGCTGCGTCGGTTTGACCAAAAATCTTGGCCGAGACCTCGCCCACCACGCCCGCCACCAAGTGGCAATAACGCGTGAGGTTGGGGTAGTCGAGGTAGCGGGTTTGCGTCAAGTCCATCTCACAGCCGTCAATGACCGATTGCAGGCAAGCTTCTTCAATGCCGAACTCGCCGACCCACGGCATCAGCGCTTGGGTGACGGGATGGTTGGGGTGGCCTGCGAAGGCTTGGCACACTTCGTTGTGCCACCACGCCAGTTTGCTGGCGGCCACGCCGGGGTCGGTCACCTCATCCACCACATCGTCTACTTCGCGGCAGAAGGCGTAAAAGGCAGTGATGGCTGCGCGTCGTTTGGGTGGCAGAAAGAGGAAGGCGTAATAAAAGCTGCTGCCAGACGCGGAGGCTTTTTGCTGAACGTAGTCTTGAGGTGTCATGTCTGCCAGATTATCGGGCACACCGCCATGTGGGCTGCGCCCAGACTTACATGCGCAGACAGCGCCAGACGATGCGCACAAAGTCCAACTTTTTCAGCGTTGGGCGTGCCAGTTGTGCGTGATCGGCGGGTTCTGGGCGTGCATCGAGTTTGTCCAAGATGCACAAACCGCCTTGAATGACGGCGCGCAGCTCCCAGCCTGCGCGCCCCTTCACGCGGCGGGCCAAAGGCGCGCCTTGCTGCATCCAATCACGTGCAAAGCGAAGTTCTTCTGCCAGCGTGTGGCCTTGGGGTAAGTAGTCGCGGCCACGGCGCAAGTCGTCGCCACGGTCTTGCCAAAAGTTGATGAGTTGCAAGGCTGTGCAAATGGCATCGCTCTGTGCGAGTGATGTCTCGTCCCTCACGCCGTACAAATGCAGCATCAAGCGGCCCACCGGGTTGGCCGAGCGGCGGCAGTAGTCCAGCAGTTCGGCGCGGCTTCTGTAACCTTGGCCCACGCTGGTGTAGACCACGTCTTGTTCAAAGGCATCGAGCAAGTCAAACATGGGTTGAGCAGGCAGTTGATGGGTTTGGACGGCAAGTTGCAAGGGGCCAAACACGTGCGGCCAGCGAACGCTGGGTGCTGGGGTGTTGCGCAGGCAGCTTTCCAAGTCTGCCCGGTATTGGCCGAGGTCGTCTAAGCGGTGATGGGCTGGGTCGTGGCCTTCGTCGGCCAAATCGTCTGCGGTGCGCGCAAAGTGGTAAAGAGCCTGAACGGCTGGGCGCAAGGTCGCAGGGCAAAGCCAAGATGCGACTGGGAAATTTTCGTAGTGGTCGATGCTTGACATAAGTTATCTACATTGTCGCTTGCCCTTGTAAACACACCGCAAACCAAGATCGGCTATATTAATAACCAATCAGTCATTAAATAAATTAGGCACTTTATGATTCATTCAGGTTTCACCGCGTGGCGATTCGCGCTGGCTATCGTTGTTTTGGCTAGCTTGGCGGCCTGCGGTAAAGGGGAGGCGCCTCAAGAACCCGTTCGCGCAGTGAAGGTGATGACGGTGGGGGAGTCGGGCTCAGGGTTTGAGTTGGAGTTTTCGGGCGAGGTGCGGGCTCGCATTGAATCAAGCTTGAGTTTTCGTGTGGGCGGTAAATTGCTGAGTCGCCCCGCTGAAATTGGGCAGCGAGTGAAGGCGGGTGAACTGTTGGCGCAGATTGACCCGCAAGACTATCGCGTCACTGCGGATGCTGCAGCGGCGCAACTGGTGGCCGCGCAATCTAACCGCGATGTGGCGGGGGCTGATTTCAAGCGTTACCAAGATTTGTTTGCACAAGGCTTCATCAGTGCTGCCGAGTTGCAGCGTCGCGAGGCCGCCTACATTTCTGCCCAAGCCCAATGGAAGCAAGCACAGGCCCAAAGTGCCGTGCAGGGCAATCAATCGGGCTACACCCGTTTGTTGGCCGATGGTGCAGGCATCGTGACGTCGTTGGATGCCAATGCGGGTCAAGTGGTGGCTGCGGGCCAACCTGTGGTTCGTTTGGCTCTGGATGGCCCGCGCGATGTGGTGTTTGCTGTTGCCGAAGACAAACTAGGCTTGTTGAAAACGGGTGTGAAAGTGACGGTGCGCCAGTGGATCGACGGCAAAACCCAAGAAGCTCTGGTGCGCGATGTCTCTGGCAGCGCCGACGCGATAACGCGAACGTTTGTGGTCAAAGCGGCCTTGCCCAAGGACGCCAATCCGATCTTGGGCTCCACGGTCACGGTGACTTTGCCGCTGACCACAACAGCCGTGAAGCCCAGCATCAAGCTGCCGACCAGTGCGTTGCGCATGGAGGCAGGGACCACCTCTGTTTGGGTGCTCGACCCCCAAACCATGACGGTGAAGGCGCAAGCAATTGAGGTCAACACGGCCGATGGCAATGATGCGGTGGTGACCGCTGGTTTGCAGAGCGGCGACCAAGTGGTGCTGTCGGGCGTGCACGTGCTGACAGCGGGCCAGAAGGTGTCGATTTTTGGCGCGGCGAAGTGAGTTGAACATGGACGATAAATTCAACCTCTCCAAGTGGGCGCTAGACCACCCCGCCCTCACGCGTTACCTGATGATTGTGCTGATGGTCTTGGGCGTTGCCGCCTACTTTCAGTTGGGTCAAGACGAAGATCCTCCGTTCACCTTTCGTGCCATGGTGGTGCGCACCTACTGGCCAGGCGCGACGGCCCAACAAGTCGCGGAGCAAGTCACGGACAAGCTTGAGCGCACGCTGCAAGAGGTGCCCTACGCAGACAAGATTCGCAGCTATTCCAAACCGGGCGAGTCGCAAATCATTTTCCAAATCAAAGACTCTTCCAAGCCTAGCGATGTACCCAATGTTTGGTACTCGGTGCGCAAGAAGATTGGCGACATCCGCTATACCTTGCCGCAAGGCGTGCAAGGACCGTTTTTCAACGATGAGTTTGGCGATGTATTCGGCGTGATCTACGCCTTGGATGCGCCGGGTTTCACCCCAGCCGAGGTGAAAAAATTTGCGGACGATGTGCGCCAGCAGTTGTTACGCGTTCAAGACGTAGCCAAGGTCGAGCAGTTTGGCGTGCAAGACGAAAAAATCTTCGTTGAAATTCCGCAGAAACGGTTGGCTCAACTCGGTCTTGATGTCAATGCCGTGTTGAACCAGTTGAGCCAAGAAAACGCGGTAGAAAACGCAGGCACGGTGCAAGCCCCCTTGGACATGCTTCAAGTGCGCATTGGCGGGCAATTTGAAACCGAAGAACAGCTTCGCGCCATGCCTATTCGTGGCAGCTCTGGCCAAGAGCTGAAGCTCGGAGACATTGCCACGGTCACGCGCGGCTACACAGACCCTGCCACGGTGAAAGTGCACTACCAAGGCAAGCCCGTGATTGCTTTAGGTGTGTCGATGGCCAAAGGCGGCGACATCATCGCTTTGGGGCAGGCCTTGCAAGTGGCCACCACACGCATTGAAAAAACGTTGCCTGCGGGCGTGAGTTTGGTTCAGGTGCAAGACCAGCCCAAAGCGGTGGCGAAGTCGGTCGGCGAATTTGTGCATGTGCTGATTGAGGCGGTGTTGATCGTGTTGCTCGTTAGCTTTGTGGCCTTGGGCTTGCACAAGGGCGGGCGCTACGGTTGGTATGTGGACATGCGCCCAGGCTGGGTGGTGGCCATCACCATTCCGCTGGTGTTGGCGATGACGTTTTTGGCGATGAATTATTGGGGGATAGGCCTGCATAAAATTTCGCTGGGCTCCCTCATCATTGCGCTGGGTTTGTTGGTGGATGACGCCATCATCGCGGTCGAGATGATGGTGCGCAAAATGGAAGAGGGCTATGACCGCGTGCGCGCCGCCACCTTTGCGTATGAGGTGACGGCCATGCCGATGTTGACGGGCACGCTCATTACCGCAGCGGGCTTTTTGCCGATTGGCATGGCCAAGTCGACGGTGGGCGAATACACCTACGCCATTTTTGCGGTGACCGTCATCGCCTTGCTGTTGAGCTGGTGGGTGTCGGTGTACTTTGTGCCCTATTTGGGCACCTTGCTTTTGAAAGTGAAGCCGCACGATGAACACGGCGGCGGGCACGAGTTGTTTGATGGTCCTTTTTACCGTCACTTTCGCACCGCGGTGACATGGTGTGTGGAATACCGCTGGAAAGCGATTGGCATCACGATTTTGATTTTTGTGTTGGGTTTGGTGGGTATGGGCCGCGTGCAACAGCAGTTCTTCCCAGACTCAAGCCGGCCTGAAATTTTGGTGGACTTGTGGTTTCCAGAAGGTACGGCGTTCCAAGCGAACGAAGCGATCACGCAAGCCGTAGAGCAGCGTTTGCTCAAAGAGCAGGGTGTGCAAACCGTGAGTTCGTGGATTGGCTCGGGCGTGCCCCGTTTTTACTTGCCACTGGACCAAGTGTTTCCGCAAACCAACGTGTCACAAATCATTGTGATTCCTGACAGTTTGGAGCGTCGCGAATCCTTGCGTTTGGCCTTGCCCGCTGTGTTGGCTCAAGAGTTCCCAGAGGCGCGCGCGCGGGTGAAGTTGTTACCCAACGGCCCGCCTGTGCCGTATCCCGTGCAGTTTCGTGTGGTCGGGCCAGACCCCAAAGTGCTGCGCGTCCGTGCCGACGAGGTGAAGGCGCAAATGCGTGCCAATCCAACGACGCGGGGCGTGAACGACAACTGGAACGAACCCGTCAAAGTGGTGCGGCTAGAAGTTGATCAAGCCAAGGCGCGCGCCTTGGGCGTGACCAGCCAATCGATCGCGCAAGCCATGCGCACCTTGTTGGTGGGCTCGACGGTGGAGCAGTTCCGCGAGGACAACAAACTCATCGACATCGTGTTGCGTCAACCCCTCAATGAGCGCGATGCCATTAGCGACTTGACCAATGCTTACATTCCGACGGCATCGGGCCGCATGATTCCAGCTACACAAATTGTGAAACCCGTGTTTTCGTGGGAGCCGGGCGTGATGTGGCGTGAAGGCCGTGAATACGCCATCACGGTGCAGTGCGACATCATCGAAGGCCTGCAGGGGGCGACCGTCACGCAGCAATTGCTGCCAGACCTGAAAAAGCTGGAAGCCAAGTGGATGGAGACCGATACCCAGACTTACCGCATTGAAGTGGCGGGTGCTGTGGAGGAAAGCTCCAAGGGCTCCAGCTCTATCTCTGCGGGTATGCCGGTGATGCTGTTCATCACTTTCACCTTGCTGATGCTGCAGTTGGACAGTTTTAGTCGCGCCATGTTGGTGTTTCTCACCGGTCCATTGGGGTTGGCGGGGGTGGCTGGCGCTTTGTTGGCGCTCAACCGCCCATTCGGTTTCGTGGCTTTGCTGGGTGTCATCGCCTTGATGGGCATGATTCAGCGTAATTCGGTGATCTTGATTGACCAAATTGAGCAAGATCGCGCCAATGGCATCCCCGCCTGGGAGGCCATTGTGGAGTCCGCCGTGCGGCGTTTGCGCCCGATTGTGCTCACGGCTGCGGCTGCCGTGCTGGCGATGATCCCGCTCACACGCAGCGTATTTTGGGGCCCCATGGCCGTTGCCATCATGGGCGGCTTGATTGTGGCCACCGTCTTGACGCTTCTTGCCTTGCCTGCTATGTACGCGGCGTGGTTTAAGGTCGAAAAGCCGTCTAAAATGCAAAGCTGACCGATTTCAAGCGGGTGGTCTTCCCAGACCACCCGTTGTTATTTTGAAACCCGCGCGGGTGGCGAAATTGGTAGACGCACCAGGTTTAGGTCCTGACGTCCGCAAGGATGTGCGGGTTCGAGTCCCGCCCCGCGCACCACTTGATTCATAGCAAGCGGCCAAAAGGCCGCTGCTAAACATGCCAATTTAGGAGAAACCACATGGCCGTGACCGTTGAAACTTTGGAAAAGCTGGAACGCAAAATTACTTTGACGTTGCCTGTGGATGTCAT
>CANCCJ010000106.1 GCA_947374535.1 Comamonadaceae bacterium | reverse complement strand
CTGCTAGAGGCCAAAGCCCAAGAGCCGCAGCCTGAGTTGCACATCAAAGCCCAAGGCAAAGCCAAGTACGAAGCCGTGGCCGGTGTGCTGGCCAGCGCTCAGCGCCAAGGGCTGACCAAGATTGGCATTGTGGGCACAGAGCAATTCGCGGGGCCTTAAATTCGGGTCAGTCACCACATCAAGACTTGCGTGTAGCCATGGTGACTCGCTTGCTTCGCACCCGTCTATAGGATGCGTCACCCACTTCAATTGCAAGTGTGAAAGGTGATCCATGCGTTTTCTCAATGGTCTTGGCTTACTCGTACTCTGCCTATGGACATGGCAAGCACAGGCGCAGTCAGCGCCAGCGCACGATTGGCCGACGCACCCCATCAAAATGGTCATCCCCTACGCCGCGGGCGGGCCGATGGATTTCATTGGCCGCACGCTAGGCCCACGCTTGGCGCAACGCCTGGGGCAACCCGTGGTAATCGACAACCGTACCGGCGCGGGCGGCGCAATTGGTACGGATGTGGTGGCCAAATCTCTGCCCGATGGCTTCACGTTGCTCAACACATCGTCGAGCCACGCCAGCTTACCCGTGGTGTCGGCCAGTCTGCCCTACGACCCCATCAAAGACTTCGCCCCCATCACCTTGGTGGCCAACAGCGTGGGCTTTGTGGTGGCCGCACGCCCTGACCTGCCCATGAAAAACCTCAAGGAGTTGTTGGCGGATGCCAAAGCCAACCCAGGCAAATACACCTTTGGCTCAGGCGGCATCGGCAACGTGATGCACTTTGCGGGCGAGTTCTTGTGCGCCAGCGCTGATGTGAAGATGACCCATGTGCCCTTCAAAGGCGTGAGTCAGTCCCTCAACGACTTGGTGGCAGGTCGCATCGACTTCGTGATTGGGGCCCCGACTGCATTGTTACCACTGGTCAAAGCGGGCAAGCTCAAGGCCTTGGCCATCACCGCGCGTCAACGCTGGAGCGAGCTGCCCGATGTACCCACCGTGGACGAAGCCGGCGTGAAGGGCTTTGTCTACACCCCTTGGTATGGGTTTTGGTTTCCCGCGGGTGTATCCGCTGAGTACGTCAACCGCATTCGCAACGAGGTGGCCAAGCTGCTGGAAGACCCCGATATCAAACGCGCCTTTGCCGAACAAGGCTTTGCCACTGTGGGCTCCACGCCGGCTGAGTTCAGCAAAGTCATCGCCAACGAAATTACGATGAACAAAAAGTTGGCAACCCGCGTGGACTTCACGCAGTAACACAAACAATGAGGAAACTTAGATGTTTCATACCACCGACAGTTCTTGCAACCACTGCGCACCACGCCGCAGCTTCTTAACAGGCTTGCTCACGGCCACCGCGGCCACCGTGTTGCCCTCGTGCGCCACCACCTCCAAAGATTCCCCCATGCCAGCCGTTGCCAAGCGCGCTTTGGTGGATGTGCACCACCATGTGTGGGCGCCTGGCTTTTTGAAAGAGCTGGAGGCGCGCAAACTGGCTGAGCCACCGGCACGCAACTGGTCGCTCAACAAAACGATGGACGACATGGCCCAAGCGGGCGTCACCTACACCCTCACCTCGCCCACCACGCCTGCCGCAGGCTTTGGTGATGTAGCCACCATGCGCCGCATGGCCCGCATCAGCAACGAGTACGGTGCGCAACTCGCACGCGACTATCCCACCCAATTTGGTTTCTTCGCAACGCTGCCAATGCTCGATGTGGACAGCGCACTAGCCGAAATCGCCTACAGCTGCGATGTGCTCAAAGCCAACGGCATTGCCATGCTCACCAGCTACAACGGCAAGTGGTTGGGCGACAAAGCGTTTGCGCCCATCATGGATGAGATCAACCGCCGCAAGCTCATCGTCTACACACACCCATCCAACACGCAGTGCTGCAACAACTTGCAAGAGGGTGTGCCCGGCTCGACCATTGAGTTCGCCACGGACACCACACGCACCATCACCAGCTTGCTGTTCAACGGCACGGCCACGCGTTGCAAAGACATCAAGTTCATCTTCTCGCATGCCGGCGGCACCATGCCATTTTTGGTGGAGCGTCTCGTCATGCTGCCCAAGCTCAACGCCAACTTCGGCAAGATCTTGCCGAGCGATCAAGTGCTGCCCACCTTGCGCAGCTTCTATTACGACACCGCACAAGCGTCGCACCCTGGTGCCTTGCTGTCGCTGCTGAATTTGGTCGATGTGTCGCAAGTGGTGTTTGGAACGGACTTCCCTTACCGCACCTCGCTCGACCATGTGAAAGGCCTCATGGCCATGGACTTCAGCATGAACGACCTCACTGCCATTGAGAGCCGCAACGCACTGCGCATATTGGGCCGCGCTTAAACCTTGACAGAACTCGGCGCAGCGGTGGAGGCGCGCACTACCAGCTGGGGACGCAACACCACCGTGGCTTCTTGGCTACCGGGGCGTTCGCGCAAAGCGTCAATCAGCAAGCGCGCCGCCCTGAAGCCCATCTCGTAATGTTGAATGCGCACCGACGTCAACGGCGGGTTGACCTGGTCTAGCAACGGCATGTCGTTGTGGCCGATGACCGAGACATCTTGCGGCACACGCAAGCCCGCGTGCTTCAATGCCTGCAAACCCCCTAGCGCAATCAAATCATTCGCCGCCACCACAGCGGTGAAATGCGTTTTACTGCGTTTGGCCAGCAAGGCATTCATCGCTGCTTCGCCGTTTTCTACCGAATAGGCATCTGCCGCTGCGATAGTTTTAGCGGGTAAGCCGTGCGCACGCATGGCTTGCTCAAAACCCAGACGCCGCGCCAAACCTGTGGACAAGCTCTCAGGGCCCGCCAAGTGGGCAATACGTTGGTGGCCCAAGGCCACCAAATGGTCTACGCCCGAGCGCATTCCCAACATGTCGTCACTGATGACCGCGGGTAAATGGCCACGCCCATCGGTACGGTTAATCAGCACGATTTGGGCGCCGCTATGGCGCAAACGCTCCAACCACGCATCATCGCGCGTGGCCGTAGCCACCAAGAAACCTTCCACGCGTTGCGCTTGCATGCGCTCAATGGCGACTTGCGCGGCATCCACACTGCTGTCCGGGCGCAAGGTGTTGGCCAAGAGCGCGAAGTAGCCCTCTTCGTCCAACGCGTCTTCGATGCCGCGCAGGATAGGCGGGAACACGGGGTTGGTGATATCAGGCAGTAGTACACCCACTGTTTTGGAGCGCCCACGACTCAAAGCCGATGCCGCAAGGTTGGGGCGGTAGCCCAACTCGCGTGCCGCCGCCTCGATGCGCTGCAACAAATCAGCGGCCACCAAGTGGCGACGCTCGGCGTCCATGGCGCGTGACACCGTGGATTTGTGCACTCCCAAGTGTTGGGCCAAGTCTTGCAAGGTCAGGGAAGAGGAACGCGACATAAGGGTCAGTTTATTGCAACCGGTCGCTTGAGCGACAAATTAGGGTAAGTGGTGGTTTCGCTTTGTCTGAGACATACCTATCATGGCACCAAATTGCAACCGGTTGCAAACATTTCAGCCCACACGCGCCAGCTAGGAAGTTATTCATGTCATCACCCACCATCGCGCTACCCACCACGCCAGAGTCCATCTTGCCCTTGGTCATCCAAGCCATGTCGCGCGCACCGGATGCACGCTTAGTTGAACTCATGGCATCGCTCACCTCGCATCTACACGCGTTCATCTTAGAAACACTGGTCACAGAAGAAGAATTCGAGCGTGCTGTGAAATTCTTGATCGACATCGGTCAAGCCACAGGCGAGAAAACGAACGAAGTGATCTTGGCGGCTGACTTGTTGGGTGTGTCGTCCTTGGTGGCCGTGCTCAACAACCCCGCCAACCACGCCCAACATGATGCGCACGCACAGGCAGAAGCGGCCTCACACGCCGCTTTGCTGGGTCCGTTCTGGCGAGCCAATGCGCCGTTTTGCGAACCAGGTGACAACATTGCGCGTGGCAACACACACGGCACGCCACTCGACGTGCGCGGCGTGGTGTACGACAAAGACGGTCAGCCTTTGGCCAACGCAACCGTTGATGTGTGGCACGCCTCGCCTGTCGGCCTGTACGAAAACCAAGACGATGCGCAAGAGAATATGAACTTGCGTGGCCGCTTCAAAACCAATGCACAGGGTGCCTACTTCTTCAAAACCGTGCGGCCAGCGGGCTACCCCGTGCCAACAAATGGACCCTGCGGCGATTTACTGCGCGCCCAACTGCGCCACCCCAACCGCCCTGCACATTTGCACTTCATGGTGTCGACACCTGGCCACAAAACGCTCATCACACAAGTGTTTGCCGATGGCGACGACAACCTCACCAGCGACCCCGTGTTTGGTGTGACCGCTCCCTTGGTTGGCAACTTTGAAGAACGCATCGTCAACGGCAAACCTCAAGCCAGCCTGACCCATGACTTTCACTTAACCGAAGGCGAGATGACCTTCCCACACCCACCCATCCCCTGATTGATTTCGCCTCCATAAGAACAAGGAATTTATGACCTCCAGCTTTGAACCCACAGACTCATTGACAGGCCGCGTGGCCGTCATCACCGGCGGCACAGGCGCGATTGGCTTGGCCAGCGCACACCGCCTCGCCAAACTCGGTGCACGTTGCGTGTTGCTCTACAACTCAGAGTCACCGGAATCAGCTGCAACCAAAGCGGCCGCTTTGCCTGGCTCTGGCCATTTGGTATTCAGAGCCTCCATCACCGACAGCACCACGCTCAAGGCCGTCGCAGAGCAAGTCGCTGCTGAATGCGACGTGGTGCACATCCTCATCAACAGCGCGGGCTTCACAAAAGCCGTGCCTGCTGCCGATTTGGATGGCTTGAGCGATGACTTGATTGACGATATTTTGAAAGTCAACTTTCGCGGTGTGATCGCCACCATCCGCGCCTTCATGCCCTTGCTCAAAAAATCAGAGGACGGCTTGATCGTCAACATTTCTTCCATCGCCGGCTTCACCGGCACCGGCAGCAACTTGGCCTATGTGGCAGCCAAAGCCAGCATCGACGTGGTGGGCGACGCCTTGGCCAAAGCCTTTGCCCCGCATGTGCGCGTGATCTCGGTGTCGCCTGGCGTGGTGGACTCGGGTTTTGTACCAGGCCGCGGCGCCGACTTCAACGAAAAAGCGGCGGCCACCATTCCACTGCGCCGCGTGGGCACGGTCGACGATGTGGCGGCCGTGGTGCAAGCCTGCGCCACCACCATGCGCTATGTCACTGGCACACGCATCGTGGTCGATGGCGGTCGTCACCTTTGATTTGAAAGAGAGCATCGCATGAGCCAAAAAACTTTCCTCACCTGCGCCGTCACCGGCAACATCACCACGCCCGACCAAACCCCACATTTGCCAGTCACGCCCGCGCAAATTGCAGACGAGTGTTTGAGCGCCGCTGAAGCCGGCGCCGCCGCGGTGCACATCCACGTGCGCGACCCCAAGACGGGCAAGCCATCGATGGAGCTAGAGCTGTACCGCGAGGTGTTCGACAAAGTGCGTCACGCCAACCCCGAACTCATCATCAACCTCACCACGGGCCCCGGCGGGCGCTTTGTGCCTAGCGTAGACGACCCACGCGTCGCAGCCCCCGGCTCGACCTTGGTACAGCCCGAAAAGCGCGTCGAGCATGTGCGCGTGCTGAAGCCCGATGTGTGCTCGCTGGACCTCAACACCATGAACTCCGGTGGTGATGTGGTCATGAACACGCCACGCAATGTGCGCATCATGGCCAAGATCATGCGTGAGGCGGGTGTCAAACCTGAGTTAGAAATTTTTGACTCTGGCGACATGCATTTGGCACGTGACCTGATTGCCGATGGCACGCTCGACGGCCCCGGCATGTGGACCTTTGTGACGGGTGTGAAATACGGTTTTTCGTCCTCGCCCGAAACCCTGCTGTACGCCCGAAGCCTGTTGCCCGCAGGTGCCATTTGGTCTGCCTTTGGCATTGGTCGCTTTGAGTTTCCCATCGTCGCGCAAGCGTGGTTTGCAGGCGGCCATGTACGCGTGGGCATGGAAGACAACATCTTCTTATCCAAGGGCGTGTTCGCCAAAAGCAACGCCGAGTTGGTGACCAAAGCCAAACGCATCATCGAAGACTTGGGGGGCGAATTGGCCAACCCACGCGAAGCCCGCGCCATGCTGAACTTGCCCAGCCGCGCTTGATAAAAATAAGGAATACACAGAATGTCGATTCAACAAGAAGACTTGCGCGCCGTGCGCGTGAACGCCAAAGCCGCCTCGGCTGACGCGCTGGCACCCAGCGTCGAAAAGCAATCACCGCCAAGCTTGAAACAAGGCGAAGCCCTGGTGCGCGTGCGCAGCGCCGGCGTGAACCCCAGCGATGTGAAAGCGGCGCTGGGCATCATGCCGCAAGCCGTGTTCCCACGCACACCTGGCCGCGACTTTGCGGGCGTGGTGGTGGAGGGACCCAATGCTTGGGTAGGCAAAGAGGTGTGGGGCTCGGGCGGTGATGTCGGCATCACCCGCGATGGCTCACACGCGGGTTGGCTGGTGTTACCTGAAGCTGCCTTGCGCGAGAAACCCAAGAACTTGAGCTTTGAAGAAGCAGGCTCGGTGGGCGTGCCCTTCATCACCGCGTATGAAGGTTTTCGTCGCAGTGGCATGCCGCAACGCGGACAAACCGTGGCCGTGATGGGTGCCAACGGCAAAGTGGGCCAAGCGGCAGTTCAACTCGCCGCACAAGCCGGCGCCCATGTGATTGCCGTGCGACGTGGCGGCGGTGAATGGGACGGTCCATCAGCAGGCGTGCACACCATCGATGCCAAGACCGAAGATGTGGCCGCACGCATCCGTGAACTCAGCGACGGTAAAGGCGCTCACATCGTTTTCAACACCGTAGGTAGCCCTTACTTTGAAGCGGCCAACAAAGCGATGGCCAAGGGCGCGACACAAATTTTCATCTCCACCATCGAGCGACCCGTGCCGTTCGACATCTTTACCTTCTACCGCGGCATGCACACCTATGTGGGCATCGACACCTTGGCGCTCAACTGCATTGAAACCAACGAGCGCATGGAAGCCATGCGCGCCGGTTTTGAAGCGGGCACCTTGCACCCCTTTGTCGTGAGCCCAGATGCGGTGTTCTCTCTAGACCAAGTGCTGGCGGTCTACAAAGAGGTGCTGAGCGGCGCCAGCCGTCGCGTGGTCTTTAACCCTTAACCCTTAACCCACGAGCACATCATGAACATCACCCGACTCAACCAAGCGCCTGAGTACGCCGCGCCCAACCACCTCGACATGCAATGTTTGCGCTTGCAAGGGCGCGAGGCTGGCCCTGCGGTCCAGCTGTGGATGGGCATGTCCATCTTGAAGCCCGGTGGCCACACCTCACTCGACGGCTCACCGATTGAAAAACATTACGTTGTGCTGCAAGGCGAACTCACGCTGGTGAGCGAACTCGACGGCGTGGAGACACGCGAGGTGTTGCACACCTTCGATTCGTGCCGCTTTGCGCCGGGTGAGAAACGTCAAATCATCAACCACACCCAGCAAGAAGCGCGGATCTTGTTGGCCATGCCTTTTGATCCCCCCGCTGCTTAAACGAATAGAAACAACAGGAGACAAAACCATGAACCACGCCCCCTTCACACGCCGACAGAGTTTGCAATGGGCCGCCGCTTTGGCCGCTGGCTCGGCATTGCCCAGCTTCGCGCAATCCGAGTGGCCCAAAGACAAAGCCATCACCTTCATCGTGCCCTTCACTGCAGGCAGCGGCACAGATGTGATTGCGCGCACGGTGGCTGAAAAGCTCGGCCCCATGTTGGGCGCGCAAATCGTCATCGACAACCGCACTGGCGCGGGTGGCACGGTGGGCGCCGCCTTGGTAGCCAAAGCACCGTCGGATGGTTACACCATGCTCGTGCACAGCTCGGGCCATGTGGTGAACCCCGCGCTCTACCCCAAGCTCAGCTACGACACGCTCAAGGACTTTGACGGCATTAGCCCCTTGGCCAGTTTGCCTAATGTGATCGTGGTGTCACCCAGCAAAGGCTACAAAGACGTGGCCGATTTGGTGGCCAAAGCCAAGGCCCAACCCGGCGCGTTGAACTACGCATCTGCAGGCAACGGCTCAGCCACCCACATGAACGCAGAGAAGTTCCGTGTAGCCACGGGCGTGCAAGCGCAACATGTGCCTTACCGCGGCACGCCCGAGGCGCTGACCGAAACCGCATCGGGCCGCATCGACTGGTTCTTCGCCCCCTTGGTGTCGGCGTTGCCTTTGATTCAAAGTGGGCGTTTGCAAGCGCTGGCAGTCAGCACAGCACAGCGTTCGCCGTTGTTACCCAATGTGCCGTCGATCTCAGAGGCTGGCTTTCCCAATGCGGCGTACACCTTCTGGGTAGGTTTGTTTGTTACTGCGAAAACACCCAAGCCCATCGTGCAAAAAGTGCATGCCGGTGTGATGGCTGTCTTGGCCTTGCCTGAGGTCAAAGAACGCCTGGAAAAACTGGGCGCCGCCGCGATGCCCATGCAGCAAGAGGCGTTTGAAAAATATCTGGATGCCGAAACCTTGTCGGCGGCTCAGCTGGTCAAAGCGGCGGGTATTCGTATCGAATAAGACAACAAGGGCATCACGCAACGATGCCCTTGTCTTTGAGCGCTTGAATTTGCGCAGGCGTCAGTCCTATTTCGTTCAACACCGCATCCGTGTCTTGCCCAATCGTGGGCGCGTTGCGTCGGTGGCTGCCGGGCGTGCGTGACAGTTTGGGGATGATGCCGGGCACGGCAAGTGACGTGCCGTCATCCATCTGCACGTGTTGAATCATGCCGCGCGCTTGGTAGTGCGGGTCGGCAGCAA